>NCGL01000045.1 GCA_002256935.1 Bdellovibrio sp. 28-41-41
AACGCTCTATCGTTGTGAGCACTGTAATGCCGAATTTTTTATCGGCTTTGACGGTGCTCCTGAAAATTCTAAAGAACCTCTGGCTGCGGACCTAGTTGCCAACCAGCAGCCGGATGAAGAACCCAACATTCAAACTGAGGAACCGATCGCTAGCCAGATGTTGCCGCCTTTAGATGGTGGAATGACATTGGATTATGGAACACCGGAAAACGATCCGTATTCACAGCATCCGGATCAACCACAATCTAACGATCTATTTAATATTCAAGCCACTCAAGATGAGCCTCAACCGGAAATGAATTCTTTGCCAGAAATGAATCCATTGCCTGATGATCCGATTCAGCAACCAACTCCGCAGACGGCAAAAGCCCATACACCAAAACCCCAGAGTAATGCGTTTAAAAATTTTACGGATGATGTGCAGAACTTTGGGAACGATGTCTCTGAAACAGGATTGCTATCATTTGATATCGAAATTTCCGGAATTGATTTAGGTGAAACAAAACGTGATCTGATAGAAGCTCTGGAAGATAAACGTTTTGGCTGGAACATCGATGACCTTACACAAAACATGAAAGACGGTAAGCTAACACTTTCAAATGTTTCCGCACCGAAGATCATCGTTCTTGTGAAGCGTATTACGGCATTAGGCTTAGTGCTCAACTGGAGGCATCATGTTTCGACGCAGTAGTGTGATCGCATTGATCTTTTGTTTAAGCACGAGTGTTCTGCACGCTAACGAAGGTGGCGGTGAGCACGGTGGTGCGCCCGCGGCAGCAGCGGCTCCAGAGAAAATTCCGCTTGAGGAAAAGCAGCAGCAGGAGCGTACGAAAGAATGGATGGACGTCGTTACATCATTAAGCTCGCTGAAAGCTAAAATTAAATCCAAAGAAGATACGATTAAAGAGATTATCCATCACAAAAATAGCGCGAAAAGTAAGGCCGAAGCTGAAGCTTTGGTGGGCGAGCTGTTGCGAGAACATAAAGAGTTAACCAAGTTGCTAGAAGACTATAATCAAAGCGCACAGTTATTAAAGTACCGTTACCCTGATGTGGGTATTACGGAAAAGCGCAAATATGAAAAGATAGATATTAAGAGCATCGATGATTACGAAGATGCGCAAACAATTGAAGGCCAAGTTAAAAAAACGGTGGCCAAAGTAAAAACTCACTACGGTGTGAAAGATGAAAAAAAGCCGGCAGCCGAAGAAATGAAAAAGCCAAGTATTGATAACAATAACTTGGCTCAACCTAAAATTTTAAAAAAATAATATTAGTCGGTAATTTTACTCTACGGATTCAAACTCTGGAAGATACTGTACTTCGTCTTCCTTTTTGAGTTTCTTTTGGTATTTCATATAATTTGTGTAGGCATTTTTTGAAGCTTCTTTTTTGCGTTGAGATTCATCTTCAAGCTGTTTTTCCACTTCCGCGTTTTTAGTGTCGACTGCAACCGGGTCAATTTCTGGTGTTGGTTTTTTCTTGTCGCCAACATAAATCACAACGCCATCTTTAAAGTGCACTTCTTTTTGCTGGCGAATTTCATCTTGATAGTACAAATAGTACCACCGATCTTCACCATTCATTCGTGTAATGTTACGAGGGGACCCGAGACGATCAAGAACAGCATCTTTATCAGTGCCGGGAGTAATGCGCTCGAATTGCCTTGCCATATTGGTTTGGCAAGAGATTAAGAATAGGCTTAGAGAAAAAAATAATAGTAATTTCATTGATCCCTCACTTAAATTGTATCGGCGTCAGGGACATAAATAAAAATAAATTTATGTTTGTCTCAATTTGAGATTGAGACGTGTGTTATATTGAAACGATAACGTATTTCTCTTTCCTAAAAGTTGATGGATAGGTCTGAAAGTACCAAAGTCTAGGTCCGGCTAATGATCCAGAACTATTTTTACAAATTAATTTTAACTAAAATTTATTAGTAAAAAGCCTCTAATAAATGATTAAATATGGATATGGCGCAAGTAAGTACGACAACAAATTTCCCTGTTACTGGACTACCACAAACCTTTGCTCAGTATCGTGCACGCTTTAATCCTGGCAATATTATATATAATGCGGACGTCTTAAATCTTGTGACAATATACAATGCCTTTCGAAGTCATACACATACTGTTACAGATATATATTACGTCGCTTATGGAAATGCGAATCCGTTCCCATCATCGTCGGTATCGGATACAACTGGAAATATGGTTCCGCTTCCGGCGGCAATCGTAGCGCCTGCGGCTCCACAAGGTAATACTATACGCGTTGCTGTAGCAAATTATTATATTGGACGTGTCATGGGAATTACGGCGAACCACCGACATCCAATAGTTGACAACTGGAACTAACATCATAGACTAACGACGTATGCCATCAAGTAATGAAAATACAAGTAATACGACCCCATCTGCTGCACCCGGAGTGACGGCCGTGGTTCAAAGTGACAAGATTACCGCGCAGAAAATGCAGGATATGGTGACTGTGTTAGAAAACTTGCTAAATCATACACACGTATTTTTTGATGACTATGGAACGGCGTGCAACTGCAACTGCAACTGCAATTGCACACGCGGAACGTTATGAAAACTCTCTTTATAAAAAGCGGCGACTATACACCTTCGATATTCTTCGATACGGCGGGTGCTATCAATGAACTGCATAAAATGAATTTTGGTCAGTTGGTTCGTGCCAACGCACTTTTCACTCTGATGCGAATGGATAGTGGTTTTGTTATTGTTGAGGGTGGCGAAGTTAAATTTAAAACTCCTATATCATCCGCTTTTTCTTTCACCGATTTTTTTGACTATTTAAATCACCACCCTGTCGTTTTTTATGGTGTTGTTGTAACAAAAGAAGAAATAGTTTCGACTCCTTCTATTTTAGCAGGGGCTCAGCCATTTTACTTTGAAGAGTCAGAAAAGATTTTTTACAGTTTAACCACTAAGCAGCCTTTGCGTGGCGATCAAATCATTTCATTGTTTTATATGTTTAAAATGAATAATTCTGATGCCTACGCATGCATTATGAATAATTTAGTGGCCGTTGACGCGTTTACGGTCAATGGACCCAATGATGGTATATTTGATGATCAGAAAGGCCGTGTAGTTTTTTCGGACACGGGAAATTCTATTCGTTCAAAATTGATCGCAGCCGAATTTTCCGACAACGTAATCAAGATGGACTATGGCCACTTTTTGCCAACGCAAACAGTTTGTGTGAAAGCTGGCGAGTCATTCACGTTGAAAGTTTTTAACGAAAAAGTTGTTATGAATGATGAAAATTTTTCGAATGGCTTTGGTTATGAACTGAAGACCCCTCTTAAATTTGATCAAAATAAAGATAAATTTACCTTTTCGGCTCCTTCGACTCCGCAAACATCGTTTGTTTCTCTTCAGATAAAGGGAACACAAATGTATGATTATATAACGGTCGGCAATTCTTTTGAAAAATTGTCACTGAATTTTCTTGTGCTCGTTTACTAGCCAGTTATAGACTCTCCATAACTTAGCTACATATGTGGAGGATTCATGTCTTTGGATGGGCAATTAACAGGCACGGGTTTAAAAACTCAGGTTTCACTGGTGGATCAAATCGTCGACGAAGTTTCAGGTCGTAAGATACAATATGTAAAGGTTGATCCAAATGAACGCCGAGTATCCGTCAAAGAAGCAGGTAAGACTGTTTTTTCTGAACTTAAATATTTAAATTTAATTCTAACTAATGCGTGCAATTTGTCGTGTAAATACTGTTTTGAGCAGCACAAGAAGGATTACGGACGTTTCGATTTGCCAAAATTAAAAAAAATGTATGATTTTTTAATGACGGCAAATAACGATGACGGAAAGTTGTTTCAATTTTTTGGCGGTGAACCACTAGCACAAAAAAAGTTGATTTCCGAATTTTGTCGCACTTACCAAGATACCCTCAGTGAGAATCGATTGAGCGTTCGTGTGAGTATCGTAACAAATGGTCTTTTATTGACTCCAGAGTTCGTAAAAGAATATTTCGATTATGATTTTACCCAAATCGTAATTTCCTTAGATACAGACGATGCAGCCACAGATCAGCGTGAGATTGGGCAAAAGGGTATCGATCATATTTTCAATATGTTAACGCTGATTCCACAAAGCAAGAAGGACGAACACCAAGTTTGCATCCGCTGTACTATCAACGAAGAAAGTGTTCCGCGTCTATCGGGTTATATCGAGCGTCTTTATGATAAAGGAATTAAGAATTTTATTATTCATCCGCTTATCTTGTCTCGTACTAACGGCGCGATCGATTGGGACGAAAAAATGTGGAATAAAATGCATGTTGATATTGTTGATGCGATCGAAAAGTATCCTGATTTTAAAATCACGTTTGCAGAAGGTGTTGGATCTAAAGGAAATAGTAACTGTATGGTCGGATCAGACATGATCGCGATGGACGCTTCGGGTGATTTCAGCGGATGTTATTTCTTCACTAATATCAAAGAAACGTTTGGTAAGATGATGCTGGGTAATCTTTTTAACGACGAAATCTATGTTGATCGATATGTCGACTTCCAAAAGAAATATGTGAGCGCACTAACTACGCATGAGGAATGTAAAACTTGTGATTTAAAAGGGTATTGCTATCAGTGTCCAGCTGGTAACTTGGCGACATCCGGTGTGCCTTTCCGGCCAGACGGCATGTGTAAGCGTATTGTGAGATTATTCCTAGAACTACGTAATGATTTAACTAAGAAATTATTCTTTAATAAGTTCAATAATATCCATTCTGCAGTTCAGGCTGAAGGCGAAGTCGTAATGGCTAAAGCTATGGTGCACTTGATGCAAAAATGGATTGCTAAGAAGTATTTCTTGGCTTCTGATATCGATCCATACGCAGCCGAATTGCCTTCATATCAGCATTTAAATGCCTATTTCAAAAAAATGATTGTGGACGGATTTGAAAACTACACTTCAGAAGTGCCAACTATTATTAACCAGGCTCGTTCGTTAGATCCTATTAACGCGTTTGAGTTCTATAGCTTTTTCTGTGAACGAAATGGTTTTGATGTCCCGCGCTCATACCAGTATACAGCGACTCAATACGAAGAAATATATTTCTTAGCGATGTTGCATTTACTTATCCTTGATAATGCACAATTCAAGAGAAAGAGTGAGGAAGAACATGCTGCCAACAGAATGCTCTCCTTATAAGTTAGAACGCAATGATTTAGAAAATCTTAAAGACGTTTCCATATATGTCGGTGGCGCATGCAATTTTAATTGCCGTTATTGTGACCGGGATTTTATTAAAAAGACCGGTGTGCAAAAGATGGAATTTGATCAGGATCTAGCTGCATTTTTATTAGCTATATACCAAACTGGTGCTGAACCCATGATTTCTTTTCATGGTGGCGAGACGTTGCTTTATATCGATACGATTAAAAAGATCGTAAAATCGATGGTCGACGAAGGTGGCTTCAATGCACGATTTTATATTCAAACAAATGGCTCTTTGATACTCAAAAATGCTGAATTTTTTAGACAGTATAAAGATTATCTTTATGTCAGCATTAGCTATGATTTTCACTTTCAACTCGAGAACCGAACTGAATTTGGAATTCATGAAACGTTGCAGTTTTTAGATGATCTAAATATAGACAAGCAGCTTCAGTATGTTATCCCGACAAATCGTAAGGAAGCCTTCGACGTCGAGGTTTTTTCGTCAATCGTGAATTTGTATAAGAAATATAGAATCAATTCTTTAAATTTAATTTTACTACGACATCAAAGAGGCCTTGAAGAATTTAAGACTATAATAGCGGGCGATGATGTTGACCTGAAGCGACTATTTTCATCGTTCTTGCAGTTTGTGCAGTTGTTATATGTCAGTGGCATTAATGTTGCCTTGGATGGACATTCGCAGGAAATTGATAAAGATTATTATTCCAATCATAAGCAGGTCGTACTAGCACCAGATGGATATATTTATCCCGAATATCAGTTTATAGAATACAAGTACCCGGAGTTTCGCTTGGGGCAATGGAGAGCTCCCTTTAAATTGGAAAGAAATCATTTTCGTCCGGAGGGCCTTGCGAAAATTAGGCCTCAGTGTATCCAATGCCCGAAGCGAAATGTTTGCGGTCTTCAATACTATTATGCGATGTTTGACATGGATCCACCTCGGCCGGACAAATGTTCTAGCTTTTATTCTTATATGGAATTCAGTCTAAATCATCTTTTTAAGTTGAAGCGTCATCGTAGTTTGCTCGAATCAATCGGAATATAAATCATGGAAATTCTGGCGCCGGATGGAACTCATCCTAAAAATTATTTTCTAAAAAATAATGGATTGGATCGTATTCTTTACGACTTGAATTTCTCTGTGCTTCAAAAGTATCGGTGTTTTGCAAATTGCAAAAATTGCTATACTAAAGATTTTTGGATTTCTTCCACTCAAATTAAAAAATTTGCTCCCTCTCGAATTGCCGAACAAACGGCTGCACATTGGTTCGAGGTGTTCGGTTATTTTGAGATGGTTTCGATTATTGACGACCTTAAATTTATCAAAGATGAGTTTCCTCATCTTTGGCAATTTTATGTCGTTAATCAAAATAGATTCTATTTAAGTTCCCTAAATGACAATGCGGTTATTCGTCATTTCGACTTATTAACCGAAGAATTTTTTCCTTTGGGTATTCACGAAATATGTTTAAGCGAAGAGTTTTTAGTTCGTCAAAGTGTATCCAATATAATGGATAAAATAGATAAAATCCATAAACGGGTTCCTGTTCGAAAAATAGTTTTCTATCGTCATTTGTCACCCAACGGTGAAAATGAAAAGCAACTGCATAGCTGGTGTTCCGTTCGGCAAGTGTCTTTCGAGGTCAATGATTCAGTATTAGAGAGTTTAAGCCAAAGTTTCGCTTCGCGATCGCAATCTTTATTTTTGATGTATGATCTTTTTTATATAGCCTTGAAGGCCGCAACGACTGAGGCCGGCACATCTTATTCTAGATTGTACGATTTTGAGCCTCGCACTTTTTTAGCCGATACACTAAGTACACGTAAAAATAATTTACCATCGGCCGGTGGGGAAAAGGTGAATCCTTATTATGCGTATTTATACCAGCATTTAAAGGTACACAAAGACTACAATTTTATTCCTGTCCCCGTGCTGCCTCCATTTACTAAATACTATAAAGCGTTAGTGTCTAAAGGCTTGGCTGTAGAAACAAAATATGGGTTACTAGTCAAAGCCAATGAAGATTTAGGCGAAATTAAACCGTTAATTGAATTCAAAGATAAGGAATAACGTCATGTCATTTGCACAATTTAAAGTTATTGGCACCGGCGAATATTTTTATTACGAGAATGCAAACCACGCTCTTTTTAATAGTGATGGTGATAGACTCAATTTTGAATTCGATTCTGAAAAGATGTCTCTACCAACGTCGTCGCTGGGTAAATCAAAAAATCCTAAAACCATAAAAATAGTTTTGGGTCATGCTTGTAATTATAGCTGTGGTTATTGTGTTCAAAAAGATATCGGTAATGCTAACGAGCGCGCTAAAAATGCTAATACGCAGGTGTTTATTCAGCGTCTTAAGCAAAATATAAACGTTAGTGGATTAGAACGGGTCGAGCTCTGGGGCGGTGAAACTCTGCTTTATTGGCCAGATATCATCGAAATTATGGGCCAATTAGATCGCGTTGGTCTGACGTGGTATATTCCAACAAATGGCACCACGTTAATGAATAAACACGTAGATTTCTTTGCTTCATTGAAAGGTAAAGTAACTATTGGTATTAGCCATGATGGGCCAGGGCACGTACTTTTACGAGGACCAGAGTTTTTACATAAAAAAATCGATGTTCTCAAAAATTTACAAAAAGCAGGAGTTCAATTTAGTTTTAATCCTGTTATTTCTTTGTACAATTACGACTTGTTCGCGCTTAACGATTTTTTTGCTAACTTCCTAAAAGAAAATGGTTTGGCGCCAGTTAATTTGGTTTTTGAATTGGGACGTGTTTACGACAAGACTTTATCAAAGAACTCTTATAGCCATATTATCCACGGTGAACATATTCAGAAGTACTCTGATATTTTGAAGCGTTATCTTAAGCGCCACAAAGATGAACTTCGTTCGACGGGTGAAAATAAATTGTTAAGAACAAATCTTTTTCATTTCGGTAATGGAGCATTGCCATACGCGGTTACTTTAAAGCAGCAACGGCCGGTATCGTTTAGGTCTAATTGTGGAGTCGATTTAGATGATCTCATCAGTTTTGATATTAACGGAAATGTTCGCACATGCCAAAACACTGGTAATGGTCACTTACAGGGCACAGTAGATGCTTTAGAAAAAATTCAGCTTAAGGGAGTCAATCTTACTAAAGATGGATTTTGCGAAAACTGTAGCGTTTCTCGACTTTGTAAATCAAGTTGTCCGATCGATTTGTCATTTGATGTTTTTCATCTGAATCATTTAATTGAAAAAGCTCACTACACAGAAATTCAATTAAGTGCATTTGAGCTCATGTTCAATTCGGTAGTAGAACTAGTTGAAGAGAATGTCTCTATACACTCAAGGCCTCAGGCTGCTCCTGTAAACGACTTTCAACAAAGTCCCATAGCTCCAACCTAAGTTTAAGTGCGGCGATTCCAGCTGTTAGCGCTTCTTCCATTTTGCTCGGTTCGCCTTGGCAAAGTGTAAGTAACATTTCGTTTGCTAGATGAGAATGCTCGCCACCATCTAGATCAACATGGCGCTCAAGATAATATTTTAATTTAGGAAACTGACTGGAGCTTTCAGTTTTCCAGATATCCTTAAGTAGCCCTCTAAACATATCAGGAATTAGTTTTTCTCTTCCAAAAAAGAATACTCCTGCTACTTCGTGTAGACTGCCAGTCATTGCCATATTGATATTAAATGAAACAAATTTACGAATTGTTAGGGGAAGTGCGTGGTAGTCCTGAGATTCGATAAACTTCCAAATAGACTGAGTTTCTGCATCGACTTCCTTCATAGCATTTATATACAGAGAGAAATGATCGATAGCACCACCGTCAGGATCGACATCGCTTTCTTCGCCCAGAACGATCTCGTTTATAAGTCGAACCAATTTTTTTGGATGTGGCGAAGGGCGCCAAGGAACAGTGACGCATGTTATGTCTTTCTGTAAGCGTTTTAAAAGAGACATAAAATCCCAAACGGCAAACACATGAGTTTCCATGAACATTTTCATGGAATTAAGATCCACTATCTTTTTATAAAGCGAATGAGATTCTAATTCGCAATGTAGATTCTTAATTTGGTTCTCTAGTTTTAATATTTTGTCCATGTCAGCTCCGAAAAAAATAATGCCCTTTTTAGATTACCAGTGTAGCCTAGTTTAGATGTGGGACAAAACAATTCTAGAGGAAAAAGTAAATAGTGTACGACAATTAGTCGTCGACGATTGCTTATCCGAAGCGAATTACGCACTCGATCAAATGATTCGCTCTAGTGAATTTAAAAATTATATTCTAGCAGATGCTAAGAATCCTAAGGATTCGTTTCTGAATTCATTTTTAGAAAGATTTAAGTTTTTCGTGTGTCCCGATTCTGATACGTTTTTGGATGAGAGAGATTCGACGTGTAAATACAATAGAAGTCGATTTATCCGATGTGTAGAAAATTTAGATGACGTTGTTTTTCAGTTTATTCACGTGTATTCACACGACTACTGTCGTCCTCTTTGGTTGCGCGTTTCGCAGCCAAAGAGCGAACTAGACCCAGTTGAGTTGGATCAAATAGAGGAAATATTTGGTTTCTTTGTCCTGGTAAATGATTTTAAGTCTATTTATAAATCGTGCCCGACTTCATTTCAAAAAATTGCGCTTTATTTTGAAATGCCGCTAGACCAAGATTTTATAGAGGGTTGCAAAATCTACGACGTGTCCGAAAGGATGGAATGCGTAGAACTAGATAAAATTAAAAATTGGATTTCTAGGCAACCAGATATGCACCATCCGAATGTCTTTCCAATCTTTATAAAGTGTATGTTTTTAATAAAAAATTTGGATGGTTTTCGTGCGCAATTGAATTTTAAATACAGATCCGTGATTCAGCACAAACGAGTTCACGAAAAAGAAATACAGGTTTAAAGTTACTCGGTTTTGCTTTCTTTGTCAGTTCCAGATTGTACATCTGCGACACCCGGTTGGGGGCGAAAAATTTTCAGTCTACCGCGTTTTAAAGTATTCATTTCTAGGTCATGTGTAGTGACAAACAGCTTATTAAATAAATTTTGCACCGCAAATTTAATTTTATTTTCTTTTTTATTTACGGTCATAACCACAACCGTCATATTTCCAAGTTTCCAACCCTCTTTAGTGTCTTTGTTTTCGTATTCGGCATCATCAAACTGAATTATATCACCGGGTTCAATATCGTCTCTGCGGGTATTCACCTCTTGACCGAACACAGTCTCGGTTTCAAATTTCCATTTCGCGCCTGATGCCTTAAGGGCCTCTTGCGGCAAATCGACAGCTTCGCCCTCGTATACTTTTTTGCCTAAATTGGCCTCGACGAATTGAACTACTTTTTTATTTAATTCAAGTGGATCCTTTTCTTCCGCAAGGGCCAAAGAACTAAAGGCTAAAAAACTTATAAGCAAACTTTTAATCATAAGTTACCTTTCATCAGATATTTAATAGTACTGAAAAATCATAGTCATTTCAAGGCAAAACGGGGTGTCTGTCTCAAATCAAAACGACGCTTTTTCTAAAGAGTTTTCTTCAGTTCATTAAAATTTTTAATCGAAAGAAAAGTCGTTTTTTTCAAGTAACTGGATGGTGTAGGCTTAGGTTTAATACAGAACGTCGCATGTTTAAAATAGGTAAAGAAATTAGACAGCTCCAAAAATGCTTGAAATCGATAGGGATCGTTTGCCTCTAATGGAAAATGGAATTCGGTTAGAACTATAGGTAGTTGAGCAGTTACGAACTCATCTAGAGCATCATAGTAATTATTCAGAAGGTCTTCTTTGTCCTCCGTGTATAGATAGAGCTGAATAAAGAAATTTGAATACTCAGTCCAGCGAAGAGAGAGTGGTGACGAAGACATACTAAAAAAATCTAATTTTTTAATATTTTCGATATCCATTTGAATCCAAAAATTGGTGCCTCGCATATGTTCATAAGAAAGGGATGTAGAGATTTTAGCATTCGGGTATGTCTGTTTAATTTCAAAAACCGTTTCCCAAAATGCAGCGATTTCGTTTTTTAATCTAGGTTCACCCGGTGGTGAAAGCGCAAATAGTAAGTCCAAATCAGAACCGATTATTAAAAATCTAAAATTATTAGCATAGAATTCAAGATCTTTTTTTATCAAGTCGGTAAAGTTTTTATCGCTAAATAGGAAGGGTGAGGATTTTATATTTTTCCCAACTGTGTTTTGGGGCGGTAGTTTGAACTCTGTGATTTTATAGTTAAATTCGTTGATGTCGAAGTCGTAAATAAGGTAGGTGTCCCATTTGGGATTTAATTTTTCTAATTGTTTTAAATTCTGAACATAAGAATTAGAACTTTCTGAATACTGACATGAGAATTTGATAAAATCACAACTGGCTTTGATATTGCTTTTAACTCGAATGAAAAGTCGGCATCCTGTCAGCGCGCAAGAAGCTTGTGCCCCTTCGAGTTCTGTGACCAACTCGTCATTCAGTTCTGAAATATCCAAGTTAAATGAGTGGTTTAGTTTATTAATAAGGTGAGGCGGTTGTTTTGGGATTAGTTGGTAAAAAATACCGATGCCAATAGTGCAACTAATTAGCGCAACTAATAAATTACGCTTTGAAATACTGCCATCCAGCTTTTTTACCTAGGAATCTTAAGCCAAATGATTGATTTATATCAACCAGCAAATCATCGTTCGGTTTACCGTTTAGGTTGAAGCCATTTGATTTAATAACTGCGGGCTCTTTTTCCCAGTCATGTGATTCATGAATGAATACAATTGAGTCGCCAATCATAGGATTGGCTGGCAGTGAAAATACCTCGTTTCCTTTAAGAAAATGGTATTTATTTGAATCAGTAGTGGTTGGATTAACTCGTGAAAATACTCCAGCTTGTGCTACGCCAAGACCAAAGACCGACAAAACCCAGGGGAAAAATTTAATTACATTTCTTCTTTCCATATATTCAATTTTAGAATTAAAATTAGACCGAATGCAATCTCTTCCTAAAAATTTCAAAAAAAGGTACTGGAATCGGGCTGGATCAACAATGATTCAAGTGTTGATCCTTGCTGGCGTTTTTAGTGTTGTTGCAACCTCTGTTGCTAGACTAATTTTTCTTAATAGAAATATGGTGAATGAAATTAGCTCGCGAATGAATGTTGATACATTGCACGCACAAATTTTTGCTCAGTTACTGGATGATCAAAGTTGCTTCAATACTTTTAGTACTGTCGTAAAAGCCACTCCCACGGCAAACGTTCCGTTTATTTTGGATAATAATCCGGTGATTGCTTCGGCCTTACAAGTTTTTAACCTAACCCAGCGCTATGTTACTAATGTAACAATTAAAAGCATGACACTTTCTAATTACGTGTCGGATGGGACTACCGTATTTCCTCCGTTTAATTCCGTCGCACAATTGACCATAGTGTATACGATTCCCTACGGTGAAGGACATGCCAAGGATTTTGAACGGATTATGTTTATTCGTACAGCAAACCCCGCTTATCCGGGGGCCTGGGCAAATGGTGTAAATATGGCCGGTGCAGCTGTTCGCTGTGTTGCCTCTGCCCCACCCAATTCAATTCTTATGAGTGGTGGTTTGAATTTAAATATTAACATTTCCAAAAGATATTCAGATACAAAATCCTCCGATCTTACTATCCGTACTAATGGCGGTGGGGTGATTGGGCGTCTATTTGTAAATGGAGACTTAGTAGCACGTGGTTTGTTTACATTGTCCGATGCAGATTTGAAACAGGATATCACACCGTTAAATTTGGACTTCAAAAAATTTAGCAAAATGAATAGTTATCATTTTAAATGGAAAAATAGTGAGCAAGTGGGTTTTGGTTTTAAAGCCCAAGAAATTATGAAAATATATCCTGAGTTAGTTTCGCAAAGTCCGACGACCAAGTATTATCAATTGGATTATTTTAGCGATGTACCTGTTCTACTTGAGGGAATTAGGATAATGGATAAAGAGAATTCGGAATTGGAGCGGCAGATCTCTCTGCTTGAGAGAAAGGAATTTGAGAGTGAAGCTTCTGAACAATAGAGGTATTTCAGCTGTAGAAATGTTAGTTAGTACAGTCATGCTAGCCGCATTGGGTACGCTTACTGCTGTGATCGTTACCAATGTTCAGACTATGGTGGGGTCCACTGAAAGAGTTCTAAAAATTGAAGAAATGCACTCCGAAATTATGTTGATATTGTCGGACCCTCAGCAGTGTACAAACACGTTCGCCCCTCATTCTATTCCTGCGGTCGGCGGCAGCGTTACGATACCGAATGGTGATGGTATTCGTATTCGAGATAATAGTGTTAAATATTCTACAAATAGCGCCATAGGTTCGCGCAATATGCGAATTGAATCAATGACTGCGCGAAATTTCAATACGGGTTCTAACGTCGGTGCACGAGCACCCTATACTGGGGTTTTTACTTTTGAAATAGTATATTCCTATGAAGTTGTTCCCGGAGGGGCTGTTCGTACCCAAACACGACAAATTAGACTAAACACGTTGCCGGCCAATTGGAATCCGGGAACTCGAATTGTCGACAACACAAATCCTGCCGGATGTACTGCGGGCTTGGGAGCTGGCTTGGGTCTGGATTTGGGGCCATTCATAACCAGAGACAATACCAGTAATGTTAAATTTAACGACTTGCGTGTTAATGGCAAAGTCGAAGTAAACGGAAATATCGTTATTCAAGATGCGGGGTCTATGCGGTATCCATCGGATGAACGTTTGAAAACCGATTTTACAAAATTGAATTTTACCTATGATCAAATTAAGCAGGTAAGCGGTTATTCCTTCAAATGGAAAGATAACGGTAACAGTGACTATGGATTCATGGCCGACGAGATCAGGAGCCTTGATAGTAGCTTGGTTAGTCATGAGGATGGAAAGTCGGATTTAGTGAAATACCAGGAATTGGTGCCGATACTACATGGATCTATTGTATCGCTAGGAAATGAAGCAAAAGATATTAAAAAACGAATTAACAAACTAAACCAAAAGATAAAGTGAGGCAGAAATGCAAAGACTATCTTTAATTGCAAATATTTTACAAATCGGCACCCAAGCCAATGCGGCTTCTAATCTGCAAGCCTGCACGATTACAAATGGTACGACGATCGTAAATGGGGCTGGAAATGATATTGTGGCTAGTGGTCAGTTTGCTGCCACCAGGGTTTGGAATGCAGTTTGGAATGATATCGTTGATTTTCAACAAGTGTGTGACGAGGTCGTTTTTGGAAAATGCTATTACGATACGTTTGACGGTGCACGTATTTGTAACAAGCGAAACCAAAAATCTATTATTGGTTTAGCTTCGGACACATTTGGATTCGCGATCGGAAAACGCACTGATATCAAACAGGTGCCTATCGCAGTTGCTGGTTGGGTATTAGCTTTTGTGGATAAAACATATGAACCTGGCTCCGTATTAACATGCGATGAAAATGGTAATTTGACTGAAATGACCCACGAAGAGAAAATTAACTATCCTGAGCGGATAGTGGCTATTTACAAACGTCCTGAATTAGACAAATATTTTGGGTTAGAAAACAGCAAAATAGAAGTTAATGGTCGGCATTGGGTAAAAGTGAAATGAGTTTTGTAAAAAAGCGCCGAAACGGCTTTTCTTTGATAGAGATGCTCGTCACGGTAGCCCTGCTGGGAATTTTAATAGCCGGTATTAATAGTTTGGTAGTCGGCAGCTATAGCAGTCTTAGGTTACTTAAGGCTGAATCATTTATTAAGACGTTTAATCTAAATGTGGATGCATTTTTAAATTCTCAAAGAAGTTGCAACTCCACTTTGGCGGCGATTAATCCTGTTGTGAATGGCAAAGTTTTGCCTTCGATAAAAAACATTACCGGGGGAGATGTCTTTGTTACTCCAGTCACTGGTATGAATGAAGTATCTAATCCAATCACACTTCGAAGTATGGTAATATCCAACCTTGCGGTGGCAGGAACAAGTGCCAATTTTAATATCCAAATGAACTATGAATATACTAACGGTGCTGTAGTTGTTCCTCTGAGTCGATTAATTAATATTGTTGCGGAGGTAGATGGGGCGAACAACGTTTTAAACTGTTCTTCGTTCAATGGTTTGAATCCGGAATCTTTATTTGTTAAAGTCGATGGAAACGAAGTCAAAACGGGTGATTTGACCATTACGGGCAATTTAAACATAGGCGTCGGTGCGGCGGACACATCGTTTATTGATATTATGAATGTTCCAGCAGCACCACTTCATAATTTAAACTTTTTTAATTCGGATCGATCGCTTAAAAAAGATTTAGCTCCGCTATCGGATTCGGTAGAAAAAATTAAGGAACTTAAGGCTTATCGATATCGTTTTAAAAATTCGAAAGAATGGCGAATTGGCTTTTTGGCTCAAGATGTCGAAAAAATTGCTCCCCACGCAGTGCTGACAAGCGCTGAGGGGCACAAGATGGTCAGTTATAAGTCATTGCTTCCCTATGTCTGGGAGTATCACAAATCAGTATATTCTAAACGTCAGGCTTTGCTTTCACGACTCGAGGCTCTTGAAAATAAAAAAGACTGAGTACGAAATCCGTTTACAACGGCCCAGATGATATGGGTATAGTTGAGTCAATATGGCAATCAATATTCCTAAAATTGAAAATCCAAAAGATTTCTTTTTGTTTCACGATGGCCTAAATAATATTTCCTTTGATCTTGATTTTTGCATTACAAAAAAATATCGCTGTCGTGCTAAATGCCATATGTGCTATATCCAAAATGATTGGGTAGACGATGAAAATTTTTATAAATTTGTTCCAAATTCAGTACCGTCGGGTACACATTTAAAAAAATTATTCGAAATTTTTGACCACTATGACGTTGTTTCTACGATAGATGATTTGAAATATCTAAAAGATAATCATCCAGTGTTGTTTGATTTTTACAGGGAATATGGCGAAAAATTTAGTATTAGTTCAATGACAGACAATGCATTATTTCGGCATGTCGAGATAATTGAAAATGATGTGAAGGCCAAAGATATAACTGAGATATCTTTTAGTGAGCGCTTTTTGAATCGCGTTCCTATCGACCGAATTATCAGTGCGCTTGATAGAATACAGAAAACAACTCATATTCAAAAAATAAAAATTATAATTATGCCTAATTGCGATAATACGGAATCGATACAGCAGCTATCTATCTGGACCAAACAATGTGGCGTTGAATTGCAAAAACATTTAGAGTTTGTGGAAGGTATTGAAACTAAGCTAGACCAAAAAGATCAAACTCTTTTAGATTTGGAAGATGCTAAAAAACATGAAAGTACTGTCTATACAGAAGAAAACGGAGAGATTTACCCTGTTCATTCTGAGGTTTTGTTTCTTATGTATGATGGATTCTATTCTGAGCTTAAGTCGGCGACATCGGCGCATCGGAGCGAGCCATTTGCCTCGATTCATGATTTTGATCCAGTCGAATTTTTGCCAAAGGTTCTGGAGGGAAAAATTAGAGATTACAGTCGCTATGTGCGCCAGATTAAAAACCAGACGAATCCCTATTTTCGATATTTTGAGTATGTAACAAAAAAAATTCGAATTAACGAAAACTACAATTACATTCCGTTTACTTTGCTTAATACTAATAGTCGCTATTATAAACGACTGATCACAAGTGGTAGAATGATAGAGTCTGGAAAAGGACTTTTAAAAACTAATATGAATCCTACAGATTCTATCATTTCATTAGTTGAAATTTCTAGTTAGTTCCACAGTGTTTGGCCTTGATATGCCAACGCTTTCGATTTCTAATATATTCTAAACCCTAAAAGGATAGAGAAATGGATAAATTCAAATTTTCGTTGCTAGCTTTGTTGGTATCTTTGGTCTCAATTGGCGGAACTACGGCTAAAGAAAAAGAGGCCGAAAAAATATTAGATTTATTGACCAAGCACATTTCATCTGATCAGAAGAAAGCGGATGCAAAATACAATTCTGCAGCTCATTGTAATATCGATGAAGAACAGTTTTTGCCTATCGAAAGCGATATCATAAAACCCTTGAAAGCTATGATTTTGCAAAAAGTTAATGTCGCAGATATTCAATCTATTTTCGGAGCTAAATTTACGTCAAATGGATTTCCGTTCCAACGTGGAGAGATGAATCGAAATTTTCCAAGCGAATTTATGGCCGAATACTCTTTGGTGCCTTTTGAAAAGCCGGTATCATTAGTCGACTTTAAAGCTAAAATGGAAAACGAAACTAAAGTGATTAAGCAGGTGGACTATGCGTCCCTAGATGTAGTTCAGGTTTTTGCTAACAAAAGCATGCGTTCTAAAAATTTAAAAAATCTAGTTAAAGCTGAATTGTTAGCTCGATTTGACTTCAGATTCATTAACGATAAGAAAGAGAAAATAAACAGTCGTGGTAATTTAAAAATAAACGTGTCGAAAGAAGAATCTAAATGGAAAATTAGTTCTATTGCTCTTGTTGAAGGTTCAACACTAGTTTCCACTGGAACCGACATGTTTAAGGAAATGACATCTAATCTGAGTCCCAACATACCTGTGTTTTTACGACGTGAGGCCATTCGTCGTGGCGGATACGCAACTGCGATGGGGGATTACAACAATGATGGTAACGTTGATATGTTTATTGCGACTTCTGGAAAGACTCAATTATTTAGGGGGCTCGGAAATGGGCAATTTGAACTGGATAAAGATTCTGGTTTGTTGCCGCATACTTTGGTAAAATCGGCGGCCTTTGTAGACTTGTTTAATACGGGTAAGCAAGATTTGGTCTTGGTTCGATTTGATCCTGAAAATGAAAATCGAAATGAAACAAAACGCTCCGATGTAGTCATTTATAAAAATGATGGAAAAAAATTCACGCAGCTAGATAACTCAATTTTATTTAAAAATAATCATTACTATGCGATGCCAATGGCAATTGGTGATTTCAACAAAGACGGTTTTCTAGATTTGTTCATCGGATTTCCTGGCGCAAAAGATTTCACTTTCTTGAAAGAGCACGAGACGTTAAACAAGCAACAATTGCTATCTCACGGTTTCTTTATGAACCAAGGAAATGAAAAGCATGCCTTTTATGAAAAGAATGTCGAAGAATTGTGGAAAGCAGGAATGATAGAAAATACGATTCGCCCTAAGGCCGAATGGTTTACTGATCCACAATATTATTATCCGCACTCGGCAGTTGCTGTAGACTATAATTTGGACAAAAATATGGACATCGTTGTAATTGACGATCGGACGCGTCTTTCGCCTGTATATCAGGGCGTCGATGGCGGTGGCTTCGTCAAATCTAATGATTCAATTAATTTCCGTGTTCATGATTATGGAATGGGTGTTGCGTTCGGTGATCTATTTGGAAATAACAAAATGGACTTCATCATGACAGCCGTCAATTTTGTACCAAACGAAAGAATGTATAATTCATGCGGATTGAATTGGGATATTGAATATTCGACTCCGGGTAGCCAGGGAATTCGTGTTTATAAAAATGAAGGCAAAGGCTTCGCTGAGGTAAGCAAAGCTTACGGTCTTGATTTTGCCGGTTATGGTATGTCGGGTGTTGAATTGATAGACTATAATAACGATGGAAATTTAGATATTTTTATAGCAAACGGTTTGTGGTCGGGAACCAAAGACGATAGTGATTTAGATCTTTCTAGTAAATTCGCAAGGGCCGCGAATATGACACTTTTTGAGCTCGATTTACTTCCGGACAATAAGTTATCTCCACGTTTTAACAATCCGGTAGGAAATGTGAATATTTCAAATGCGATGGAAGATTATGGGTGGATGTTTTTTCATTTATCTAGTCAGTCATCTATCATGAATATTTTGGTGAACGGAAAAACCAAAGATGGGAAAAACTATAGTTTAGCGGGGTTTCAAAAAAAGCGAGTTTTTAGAAATAATGGCGATGGCAGCTTTACTGAAGTTGGATATGGTTTAGGATTAGACAATATTTCTGATGGATACATGATGGCATTTGCTGACTTAAATAATGACGGTAAGTTGGATGTCGTTCAAAGGAACTCGGATCCTGGAATACGGGGAGATCAGTATCCTCCGGTACAAGTTTTTCTCAATAACATGAATATCAAAAATAATTCTTTGGTGTTGAAATTAGTCGGAGCGGCCGGATCAAATATGGATGCTGTGGGTTCTGTCGTAACTGCTGAAGTGGGAAAAAAGAAAATATTACGCCAGCTTACTGCTATGAATGGCACTATTCAGTCAGACAAAGTGATTCACATTGGACTTGGAGACCTTGATTCAGCAAAAAATATCGAGATCACATGGCCGAATGGGCAAAAACAAAAAATTGATAACTTGAAAAAAGGTTTTCACAAGGTGACCCAGCAAGTAGTTCTATCGAAAAATTAAACCGACTGGTTTGTCAGAGGTAATTTGACGACAAAACATGTATTTTTCTGACTGTTGTCGTAGTAGAGCTCACCACAATGTTCTTCAATAATAGATTTTGAAATACTAAGGCCAAGTCCGGTACCTTTACCGATAGCCTTAGTTGTAAAAAAGGGTGTCATCATTTTCTTTTCGACGATTTCGGCAACGCCGTTTCCAGAATCGAAAACTTTGATGTAAAGAGCGGTGGGATCACTTTCAATGATAAGGTGAACCCATTTATCTTCACTATCTTCTACGGCATCTGCCGAATTATTTATTAAATTAATAATCACTTGGGACAAAGGAATTTCTTTTCCATAGATGCGAGTAGTATTTGAGTTGTTGCTAAATTTAAAAGCGACGCCTCGTTTATCCAGTTTCATTCGAGTTAGTTCACCGATATCCGTAAAGAACCGGCCAATATCGAAAAAATCAAATGGATCGTTAGAACCATCGCGTGCATAGGATCGTAGATTTTTGATAATTTTTGAAATGCGATCACACATTTCATGAATTTTAGTAAAGTGGATTTCAAATTCTGGTGCAATTTTACCTTTGGCTACAAGGCCACGCAGGATAGACGACTTGCCTATAATAACCGACAGTGGGTTGTTTATTTCGTGAGACATACCCGCTGAAAATTCACCGAGTGCTGCCAATCGAGATGAGTTGATCATTGTCGCGCGTTGCTTATCTAGTTCAACTGTACGCTCGCGAATAATTTCTTCTAATTCGACATTGTGTTTATGCAATCGACGATCGCGATCTTCGATTTGATTCATTGTCTTGTTGAACTCCGCCGCAAGAATTCCGATTTCACCGGCTGCATTTTCAGGAACGCGGATCGTATAATTTGAATTATGCGCTGACTGTGTACCTTCTATCAAATTCTTCAAAGGCCGATGTACGAACAGAGTCAGAAAATGATTGGAAACAAGACTGATAATAAAAGCAAAAACCAAGCTAAATAGAATCGACTTCATGTACGTCAGATTGTTTTGCTCAACTCGATCCGCATTTGAAAATAACACTTCAATGTAACCTATGTGTTGGCGCTCTTCGTGGATAATTTTTTCTTTTCTCAGTAGTAAATATGGTTTTTTGAGCAGGGTTTCGAGCTTTTGATTGTCTTTGGTTTTTTCGATGATTAGACCGCCAGTTTCATCGGTGACCTTAATGGCGACCACACCCGATCGCGTTTGTAGCCAGGTGTTGGTGACTTCAGAAATAGCGTTGTAGTCCAAATTCCATAGGGGGATTTGGTAGTAGCGGCTAACATTGCTCAATATTTCATCAGCCTGGATTTTAAATTGCTCTTCACTTTGGGAGCGTAGGACTACGAAAAACGCAGAATTTAATATAAACGTCGATACACAGACGACTATAAACAAGTAGACGGAAATTCTTTGCGTTAAACTCAGGTTTTTCACTCAGCTCGTTTCGGAATTTCTGTCACCTAACAAAGACTATCGGCAAAAGAGTCTTAGTTAGGGTATATTTCCAAAAGTTTGCGCTTCAATATCTTGCCAGAATCCCCTTTAGGTAAGTCAGGAACGAACAGGAAGTACTTGGGAATCTTAAACTTGGCTAAATTTTTAGCACAATAATCATTAATTTTATCTACCGTAAGATCGCTGCTGCCTGATTCTTTAACGATAAAGGCTTTTCCAACCTCACCCCATTTAGAATCCGGCACACCAATCACGGCCACTTCACGGACACCTGGCAAGTGTCGCATAACTTGTTCCAGTTCGGTAGGATAAACATTTTCACCGCCCGATTTATACATGTCTTTTTTGCGACCCACGACGTAAAAATAACCCTCGTTATCTTTTTTAACCAAGTCGCCAGTGTGTAACCAGCCATTTTTAATCGTTTCTTTGGTGGCTTTGTCATTTTTCCAATAGCCCGTCATGCACATGGGTCCTTTTAGGACAAGTTCGCCAATTTGTTCTGAGCCTAATTCTTTACCGTCATCGTCGACAATTTTAGCTTCGGAATAAAAGTTAGCAAAACCGATAGAGCCAATTTTTCTAATAGCGTCTTCTTCATTCAATGAAAATACGTTCGGACCAAATTCCGTTAAGCCGTAACCTTGACGAATGGCAATGCCTTTGTCGTTCCATTTGTGTATTAAATCCACAGGCATAGGTTCGCCACCAACGATGGCATAACGTAGAGTCGTTAGGTCCACATTCTTGAAAACCTCTGATCTTGCCATCATATCCATAGTTGTCGGAACGCCGAAAAGAATAGTGGCTTTGTGGGATTCAGAAAGTTTTAAAATCTGATCACCGTCGAATTTTTTAATGAAAATGAGCTTTGCGCCTCGATGGAAAAACGGCGTCGTTAAAACGTTCAATCCGCCAGTGTGGAAGAATGGTAAAAAGATAACTGTCGCATCTGTCTGTGATATATTTAGTCGTAGGCTTGTATTAATAGAATTCCAAAATAACATTTCATGAGAAATGATCGCGCCTTTAGGCGATCCCGTGGTGCCAGACGTATAAATAATCATTGAAGGGTCGGCCGGATCACTGACGAATTCGCGTGGCATAACACCTTCCGCGTAATTAGTTTTCTTGGCGCCAACGGTTCCTAAATCTTGGGCCCATTGTTCCATTGAATAAGGTTTAGGTTTGATGCCGGCGGGTAAATTATTGATGATTTCAGAATAGGCCTGCTGGTGTATGATAACTTTAGGTCCGCAATCAGAAACTATATGTTCAACTTCCCGCTGAGTTAGGCGGAAATTAATCGGGACAAGAATGGCGCCTAAGCGTTTCAAAGCGAAGAGTAGGAAAATGTATTCCAACTCGTTAGTGGAAATTATGGCTACGCGATCGCCGCGAGAGACATTAAATTTTTCACTCAGTAGTTGCGCGCCTTTTTGCGAAATATCGTACATTTCACGATAGGTAAATTCTCTACCGGTGTCGCCATCAACAACCGCAATTGTTTTCGGCGCGTAATGGCTCCATTTTTTTAACCAATCCAATTCCGCAATCATGGTCCCCCCTAAAAAGACGAATTACGTATTAAATCCCCATTCCATGGCAATGGCGACCATAGACATGCCGCCGCCAGAGCCTAACATAAGAACTAAATCACCTTTTTTAACTTTATGCGCGCGTGCCGCATCGGCCATACACATACCAATAGACGCCGACCCTGTGTAGCCGTATCGATCCATAATATAGTGGGCTTTTTCGTGAGGTAATTTTAACGTATCCATTGTTTCATAGATACTTTGAACATTAAATTGAGTCATAAAGAAGTGCTTGATGTCTTCTGGTCGCTTTTGGATTTTATCCAAAATGATATTTGTTAAACGTGGCCAGTGGATTCCATTTGTTTCCGGTGGAATGCGTTTAGGAAACGCGAGAAGATGCTCTTTCTTTTCTATCACATCATGAGTTACTGGTTTGTAGCTGCCGCCGGCATAGATACCCATGTAATCATGGTATTGAGCGTCTGTATAAAATGTAGAAGCTAAGAACCCTTGAGTGCCCACGGGAGCATCTGTCAAAATCGCAGCACCCGCGCCATCAGCAAATAAAGAGGCAATTTTATAATCATCAAAGTTTAACCACTTACTCATGGCGTAGGCGCCCACGACTAAAACATATTTAAACTGGTTGTCGGTTTTCATCATCTTTTGTCCGACTTCAAGAGCAGTTACGAAACCTGCGCACGCAGTATTGATATCAAATGTGCCCGCTTTCAAAGCTTGTAGTTTGTGGGAAACCACAGAGGCCGTTGATGGCGACAAGTAATCGGGAGTGTCTGTCGCTACGATAATTAAATCTAAATCTTTAGCTGTGATGCCAGCCGTTTTCATGGCTTCTTCCGCAGCAGGAACAATTAAATCACTTGTTGTTTGTTCGGGTGTCATCCAGCGACGTTCAGAAATGTTGCGGCTTTTTTGCAAAAAAGTTCCGATATCTTTTTTATATAATTCATCAAAATAAGAATTTTTAATTACGCGTTCAGGGGCATACATTCCAGTGCCTGTGATAGAAATTGTTCTCATTTGGTATTCCTTTCGCAATCTTGACTTAATCTTTTTAAGATAATCTGCTATTCTTTTGCGTTTAACTATTCGCTCTAGTTCTCTGGTCTAGCGCCGGGAAATCATCTTTGTCCAGCAAAAGTTTCTAGAGCAAATAGCCTATTTTCCTTCCGAAAACCGTGTAAAGAGTTATTGTCAATTTTAGGTCGATGTGAAATACAAATTGGAAACTTTTTGAAAAAGGAATTTTATGACAAGCACAAATTCAAACTTAAATTTTAATTTTGCGGGCAAATTAGCAATTGTAACTGGCGGAGCAGCTGGAATCGGTTTTAAACTAACAACTTCATATTTAGAAGCTGGCGGCAAAGTTGTCGTTTGGGATTATTCTCAAGATGCACTTAACAACGCACAAAAAGAATTATCTAAATACGCATCACAAGTTACTTTTCAACAAGTTGACGTAACCAACAGATCATCAGTCGAGACAGCTATCAAAGCGTTACCAGCGCCAGTAGACGTTCTTGTTAACAACGCAGGTATTACTCGCGACAAATCATTCGCTAAAATGACAGATGTTGATTGGGATGCGGTTATCAATACAAACTTAACTGGTATCTACAATGTAACAAAAGGTTTATTGGAAAAATTCAATCCGGCCTCTTCACACAAACGTGTAATTAACATTTCAAGTGTGGTTGGTCTTTATGGTAACTTCGGGCAAGCGAACTACGCAGCGACTAAAGCCGGCGTTATCGGTTTCACAAAAACTTTGGCTAAAGAGTTAGGCCGTAAGGGTTTCACAGTGAACGCGATTGCTCCTGGGTTTATCAAAACAGCAATGACAAATGCGATGCCTAAAGAGGTTCTAGAAAGCATGGCGGCTAAGGTTCCTTTGCAGCGTTTAGGTGAAACAGATGATATTGCTAACGCGTGTTTGTTCCTTTCTTCTGAACAGGCGTCTTACATTACGGGAACAGTGATCAGCGTTGACGGCGGAATCGTTCTTTAATCTGAAATTAAATCCGGTGAGGTAAATATGACTATCATTGAGTCGCACAAGTTTTACCTCACTGATGATAAAAAGAGCTTCATTCATTTTGAGGTTCTTCGAAATGTCCTGCCCAAAACCACCATTTTTATACACGGTAATTTGTCCTCTAATCGCTGGTGGTACCCTTCTCTTGATTTTGCAAAATTAAAAACTCATCCCAGTTTGACCGGGGATGTGATTCTGGCGGAAATTCGGGGATGTGGAAAAAGCTCATCGGTCGATGAGGCGGAGTCTATTACCATAGAATCTTTAGCCAGTGAATTTAAGTTGTTCGTGTTATCTTTGAACTTGAAATCGGTGAACCTGGTTGGTCATTCTACGGGCGGTAGTATTGCAACTGTTCTGATGACCGAGTTGCCGGATCTTTTCGACAGAGTCGTGCTTTTAGATCCTGTTGGTCCCCGCGGTCGCCGATTTGAGCCACCAGTCATGGCGGCGTTTGAGTCGATGAAAACGGACAAAGATTTAGTGGCTGAAGTGATGAAAGCTACGATCCATGCTCCTAATATAAATTCTCGCTTTTTTTCCAACGTGGTTGTGGCCGATGCATTTCGTGCCGCACAAAATGTCGGGTTTAAGATCGCGCAGGCGTTTGGGGAATTTGATATCGAAGCGAAGTTAAGCTCTATAAAAAGTAGCGTGTACATTCTGCATGGAGAAGAGGATCAGATTTTGCCTTTTAAAGTATCTGTAGATTTGGCTGAAAAAATTGAGGGAGCTCGCTGCGAAATCCTTGCTGGTAAAGGGCATTGTCCGAATTTGGAAGATCCGCCTTTGTTTTGGACTAAGACGATGGATTTTTTGTTTCCCAAGAAAGATTAAGGTTTCTTGAGGTGGCGCGATTGCTGTAAAAATAAGCAAAGAACTTCCTGCGGCATAATACAAAAATTTTTAACATACATAACAGCTTTTTATTGCTCAGGCTTTTCTTTTACGCTACTAATCAAA
>NCGL01000130.1 GCA_002256935.1 Bdellovibrio sp. 28-41-41
TACTTAACCCAAGACGCTTTGTAGTCCTCAGCGTATTTCTTGAATGAAATCGGTTTTTTGCCGTTGATTTTTTCGACCGCATCGGTGGTGCGTTCTGAGTAGCCTTGTTTAAAGAAATCTAGAATCATCAACATAAAGTTGGCGTAGTCGTTTGGTAAGCCAGCGCCTAGCAAGGATTTCAGCATCGTTGTGGGTTCGATATCTTGATACGCAATTTTTCTTCCTGTCACGTTACTTAAAATGTCGGCTACTTGGTCGTGATTGATTACGTCAGAGCCAGTTAGGTCGAAATCCTTGTTGTTGAATTTATCTGACAATAATAGTTCCGCGGCCACAGCGGCGATATCTCTGGCATCGATGAAGCTGCCTTTAGCTTTGGCTACTGGTAAGTAGATTTTGCCATCGGCGTTGATTCCGTGAATCCAGAATGAATTGAAGTTTTGCATGAACCAGTTTGGACGGATAATGTTGTAGTTTAATCCTGATTTTTCTAAGTGAAGTTCAACGATTCTCAATGGTGCAGAATCGACAGCGTTTACTCCCATGGCGGTCATAAGAACTATTTTTTTTACCTTTTTCTTTTTAGCCATTTCAATGACGGGAATTAAGAGTTGATCTTGATTTGTGAATCCCGGTGGCGACAAAAGAAATAAGAATGAAGCGATCGAGCTGTTGCATGCTCAAGTAAGCAAAGATTGGACACTCGAAGAATTGGCCAAATCTGTGGGATTATCGCGCGCGGGACTAGCGCAAAAGTTCAAAAAGCATTTAGGCGATACACCCCTTCATTATTTAACAGTGTTGCGAATGCAAAAGGCGAGGGCGCTGTTATCATCAAGTAACGACAATATCGAAACTATTGCGGAAGCTGTCGGGTACAGTGATGCGTTTAGCTTTTCTAAGGTTTTTAAGCGCATAACAGGCGTTCCGCCGAGGGATTTTAGGGCACAAGATCAGATCGACAAAAACTTGGCTTATCGCTATTAAGGTGGCACTACAGGGCTATCTCTATGTCGAAAGTTTTGACAAGTTTGAACTCCGTACAGTTTGTATAATAAATATTTTAATCACCCATTAATTAGTTTATAAACTCTGTGCACATATGAAACCTGGTTTATTGTTCCTTTTATTTTTGGCCTTGCCGGCACTGGCTATTACCACTGACGTTCGACGTCTAAAAGTGCGTGATAGTCATTTGATTTTTGATGATCGGCTGTTTTCACGCGAAATAGTCATCACATTTGCCGGAAAGCTGGATCCAATTATTCTGCCTAAAATTTTAAAAAAATTAAACGGCGAAAAACTAAACGCCCATTTTTTTATAACGGGCGATGAAGCCGCTGCTAGCCCCGATCTGGTTCATGACATTATTTTTGCGGGTCACGTTTTGGGATCCCAAGGGCTATCAGCCCCTTCAGATAAAGAAAAGCTGACGACGGAAACGTCTCTGCAGGCCGAAATTCAAATGGGTCACGAGGCCGTTTATGCCAGTAACGGGATGATTTATCCGTTTATTCGCCTGTCTCCTCGTCAGGGTGGAATCGCGGTTCGTGAGATGATCAAAGAAAGTGGCGCGTTCGCATTTTATTGGAACATTGAATATTTCGCAGAGGACCCTGCCCAAAGTATCCGCGATAACCTTAAGCGCGAGCGCTACCGCGGTATTGTCGCTTTATCTTTAGGCCGCAAGACGACATTAGTTGCGCTTGATGCCTTAATTGAAGAGATTAAAAAAGAAGACCTGACCGTAATTACTATTTTGCCAAACGAAGAAAGCACGTGGCTAGATAGTCCTCCTCTGATAAGAAAAACTTTGCGAGAGGAAGTTGAAAAAGGCGGATCAATTTACCAGCGAAAACATACACCAGTTAAAGGTTGGGGCCATGAAGTTTAAATTATTTATTTCCGTTTTACTAATGTCGGCAATCGGCTTTTCACAGGCATTAGATCGACCGCCTCAATTTGTGTTGATTTCATTTGATGGATCTAAAAGCCACAATTTCTGGAAAGAAACGTTTAAATTGAGCCAAGATGTTAAAGGTCAGTTTACCTATTTCGTCAGCGGCGTTTATTTTCTGCAAAAGAAAGATAAATTAAACTACCAGCCACCAAAACGTAATGCCGGTGCGTCTGATATCGGTTTTGCGGAAAATGACTTGGGCGATATTAAACGTCGTACAGAAGCTGTGTGGCATGGATTAAGTGAATTAAATCCAGCGATGGAAATCGGATCTCATGTTAATGGTCATTTTGATGGATCTTATTGGACCTATGAAGAGTGGACCAAAGAATTCACAGAGTTTCACCGTTTAGTTGAAAAAGTATTTAGCTTCTACCCAACAATGAATACGCGATTTGCTAATCAGTGGGAATCGACTCTGCATGCAGAGATCAAAGGTTTCCGCGCTCCTTTATTAGCTGGACAAGTTTCTATCACGGGCAAAGTTTTAAGCGATTTCAAATACACTTACGATGCCAGCCAAGTTTTAAAAGGTAAATGGCCATATAAGCGCACTCCCGATTTATGGAACATTGGTTTATCTAGAATTGGTTTAGCAGGAACAACTCGTGAAACTGTGGCGATGGATTACAATGTTCTGTATGGTCAGTGCGGTGGTGTATTTAACCCAAGCAATGCGGGTGAGTGCGAAACGATCGATGACAAGCTTTTAGCTTACTATGAAAAGCAAACCTACTATTCATACATTCAAGCCTTTTTAAAACACTACTACGGCAACCGTATGCCGTTAAGTATTGGTCACCATTTTTCTTTGTGGAACAAAGGTATTTACTGGAAAGCATTGCAACGTTTCGTGCGAGATGTGTGCACTCTGCCAGAAGTTAAATGTGTCACTCACGGTAAGATGGCTGAATGGTTGAACGAGCAAAATGCAGTTCACGGGTACAGTGTTTTCAATAAAATGAATCAAGGCTTGTTCGATAAAACGGGAATCTCTGAAATCCCTCGCGAACGCTTAAAAGTAGACTTGTCGATGATGAAGAAAGTCAGCTTCGGAGAAAAAGCGTTAGTTGTTCCGGACATTTCAAAACTAGTTGAAAAAGTGATGCTAAAAGGCGATCTGCCGAATGCGCATGTCGAAGCACCAGGCGACGTGGACATGGAACAATTTCGTTATACTCCGCCCGGGGTTAACTAATGAGTTTGATCGTAGCGGGAATTTTTTTACTAATATTAAATCAGCAGGCTATGGCGCAAGAAATTCAAGAGCCTCGGTGCCAAGAGGGAATAGACACAGTGCCCTTTATATTGTGCATGGATGATGACGTTAGAGAATTCGAAAATCTTAAGAACTTTGTAATGAATAGAATCTATGGACGTATCGAACTTAAATACGCGAAAAAAGATCCGGTTCGCGCTAAAACTTTAAAAGCAAAAGTTGAAAATTATGCTAAAGCTTGGGAAGGCTACCGCCTTTCTTATTGTGATTTAGAATCGATTCATATCCCTGATGAAGACAATCACTCGCAATTCGTTAAGGACTGTTTGATGTCACTGACTAAGTCTAGAATCGAAGAACTGCGCCTGTTGCAAATTAATATTTAGGCAGCTGGTCCCTAAGGGACCAGTCTTTATAATTCAAATTCTAAATACATCGGTAAATGATCCGATAGTAAACTCCATGGTGTGTTCGACAGCGTTTCTATGTGAGTAGGCTTGATATTTCGCGCATAAATACGATCTAGGCTTAGCATCGGGAAAAAACTTGGAAACGTCTTTGCGTACTTATTTTTAAGCTGCTTGTGACACTCAAACAGATTTAGTTTTGATTCTAAATAATGGGAGAGTTCTTTTCCCCAATCGTTGAAATCACCAGCCAGGATAAACGGTGCATCGGGCGGAATCAGTTTAGAATAACGGGCAATGACTCGCTCGACTTGTTTTACACGTTCTTCATGCAACAAATTTAAATGCACATTGAACAAGTGCAGAATCTGGCCATTCTCTAGAGGAATCTCGCAGTGAAGCAGGCCGCGCTGTTCCCATTTGTTTGTCGAGATGTTTTCGTTTTCCCATTTAGTAATAGGAAAGCGGCTTAGAATGGCATTGCCATGGTGGCGATCTTTATAAACGGCGTTCTTGCCATAACAATGATCGGTCCAAATCGAGTCTGCCAAAATTTCCATTTGTGAAGAAACTGTAGTGCTGAGTCCTTTAGGAATAAAATCCGCGCCTTCGCCAACTAGTTCTTGGATAAACATAAAATCGACCGGCAGAGAATGGGTCGCTTCTTTTATTTTAATCAAAGTATTATTAAGCAAGAACGTTGAGCGTGCTTTATGAATATTAAAAGTTATAAACTTGTATTTCATCATAACCAATTTTTAAACCAAAAAGAGATGCGGCACAACTGCCGAATAATGAATGAATCCTTATCGATCTCCTCTTTGGAAATCAGATGTGATTTTGATTTTAAACTTTCCCAATAATCTAATAAAGGCTGCAGTTCGGACTTGCCCTCTAGAATAATATCCATTTCTAGATCATGCACAAGGCTGCGATGATTCAGGTTATGGCTGCCTAGGGTAGCCCAATCGTCGACGATAACGGCTTTGGCGTGCATGAAGCTCGGCAAATATTGATAGACCTTTATATTGTATTTAAGCAGTTTCCTAAGCACATAGCGGCCGGCTAAATCCACGATAATAAAGTCACTGCGGCTGGGAACAATGATTTCAATAGTTCCGTTTTTTTTAGCGGACGTGATAAGCGCCCTGATTACTTTTTTTGAAGGCACAAAGTAGGGCGTAAGAATACGAATTTGCTTTACCGAGGTCACCATACGATCATTGAGTGGGTTGATCGAACACGTTCAAAATTAACGCGTTTATGGCGTTTTACCAGAGAGAATGGAAAGCGCAGCCAGTACGCATTGGCAAGGGAGGAGATCTTTGCGACCTCGGGGCCTTTAACTAAAACAGCGAGGTCTTTCCAGGCCGCCGTGCCACTTTCTTTTTCAGAATGAACTTTGGAAATGTTGTAGCTAGCCACAAAGGCGGACGTTTTATCGGTGATCATAATCTTGCGATGATTACGTCGATTAGTGACCTTCAAGAACCGAGTGAAGTGTTTTAGAATTGTGCTGATGTAAGGTAGGGCTCGGTAGACGCGAAATTCGATGCCTTGAGCTTCGCAATAGGCGCGTATTTGATTAATTGATGTCAGGCTGCCAATACCATCAACCATCAGTCGCACATTCACCTTGCGTCCGCAGGCATCGGCTAACGCCATCAGAATGCGTTTGCCGACAACATCGAAATCAAAAATGTAGCTTTCCATTTGGACTTCGACCTGAGCATGATTAATTTCATCGACAATCAGGTCGTAATATTCGTCGCCACTTCGGACACCGCTTTTTTATATCCTATTTTATAGTCTTTTGAAAGCAATTGCTAATAACCCATTGAGGTTGTGTGCTTCCTAACGTAGTTACCGTGCCTTGCTTGACATAGTTATTCAAGAAATCAACTAGTCGTGGTCCCGTTACCTTTTTAGCATTTAAGTCTTCAAGGTACGACGCTAAATCGTGACGTTCTTGGACTACTTTAGGTAATTGCTTTTTGAAGAACACAAGCTGTGACAACGTTAAGTTAAGTTCCACATTTGGATTATTAGCCTGCTTCGTAATTACGATTTGTTTTACACGGCGGTTGCTATTTTTAGGCCCGAATGTGTATTTACTAGTTTTAGATGCATTTGTATAACTTAAAAATAGAGTGACGTTGGCGCCGTCAGAACCGCTACCACCCGAAGCTGTGTTAACGCTTCTTTGCGAGTTTGTTCGCGATGTCTTAATTTTTGCCAGAGACAATTTCCACGAGTGTCGAAAGATGCGACACGATAGGGCTTTGGTCTGGTGAAGGTCCAGTAAAAATCCCTTTATTTTCAACTTAAGCTCGACTAAAAACTGACCGACAAAGGTCCTAAGAGAATCACTAAGGGACCGAACATGCTAATTAAAAAATTATTATTCCTCGTTAACCTCATGTTTTGCGAAGCAAAAGCCCAAACAAATATGGAACTCAGATCTAAAGTCTTGAATGCTTTAAGGGCCAAGACTGAAGTCGCAGAGGTGAAAGTGACTCAGTCAGGTTCTGACAAAGTTCAAACGTACAAATATTCGGTGTCCGATCTGAACCCGGAATCTTTATTTATCCAAGATTTGGCGGGAGCAAAACCCATAGATATTACTGAATTCCAAAAGATGGGATTAAGCGCGGACGTATTTGCCTATTCATTTTTTAATTCAGAAATCCCAACTCCGTTTGGTATGAATAAAACCTATCACATCACCTTCACGGCCGTGAAAACTCAGAACAACAGTTTGAGCCATTTCTTGGTGTACTATGATAAAAAGAATTTTTATCCGGTGAAAGTGGACTACTACAACGGTAATAAAAAAGTTTCGACGATCGAGTACTTAGAGTATAAAAAGATGAAAAACAAAGTATGGCGCGCACACGTGATTACATCTGAAAATCATGTAAGCAACAAACGCACGAAAGTGGAATACACAAAACTAGAAATTAATTCGGATTTTGCAAAACCAACACTGGGCGCAGAAACTCCTAAGAGTCCTCTCTAAAACAAAGCTATGCTGGCATAGTTGTGAAAAGCTGAGCAAACGATTCGGGAACGGGTGATTCGCAGCTAATGCTGTCGCCCTTCCAAACTAGTTCCAGCTTCCAAGAATGCAAAGCCATTCGGTGAAAATCATAAAGTTTAGAAATACGTTCATTATCTTTGGCATTGCCATAGCGTGGATCGCCCAGAATGGGTCGGCCAGCCAGACGACTGTGTTTGCGAATCTGATGCTGTCGGCCCGTGATTAACTGACAGTGCACGGCCGTGAAATACGAATTGGACTGAACCACCGTATAAAGAGTTTTTGACTCCTTTTGGTCTTCGACTTTGCCTTGCGGTGTTTCACGTCCCTCACCTTGATCGGAAATAGGGTAGGCCCACTCATTCCATAGTCCAGGCGTCTGTTCATTTGGCAGTCCTTCGGACTGACGTGGCATATTTCCTCTCAAAATGGCGGAATATAACTTCTTACCTTGAGTTAATGCGAGCTGGATCTGATTCTGAAGATCTGCTTTCTGAGTTACGACCACTAGGCCACTGGTTTCACGATCGATACGGTTCACAAGATGCCAGCCTTTTCCAAGCTGGTGAATCAACGAATCATTATCGTTGTGGCAGCTCAGGCCCGCGGGTTTGTTCACAATAGTAAAGTCGTCGTGTTGAAATAGTGTCTGAATCATTTAGTTTGAGTTTAATTACATAAAAAGTTAAACTTGTTAAGCACTTAGTTAGGATTTATATGGAACAAAAAACAGAAGCACAAAATTTTTTAAAGCAAATCGTTGAAAAAGATATCAAAAACAACACGCATGGTGGTCAGGTCGTAACGCGTTTTCCACCTGAGCCAAATGGTTATTTGCATATCGGGCACGCAAAAGCGATCTGTTTGAATTTTGGTTTGGCCAATGATTACAACGGTCGTTGCCATTTACGTTTTGATGATACCAATCCCGTAACGGAAGATGTCGAATACGTGGAATCCATTAAAGCCGACGTTAAATGGCTTGGTTTTGATTGGAACGAAAACTTATTCTATGCTTCAAACTATTTCCAACAACTGTATGACTGGGCTGTTTATCTTATAAAAGAAAACAAAGCCTATGTGGATAGCCAAACAGAAGAACAAGTTAAAGAATCTCGTGGCGATTTTAATCGTCCAGGTAAAGATTCTCCGTTTCGCAACCGCACGGTCGCAGAAAATTTAGAATTATTTGAAAAAATGAAGAACGGGGATTTTGCAGACGGCACTCATACGTTGCGAGCCAAGATTGATATGCAATCACCGAATATGAATATGCGTGATCCGCTATTATACCGAATTAAAAAAGTTCATCATCACAATACGGGCAGCAAGTGGAACATCTATCCGATGTACGACTACGCTCATCCACTCAGTGATGCGATTGAAAAAATCACACATTCGATCTGTACATTAGAATTCCAAGATCACCGCCCATTTTATGACTGGTGCATCGACAACGTGCCTGTGCCGGCGAAACCGCGTCAATATGAATTTGCACGCTTGAACATGACCTACCTTGTAATGAGTAAACGTAAACTTCTACAACTGGTGAAAGAAAAACTAGTTAGCGGTTGGGATGACCCACGTATGCCAACGATTTCGGGTATTCGTCGTCGCGGTTACACAGCCGAAGCGATGCGTACATTTGCTAAACGCATTGGCGTAGCTAAGGCCGAAAGCTTAATCGATGTGGAAATCCTTGAGGATTGCGTGAAAGACGATTTAGAT
>NCGL01000131.1 GCA_002256935.1 Bdellovibrio sp. 28-41-41
ATTCTGTAAAGCAAGCTGTAGCCGATTTGTCCAGCAGCCCCGGTCACTGCCACTCTCACGGGAGTTTTCGTTGTAGCCATATTGGTCTCCTTAAATAAGTAAAAAAAGTATAATTTACGCTAAATTCTAAGTCTATATTTTAAAGTGTTTTTAGATCTACGACGAAACGGTACTTCACGTCTGACGCGACTGTGCGAGTGTAAGCTTCGTTGATCTTGTCTGCGGAAATTAATTCGATGTCAGAGAAGACTTTTTTCTTCGCACAAAAGTCCAGCATTTCTTGAGTTTCCTTTATGCCCCCAATGAGCGATCCCGTCAAAACTTTGCGTCCGCCAATTAATCCAAACGCATTTAGGCTATTTGGATCCGGTGATGCGCCGACTAGGACCATTGTCCCACCTAATTTAAGACTTCCTAAGTAAGGAGTGAAGTCATGCTGAGCTGAAACCGTATCGATAATCAAATCCAATGTTCCCATCAATGAAGCAAAAACTTTAGGGTCCTTAGTAATTTTGAAATGCTTTGCGCCAAGTCGTTTTGCGTCAGATTCTTTCCCGGGAGAAGTACTGAATACGGTCACTTCGGCCCCCATGGCTTTGGCTAATTTTACCGCCATGTGACCAAGGCCCCCTAATCCCACCACGCCGACTTTTTTGCCTTTGCCGGCTTTGTAGCGCTTCAAAGGAGAGTACGTCGTGATCCCGGCGCATAGCAGTGGGGCGACTTTGTCCAATGGAAGACCCTTTTTAACTTTTAAAACATATTTGTCTTTCACAGTGATGTGAGACGCATAACCACCATACGTCGGTGTTTTGTTATCAAGTTCAGTGCTGTTATATGTGAATACTGTTTTTACTTCGCAGAATTGTTGTTCATTGTTTTTGCACGGTTTGCATTTTCCACATGAATCTACAAAACAGCCAACACCAACGGGTTCGCCCACTTTAAAACGTGTTACTTTTTTTCCAACTTTAATTACGTGACCAACAATTTCATGTCCAGGTACGCACGGGTACGCCGCCGGTCCCCACTCGGAACGTACTGTGTGAATGTCAGAATGACAAACGCCGCAGTAGTCGATTTTAATCATGACGTCGTTAGCTCCCGGTTCACGTCGTTCAATAGTGTGAGGTTTAATTGTTCCGCTTTTATCAAACGCAGCCATACATTTTGTATGCATAGAGTATTCTCCTGGTAGGTTAGATTGAGTAGAATTAATCTACCCACGTCCGTCGAGATTGCACAACGGGAAAATAGTTTCGTTGCTATTGCGCAGGACCGATGGCAGGCTAGCATGTCTAGTATATGAAAAACGATGCGTGGAATCCAAATCAATACGACACCGGCGAACTGACGGCTCAGTTAATCTGGAACAGGCGTAACTCATTACAAATACACACTAACCACCTCTGCCTCTGATTGCTCCGTATCGTCTTACTCTCCAGAGATTTCAATCACAAACTCTATTCCTTATTCGGTATCTGACCAGACTACCGAAACGCTCTGTGTATTGGGAAAAAATTCCAACGGAGTTTGGCAAGAGTTAACAGCGGTCTCCACACTAGAACTAAATTGTCTATAATAGCGAATTAAGGGATACAATTTTTTCAACTATAACGTTGTCGGCACTGTGTTCTAAAATCCACTTTCAAACAGGCTGATTCCAATTGGATTCCTTTCAAAGTTCCTTCCTAGGGTGTGACCATCGAGATTGACGAAATGTTGTCCAAAGCAAAAGCGCTAGAAGGATCAGGATTACATTTTTAAAAAAGCAATATTGAAACATTTAGTGAACAAACTAAATACGATTTTTTGTTCGTGTTTACGGCCATGTTTTAGATTCCCGCGAGGGAATCATTGAATGGGTGTGCTTTATATTCACTCCTTCGCGACCATCACAAACCGTTACTTTATTTTTTGCATTTTACTCTGCACAAGACCATAAGCACCATATTCGATCATATATGCCAAATCGTAGTCAGGAAATTTTTCGTGGAATTGTTCTGCTAATGATTTGTATAAAACTCCTGCTTTGGGGCCACTGAAATCCTTGGCTTTTGCTCCTAACTGTTTCAAATCGCTGTCAATAATCTGAACTGCTGCTTGTAGGTACTTGATTTGACTCTGGGCCGAAGTTTGTAAATCAGCTGTAACTCCTCGTCCACCATATACCGCTGCTTGTGCTGGATAGATTGATGCAAGCTCTGTGAGATCGGAGATCCAGCCTTCGATAGTGGGAGTGGGCTTACCATTAACAATGCCACCCTCCAGCCACGCATGTGCTTTGTTATGAACAAGATCACCAACAAATAATGCATTTATAGAATCAATGTAAGCGACTGTTTGAGTACTCGCAAAACAAGATCCATTTTTTCTTCAAATGTTTGATCAATCGGGCTTGGCTGGGGGTACTCACCTTTTTTGAACATTTTTGCTATTTCTACAAAGTAGTATTCTTTATATGCGTGCACACCAGGAATTGCGTCGGCGGTATGTTTAGAGGATAGGATTTTTGCCCCTTCGTCTTTGAATACAGATGCTCCGTTAAACTTGTCAGGATTCGGATGCGTGATTACTAGCCAACTAATTGGTTTATTTGTAAATGTTCGCAAATGTGCAATGGATTTCTTTGCAAGTTCAAGAGTAAACTGAGCATCAAAAGCTACCACTTCATTTTCCGCTTCGTAAAAGAAAGTGCGCGTGTCAAAACCTTCCTGTCCTGATTTATATTCGATGATTCTTCCTTTGTGTGCAATTCCCTTTGCGGGGGCCATTGCACAGCCAGATACCGAAATGGCCATCATTGCTAAACTCACATTTATTAAATTCTTCATTGGATACCTCCGTTTGTGTTGTTGAGATATTTATAAGTTAAAAGTCGATTGCTGACTTGCCCAAGCTAGCCAAAGATGCTTCCCTTTTTTGTAGTTCCGTATAAACTCACCAGTATGGCGAAAAAGAGCGGTGAAATAATTGCAAAATTTCCGGGTATGGTGATCATTCATCAAAAAATCCCAAGCCATGAGGTTGGTCGTCATGAGCATTCTGAACACGAGTTTTTTCTCCCTTTACAGGGCGAAATCACAGTTCAGTATGAAAAAGCTACTGTTAAAGCAGGGCCGGGCAAGTTGCTCTACGTGCCGCCTAATCTAGATCATAACTTTTCCTCCACAGCACAAGGATCTGGAGAAAGAGTGATCTGGCTAATTGAAGAGACGCTTTGGCGTCAACATGGAAAAGCAAACTTCAGTGTTACGTCTTTGCAAAATAATTCGTTGGTAAAAGAACTGATTTTTTATCTTTTGATTCACCAAAAGGCTGACGGGGTACGCTATTTTATCTCAGCGTTAATTGAGTCATTGATGGAGTCACTTACTGCTACCCAAATGTTCCGGAGCTCGCTCTTCTCTGAGCATATTGAGGGAAAAGTCGAGGACCCGCGCGTGAAAAGATCGATTATTTTGATTGATGAAAAATTGGCAGATATTTCTCTGACAAATGTGGCCAGTAAAAGCGGGCTCAGCTTGAGGAATTTCAATCGGCTCTTTTTGCAGGAAGTAGGCATGACCCCTAAGACCTATTTAATTCTTCGTAGAGTCGAAATGGCTAAGAAATTGCTGAAAGAAACAAAGCTAACAGTAACAGATATTTCTTTTGAAGTTGGCTACGGATCATTGTCGAAGTTCATAGAGACCTTTAAGAAAATTGAAGGCATACTTCCAAGCGATTATCGCAGCAGTCTTATTCAACCACCGGGTTTCTGAGCGCTCAAAATATAGTGACTAGAGTCTAAGGGACCGCAGAAAATTCAATAGTCGTTATATTTAGTTATAGAGATTTAATTTTAAGCTCTTTAAAGCCAGTAGAGGGATCAAGCTCGCGATCAAAGCGCACGTTGGAATAGCTAGCGATGACAATCTCACACGTTGTGAAAATTTGATTGCCGTCACTTAAGTGGCCGCCGTAAACGCGAGCGTCTTTATCTGCGATAGATAAATGAATATGCACGCCATCGATCGATAGTAAACCTGAGATAGTTAGAATCTCGTGTGGTGCGCATGATTCGTAATAAGAGTCAGAATTCGCTTTTCTTAATTTGATTGTTTTTAAACTACCAATACCGCTAAAAATTGAACCGGCGTGGATTTGTTGGGTTTTGCAAAAACCTGTCAGTGATTGGCGAAGATCATTCCCCGGAGACAGTTTTAAAAAATGAAAGGAGCAAGTAGTGCTGCTTGTGGTAGCCATAGTTGCTCCTTTAAATTCAGGTAAAGCGATTACGCTTCACCCTTTTGACTTTCGATTTCTTTTCTGACTTCATCCATATCCAATTTTTTAATTTGGGTAGTGATGTCAGCAAGGCCTTCTTCCGGTAACATGCCTGGCTCTAGGAACACTAGAGTTTGTTCTTTGAAAATACCTACAGTGGGAATGCTTTGGATACCAAATGAAGCGGCGATTTCTGGTTCTTCATCTGTATTTACTTTTGCAAAGATCATGTCTGTATTTTTTGAGGCGAATTCTTCAAAAATGGGAGCGAACTGTTTGCATGGTCCGCACCAAGGAGCCCAAAAGTCGATCATTACAATTTTACTTCCGTTAATTGTACTTTCGAAATTCGTCTTATCGAGTTTAATTATGTTGTCAGCCATTGGGCCCTCCTTAATTCACTCTAGCCATCAGGTCAGAGATTTGTTTCGTAAATTTTCCCGGATCAGGTAATTCCGATCCTTCGTTTAATAATGCTTGGTTGTACAGAATTTCTGACCACGTTTTTTGATCGTCAACTGATTTTGAAACCATGATTTCAAACAATGGGTGTTTCAGATTCAATTCCAAAATACGTTTTACTTTAGACGCCTGAATGTCGCCGCCCATGCGGCTCATGATACGTTCCATGTTGGCCGACGGATCATTAGCCGAGTTTACAAGAACCGCCGCTGATGTGCTTAAACGATCAGATACTACGACGTCTTTGATGTTTTCTGAAAGATTTGCTTTCATGGTTTCGATCAAAGGCATAAAGCGTTCTTTAAGCGATTTATTCTCTTCCTCTTTTTTCTTTTTGTCTTCTTCTGAATCAAGGTTCAAATCATCGCGAGTGATCGATTGAAGTTTTTTATCTTTGTACGTAGTTAACGATGACATAACCCATTCATCAACTGGATCTACGCATAATAATACTTCCATACCTTTTTCGTTTAATTTTTCCATGTATGGTGTGTTTCTTACTTGCGATAAGCTTTCACCTGTAATGAAGAAAATTTCTTTTTGATCTGGTTTCATACGCGCGATGTATTCATCCAAAGTTGTGAATGAATCTTGTGTCGAACTATTGAATAAGATCAAATCTTGAAGTTTTTCTTTAGACGAGGCGTCCATCGCGATGCCTTCTTTTAAAGTTGAACCAAATTCCGTCCAGAAGCTTTCGAATTCTTTTCTAGAATTAGTTAATAAATCTTTCAAAGTCGCATAGATTTTGTTTGTTACATTTTTCTTGATCAATTGAACTTGACGATCTTGTTGTAAAATTTCGCGTGATACGTTCAATGATAAATCAGCGCTGTCTACAAGGCCCTTAACAAAACGTAAATGCGCTGGGATCAAGTCTTTACAGTCGTTCATGATGAATACGCGTTTAACGTATAGGTTCAAGCCATAGTCTGTGTCGCGTGAATGGAAATTCATTGGACGCTTTGCTGGTACGTATAACAAACAGTTGAATTCCATTGTGCCTTCGGCCTTGTAATGAACTGTCTTAAGCGGCTCGTTCCAGTCGTGAGATAAATGGTGATAGAACTCACTGTATTCTTCAGGTTTGATTTCGCTCGGTGACCGCAACCATAATGCTTTCATTGAGTTAATTGTTTGATCTTCTTCCTTGTCTTGATTTTTAGTTTTCATTACGATCGGGTAAGAAATAAAATCAGAGTATTTTTTGATTAACGAACGCAATGTCCATTCTTCAGAGAAATCGCTTACGTTGTCTTCAGCTTCGAATTTTTTAAGGTGAAGCGTGATCGTAGTTCCCGTGCCTTCTGGGCGGGGAACTTCATCGACTGAATAAGTGCCATCACCGCTAGATTCCCAAACTACACCGTTATTTTCGCCGGCTTTTTGAGTGTGCAATGTTACTTTCTCGGCCACCATGAATGATGAATAGAAACCAACACCGAATTGACCAATCAATTCAGGACGGTCCTTTATTTCCTGAGAAATTTTTTGGTACGTTTGAGTGCCTGAACGGGCGATCGTACCGATATACTCAACCACTTCGTCTTTAGACATACCAATACCTGAATCTTGGATTTTAAGTGTGTTGTTTTCTTTATTTGGCGTTAGGCGAATTTGATAGACGTGATCGTTAGCAACAAGTTCGGGCTTCGTTAAAGCTTCAAATCTTAATTTATCAAGGGCGTCAGAGGCATTGGATACAAGCTCTCTAAGGAAAATCTCTTTATTTGAGTACAACGAGTGGATCATCAGATCCAAAAGCTTTTTGATTTCCGCATTAAAGGTTTGAGTTTGTTTCATGTCAGCGACTCCTTAAGGATAAAAATTATTTACCTTTAATATGAGTCGCTGATGGATACTGTCAACCACGACGGCTTAATATTAGATTTTTCGGCGTTGCTGCGTCGTCGACGTGCTAGGCGCACGCCTTCCTCCTGGTGCCTTTAAAAATCAAATATTAAGCCGTCGTATAACTTACACTTCCATTTGCGGACCGGCACCGTATGGGCGTAAACCCTTCTTTTTGATTTTTTCTACCAGCGTAGTACGGTTTAATCGCAATAGAGCGGCCGCTTGGTTGCGGTTCCAGCCCGTTTTTTCAAGAGCTTTTAAAATTAAGCTGTTTTCAAAGGCATCCACAGCTGAATTGAAATCCAAGCCATTATCTGGAATGTCCTCGAACTGGAATTCCTCTTTCTTTTCGACCTTAACTTGATATTTCGTTGGTAAATCAGACAGAAACCAGTGATACGTTTAGTTTTGAACTTATTAAATTGTACTAAGAAATGACTCAGTAATAACGGGATATCAGGCTTACGTTCTTGTAAGGCTGGCAATTGAACCGGGATAACGTTCAAGCGGTAATATAAATCCTCGCGAAATTGACCTTCTTCTACGGCCCGCTCAAGATTAATATTAGTGGCCGCGATCACGCGAACGTTCACATTAACGGTTTTAACACCGCCGACGGGTTCAAATGACTTTTCTTGTAGCGCGCGCAGGATTTTAACTTGTAGGCTTGGATCCAGATCACCAATTTCATCTAGGAACAATGTTCCGCCGTCTGCCATTTCGAAACGACCTAATCTATTACTAATAGCGCCTGTGAAGGCACCCTTTACGTGACCAAACAATTCA
>NCGL01000046.1 GCA_002256935.1 Bdellovibrio sp. 28-41-41
GAGATTGACAGAACTCGGTAAACCATTTTTACGTAATGCGGCCTTGTTTTTCGATGCTCGATTGCAACGATCACAGCCGCAAACACGAATTTTTTCATCCTCGATATGATTCGAATTATTGGTGCTGGGTTTTCCGGTCTTTCTCTTGCGTATTTTTTTACTAAGCTTGGCAATCCGGTCACAGTGGTTGAAAAAAAATCCAGAACTGGTGGAGTCATTAGTTCTGAGTATCGAAGTGATATGCTGATTGAATCTGCGGCCAACGGTTTCTTGGCCTCGGAAAAACTGGAAGACTTGTTTGCCGATATCGGGATTCAACCACTGTCCCCTAAAAAAGAATCGCGGAAAAAATACATATTCCGCAAGGGTCTTCGCCGATGGCCGTTATCTTTTGATGAAACAATCATGCTTTTTGCACGAGTTGCATTTGGCTTTGTTACGGGCGGATTAAAACCGCGCGGCCATGAGAGTTTAAAAGCTTGGGCTCAGCGAGTATTGGGCCTAGCCGGAAATGATTACCTGATTCAGCCCATGGTAAACGGGATCTTTGCTCAAAAAACTGAAATTCTAAGCGCCAAACTGGTATTAGGTTCAATGTTTTTCAAGAAGCGACGTAGACACTTAAAAGGATTAATCAGTGCACCTAACGGCATGGGTGAGGTTATACAGAAGCTAGAGTCCTATCTAAGGAATCAAGGTGTTCTGTTTGAGCTCGACAAAGACGAAAAAACACAACCGAATACTCCGCAACATAATACTTTTTTGGCGATTGATTTTGAATCCGCAATATCATCCTTCGACTTCTCGAAAACACAACAGCCAGAACTAAAAAAGGACGATTTCAAGTCTCTCTCATTAGCTCGAGTGACTCTTAATTTTAAAAATAAGGTGGATCAGATCGATGGCTTTGGGGTTTTGTTTCCCAATAAAGAGAGAGAATTTTTTTACCTTAGGTGTTCTAGCCAATTCGAAAATTTTTGAAAATCGGGGAGAGTACAATGAAAGCTGGATCCTGGGCGATTCCGTATTGCCTGATTTAATGAGCTTGGCTGACACTGAGATCATAGAAAAAATAAAACAAGATCGATTGCGGATTTTTTCGCACGCCGTAGAAATTAAAGATGTTGTCATTCATCGTTGGGCCAACGTAGTTCCCAGTTATGATAATGTTCTTCGACGATTTTTAGACGAAAATGCGGAATTAACCTCACATTTATCGGGAAATTACCTAGGTGTTTTGGGTTTATCTGGAATTCACGAGCGAAATTCTCAAATAGTGAACGCCTATATAGAAAGAAGTAAAAAATGAAGACAGGTGTGATTCTTAATAATATTGGTTCTCCGGATGCGCCTGATACAAAATCTGTTCGTCGCTACCTCCGCGAGTTTTTAATGGACCCAGGTGTAATTGAATTGCCGTTTATATTCCGATTTATTTTGGTTTATCTTATTATCACTCCATTTCGCGCACCAAAATCAGCGGCGAAATACCAAAAGATCTGGACACCTGCGGGATCACCTTTAGTTGCGATCACAAAATCTATCGCACAAAAGCTTGAAAAATTTAAAAATACACTGAGTGTCGAGACAGGGATGGTTTTCCAAAACCCGTCTTTACTGGCCTCTATTAAAAATCTCCAGCAGAAAAATCCTGATTTGGAAAAAATTTATTTCGTTCCTATGTATCCGCAATTTTCCACGGCCACCACGGAAGCCAGCGATAAAAAATTCAAAACCGAATTTGAAAAAAACAAAAACAAAATTTTTAAAGGTTCTCGTATCCCTGAAATCTATACCTTGAAGCCGTTCTACGACCATCCGCTGTTTATCAACAATACGGTTAGAAAAATCATGGCGTTTGATTTAAATACGTACGACACCGTCGTGTTTTCGTATCATGGTCTACCGAAATCGGCGATATTGAAAAATCCGCATTGCAAACTTGACAATAAATGCTGTGAAACCGGAATGAAAAAAAACTGCTATCGCAGTCAATGTTTCGAAACGACTCGCTTGATCTGTCAAAAATTGGATTTAAAAATTCCGGTGCTAACGACATTTCAATCGCGCTTAGGTCCATCCGAATGGATTAAGCCCTATACCGATGAAATGCTAATTCTGCTAGCTCAGCAAAATAAAAAGCGGGTTCTAATTGTATGTCCGGCGTTTACGGTCGATTGCCTTGAAACTCTGGAAGAGATCAAACTGGAAAACCGCAAGGCATTCATCGATTCGGGCGGGGATACCTTTGATTACGTCCCCTGTTTAAATGATGACGATCAATGGTGCCAAGACCTAACCGACCTTATTCAGGATCCATCGCTGCTCAAACAACTATAACCCAGCATTTGGTCTAGCAATTGGCACTCGTCGAGCTAATCTATCGTCGACCTTAAAGGTTTCTCATTTTAAACCGATATGATTCATGTAAAAATAATATTAAATGAGGATATTATGGCAAAATACGTTTTAAATTCGCTTCTGGCCGGAGTTCTTTCTATTACCTTTACTGCGACTCCTTATGCACACGCAGCTGATGATAAGTCAGCGACAAACGTGCCGCTTAACCAAATTAAAACACATATTAAAGACACAAAACTGGCGACAACAAAGTCGTATCCAGAAATGTTTGCACGGCTGCAAAAGCAGAATACAAAGGTAAATCCTCTGGTGTTCAAGCAAATCGCAGAAGCAATGGCGGGCGAAAAATTCCCTGGAGTTCAAGTACAAGAATTCACATATAAAGGCAAAGATGCTTTAAAGGTCATGCTTCAACTGAGCGGGGAGCAAGTTGTAGTTGAATACTTATTCCACGGCGACGAAGTAATGAAAATCAACGGTACTGTATTCAAAACAGCAGACGTTGTGTCTTCAGAAGCATTTGATAAGAAATTAAAAACAATCGAAGCTTTTCATAAAATCTATCAACAGTTCCAAAAGAAAGTATTCAACACAGCGACAGTTCCAACTTTACAACAATGGAACAAATTAACTCGCGCTCAACGAGCTGAGTTTTTCTTACGGCATCGTCAATTACTTGAGGCGGCATATAAAGTTCACAATACTGCGCCATTCAAAGTTGTTACAAGCAATGACAAAACATTCGAGCAATGGGTTCAATCTACATTCCTAGGTGAAGAAGCGTTTGCGGATCGTCCACTAGGATCAATCGGCGGCGCGCCCGCAGCTGATAAGCCAGCCAAACCCCCAGGAACTACTGAAGTTACTAGCCAAGCTCGACAAGAAGCCGACGCGGTAGCGAAAGCTAAAACATTAACTGCAAGTATGGGCAACCCTGATCAATTTGCGGGACCAGGCGAGCCACGCGGTCCAAGTTGTATCGTAGCGGGTTATGCTCGCGAGTGGAAAGGCCAAGCATGTCCATGGGATGGTGGCAGATCAAAAGGTTCTGAAAAGTTCTATAAAGACAACCCAACATCACAAGAGTGTCGTGATTCTAATGGTAAAGGATTCATCGCATGTAATCCTTTAATCTATGGATTCAACTCTTCTGGTAAACCTCATTGTATTAATACTTCAATCAAAACAGGAACTACCGAAAATTTTAATTTCGCAACTCATGGATCAGGACCGTGTGAAACACGATCACCTCTAAATTCAGCTGCAGATAAAATGTCATTCATCAAAGGCATTTTAGAACGTGAAAAAATCCCGGGTGCTGATACATTAAAATGTAAAGATGCTAATGGTGCAGTTAAAAAAGATGGAACATGTGATGCTAAAGATACTTTAGTAACAACTAATCCAGACTTATTCAAAAAAATCATGGGTGAGTTAAGCGGTCCAATTGCAAAATATATCGATTCAGCTAAGAAAATTTGTGAAGAAAAAGAAGCAAAATGGAATTACAAAGCTCCAAATCCTCCAGGTGGAAAATCGACTAAAAAAGATCCGGCTTACCAAGATGAAGCGTGTGACGCCTTGATGAAGCGTGCGATTGCGGTGCAAAACTTATTAAGTACAGAAGAAACAAAACCAGATGCTACAGTTATCGCCGGCCCTTGCCAAGATTACACTCCGGCTGATGGCGTAGAAGAAACAACAGGTCCGAACGGGGCCAAAACATGCGAATGCAAATACAAAGATAAATGCCGTATGGATGCTATGAACAAAGCCTGCGTACCATTAGATACGCCAACGGCAAATCCACCGGGCGAAGACGTAGCTGATCTACCGCCATCTCAAACAATTAAAGATGGCGCTGATTGCGGAAGTTATTTTACGCGTATGAATCCAATGGTTAGCGAATGTTCTGCAACTGGTGGTGACTGGTTCAAGACGTTCCTGGGTGTTGTTGGCGGAATCTGCTTAACAAATGCAGTGTTCGATACTCACATCACCGGCCTATGCGCTTCACGTAAAAAAGCATCGTCGACTCCGGCTTATGTTGACCCGGTAACAGCATGTCCCGCGACAGGTTGCCCAACAACGACTCCCACTGATCCAACGACACCAACTGAGCCTCGCACAACAGAAGAAGTGACGAATCAAAACTCTCCGGTTTATAACCCAATTCAGGTTCCACCGAGATAATTTTGGATATCATTCGCGAACCCGTTCGCCAAGAAGGCAAATTAACTCCAAACGATAAATCCGCTAACCAGCGGATTTATCGTTTGGAGTTAAGCTTCCACAGCGGTTCAAGAAAACGTCGCGGTCGTAAACTCATCGAGTTTCAAATCCTAAGTGCCCTGGTTGATTCATTACTTATTTTAGCGATGAGTTTACTTGTGTGTTTTTTGTATTTAGTTTCTTTAAAAACAGAACTCGTTAATATCTTGCCTCATCGGCTTTATTTCGTTGAATTATTTGGCGTGATTTTTCTTTGGATTCAGTTTTGTTATCTTGTAGTTCTTAGAACCTTCAGTGGTGCGACGTTTGGCGAAAAAGTATTTGATGTTCGTTTAGGTATTTTTCAAGAACGTTATCTTCTGTCCTATCCCTTTCGAGTTATCTATAGAACATTTATTATTTATGTGTGCGGAATCGTTGTTTTGCCTATATTGTCTTGGCTTTTCAAACGAGATATGGCGGGTGAAATATCAGGTCTAAAGCTAACTTCAAATATCTAATATTTTAAAAAATAACTTAAAATTTCAAAATGATCGGCATGTGGAAATTGATCAAACAGCGTGGCTTTAGATAAGCGAAAACCCTGATGTTCCAGTTTTGCAGTATCCAGCAAAAAACTATCCAGATGACAGCTTACATACATAACGTGATTCGCATCAATAGGGGAGTCAAACAAGCTCCCAACCCCACTGCGCGCAGGATTTACAAAGTATAGGCTATTTTTCCCGATGGGAGGTTTGCTTAAAACAAATGTATTCACATTTTCATAAATCGCCACCCTGTCCGTAAGTCCATACTGTTCCAAGTTCTGCTTCAAGGGAATCAGATTCCTAAAATCATTCTCAATCACACTCATGGAACTGGCGTACTCAGACAAAAACAAGGTGAAGTTTCCAACACCACTACCAAATTCCAACACGCTATCAAACGAGGTTTGCCCAAGAAATGTTTTTAAAATCTTAACAATCCGAATGTTTAAATCAGGATTTGTTTGCGTAAACGAACTAATAAGCGCGTTCAAAGGAACGATTTTATCGTTAAACAAAGTTTGAAACCACGAATACGGTTCAGGATCAGATAATTTAAAGCCTTTTTCTGTTTTAACAACACGTTTACCTTTCTGGCCCATCTCCACAACAACGCCAGCATCAAACAGTGATGTTAGATATTTAGGTTCTGACAATATATATTTAGTGTCTAAATTCGCCAAATCTAACCAAACGCCAGATTTGCCGTCCGGACTGATTCTAAGCCGCATTGACCCCAGTCTTATCGGCCATGATATCTTAATCAACTCCTTGGCGAATTCAATCAGCGGCCGTGCATGCAGAGGACATTCGTCAATAGGAAGAAATTTTTTCTGTTGATCATACCAACCCAGGCGACCTTCTGCGTATACAAAATCACAGCGAGTTCGGTAGCCATCAAAAACGGGGAATACATAATCGAATTCGGTTTGCGCCAATGCGTGAACAGAAAACGCCTGATTCAAGCGATCAGTGAATTTCTTTTTCTTAGAATTTTTCTGTTCTTCAAATTCCAGGTGACCAAGCGGACAGCCCCTACAGGAATCAATATATTTACACGCTAGTTTCATTAGTTAGGCCAGTATATCTAAGACGCGTATGTATGGCAACTCAATGACAAACTCTGTATTCGTCGCTTTTGAATTATAAAACAGACGTCCCTCATGATTCTCAACAATAGATTTTGATAGACTTAATCCTAATCCCGTTCCTTGACCACGTTCCTTCGTTGTATAAAAAGGATTCATAATTTTATCCGCGACGTCAGCTGCTAAACCCGTGCCAGAATCGCGTACAATTACGCTTAATGTTTCGGCTTCGATTTTGTACTCGATCTCAATCCACTTCTCTGAAAGATTTCTAATCGCATCCAATGAATTGATAATTAAATTTAGCAGAACTTGAATCATTTGCGTATCATACGCCGATATCTCAACGTCAAATGTTGGCTTTTTAATTTTCAATTCAATTTCGTTCTTCTTCAAGCGCTCCTGGCATAATTCTAGAGAATCAGAAATAACCTTGGTTAAAACCACGGGTGTTTTTCTTTCTTCCCCGTTGTAGGCAAAATGACGAAGACCATTGATGATTTTCACAATTCTATCGACAGTTTGGTTTACTTTTTTTATGGAATCTGCAATCTCGGGCAACAACATATCTTTCTTAATCAGATTTTTTTCTAAGTGACCCAATCTTGAAACGATGATCGTCAGGGGGTTATTGATCTCATGAGCGATACCAACTGCAACTTCACCTAACGTAGCCATTTTGCCAGCTTGCATATGTGCACGCTTTTCACGTTCTAATGAAAGATCGATCTGAGTCACTTTATTTTCCAAGTTCTGATTCATCTCCATTAATGTATCAATAGCCGTGTTCTTTGCATTTAGCTCCAGAATTTTAATTAAACGTTTTGCTACAATAAAGAAATAGGGCAGTCGGGTTTTCCACTCAGACATAGACTTGTTGCTGTTTGCAGAAACAGCAACACATCCTGACAATGCATCTTCAATGAACAAAGGAATCAAAATGCGATTCTGTTTTTTAGATTCAAAAAAATAAAACGGTTTTGATTTAGATCGCAGCAAACTCTCAAATTTAAACTGTGACAGGGGAAATTCTTTTACTTTCAATTCGTTACCTGTAACGGTAAAGATTTTGATTTCATTTTTACGAGTATTTACGATCCAGAGTTTTAATCGATATCTGGGAAACAATATGTAACATTCCCTAATGATGGTCTGTACAGATTTTGAAAAATCTGTACCAGTTTCTTTCGTGTCAAATAGCCGAATTAAAAAATCGCTCCACAAACTCATTATCCATCCAAGGTCAATTTACCTCATCTTAACCGGTTTTTAATAAAATGCCAGGAATGGTTGTTTTTTTACTGGGCTTTAAGCTGTATATCAATCAAGCAGCTCACTTTAGACTTGACTACGCCATCCGACTGATGCAAATCGCGGTCTGTAAAACCCACCGTGATGTGCGGATAGAACTCATCGGGATTGAAACCAGCGACTAGACCTCCGCGGGTTTTATAAAGAGTGGCAATGGTATGACGTAAAGATACTAATTCCGGTGCATCCACAACAACGTAATAAGTTGACAGAGTTTTCTTGTCCTCTTTTAATTGACCTCTTCCGACACAGACAACCTCGAATGGAGTTTCTTGAATGCGATTTAATAGCGCTACTTCATTCAATAGCTCCATCGTAAGAACTGACTTTAAATGCTCAAACTCAGGGGGAGTAATAACAGTAATATGAGCTTCACCCCGATTTTGCAAAACGAGTCGGTCGATTTTCTCGACGTTCTTACGAATAGCTGCAATAGAATCAAAATCAATGCTCATCGACAAATAGGGCGCGGCTGTTTTTGAATTGTCGACGAAGGCGATTTTCTTATAAATGTCAGGATCAACGGGTATTGCCGATGAATTAATTGAATTTAAATTTGTCGAGTTTGGTGATTTGGTAATTACTTTCTTTTGAGCGCAATTCATTACGCTACAGGCAATAATTGATCCAATAATTACCTTGGTAAACACTTTAAGTAGGACGTGCATTCCGTTGACCTTTGTAAAAGGTTTTGATTTAGTCTATCCTATGAAAACAAACTCAACGACAAGACACAATTTGATTTTACTATTTTTTACAGCCATATTCACTTTATTTCCGCTTAACTCTCATTTAGCACCTAATCCAACCGAGATTAAAGACACCACTCGCGATCTAGGTCTTGAGTTTTACACCAATCAGCGACAAATTACCTTTGAAGGCCCTAAATCCGGCGAAGGCTATTTCAGCGCCGACGGCAGTAAAATGATCCTTCAATCTGAACGTCACCCAAGCAACCCCTTTTACCAAATGTACATCTTGGATTTAAAATCAGGCAAAGTAGATCGCCTGTCACCCGGCCAGGGGAAAACAACCTGCGGCTGGATTCACCCTAAATTAAAAAAGGCCATGTGGTCATCAACCCACCTGGACCCAGAATGGGAAAAGAAACAAAAAGAAGAAATTGAAACTCGCAAGAACCCAGTTAAAGGCAAGTATTCGTGGTCGTATGACGAACAGTACGATATTTTTGAATCCACATTGGACGGCAAAAACATCAAACGCCTAACTAAAGAGCTAGGTTATGATGCCGAAGGTTCTTACTCACCTGATGGTCAATGGATTGCGTTCGCTAGTAATCGAACTGGCTACAATACCCCCCTAAATCCCGAGGATAAATCGCTATTTGAAAAAGATCCTTCAAGCCAGATGGAAATATACATAATGAAGGCCGATGGTACGGGCGTAAAACGATTAACTGATAATATCGGCTATGACGGTGGACCGTTCTTTAGCGCCGACGGAAAGAAAATCACTTGGCGTAGGTTTGATCGCAGCGGTGCTACTGCTGAAATCTATACGATGAATATCGATGGTACGGAGCAAAAACAAATCACGCGCTTAAATGCGATGTCTTGGGCTCCCTATTTTCATCCATCAGGAAAATACGTTATCTTCGCTACCAGCGTGATGGGTTATTCTAACTTTGAACTGTTTATAGTTGATAGTGAAGGTAAACAAAAACCGATACGTGTTACCAACGGCGAAGGTTTCGATGGCCTAGCTAGTTTCTCACCCGACGGAAAGAAATTAACTTGGACTCACCGAAATGAAAAAGGGGAGAGCCAGATTTATCTTGCCGATTGGGATCACGACAAGGCGCTCAGCGTGCTTCAATTATCAGATTTGGAACCGACTAACGATTTTAAATTAGCGACAGCTAAATTAGCTAAAGACATCGACATCAACGATTTGAAAAAGACTTTGACGTATTTAGCCTCTAAAAAAATGGCGGGACGACTGCCAGGTAGCAACGAAGAAACAGAAATGACTAAAGACATCGCCGCGACCTATAAGAAATGGGGCCTAGTGTCGTCAAAAGCAAAGCGCTTAGAAAACTTCACTCATCATTTCGATATTGTTACGGGCATTGAGTTAAAACAAAAAAATGCACTCTCTGCGAACCAAAAAGCATTTGAACTCAATCGTGAATTTAGACCGATTTCCTTAAGTAAAAGCGGAGCGTTCGACGCTAAACCATTTATATTTGTGGGTTATGGCCTAAAAGCTTCGGCAACAGATACGATTGCCGCCATTAACGACTACGAAAAAGTGGATGTTAAAGACAAATGGGTCGTTCTATTTAAAGACTATCCCACACAGGTTACAAAAGAATTACGTAACCATTTAATTCCGTTTTCAAGCTTGGCTCACAAAATCACCGTGGCAAAAAATATGGGTGCCTATGGCGTGATTGCTATTGATAGCCCCAATTTGATTAACAAAGAAAAGATTACGCCCATGCGGTTTGACGGCGCTCCCACGGCACTGCCGGCTTTAGAGATATCACTTAAAGTATTTTTAGAACTAATGAATATAACTGACGATCAGTATGCGATTTTAAAAGTAGCGCTAGAGAAAAACGACCTGGTCGAGAAAATTGAAAACAAAAATATAAAAATATCAGCGACGATTGATTTTGAACTTCAGAAAAGAACCGCTAAGCAAATTATTGGCTTTATCAAAGCTCAAAATCCTAGCGCTAAGTCTTTAATAGTCGGTGCCCACATGGACCATCTAGGTCGCGGCGAGGTGGGGAACTCCTTAGCCACCAGTGATGACATTACCAATATTCACTTTGGCGCGGACGACAATGCATCCGGCGTTTCCGCAGTTTTAGAACTAGCTCAATTTTATTCACAGCCCCAGAACAAAAAGAAATTAAAGCAGAACTTATACTTTGCCTTATGGAGCGCTGAAGAAATGGGTGTTTTAGGCAGCAAAGCATTTATCGACGACTGGGAATCAGAAAATAATTTAAAAATGAAAGATACGTTTTCGGCATCTTTGAACCTAGATATGGTTGGCCGATTGAAAGAAAAACTTTCGGTTCAAGGCGTAGGTTCGGCTCAGCATTGGGGCCGCCTTGCTGAGGTTATCAGTTTACGTCAACAGCTGCCTCTTTCGCTTCAAACAGATCCTTACTTGCCTACAGATGCGATTTCATTTTACTTAGCTGAAATCCCATCTATTAGTTTTTTCACAGGCGTACACAGCGATTACCACACCCCCCGCGATACGGCAGAAAAAATTAATTTCCCGGGTTTGCTAAAAATTACTCAGGTAGTTCAGCAGTTTATTCAAGAAATCGCAGTCTCTGAATCAACGCTACTGACCTATGAAAAGGTCGAGGGCGGCGTGCGGGCTCAAGGTACAGAGCGTAGCTTCCGTATTTATCTAGGCACTATCCCAGACTATAGCCAAGAAGGAGTAAAAGGCGTGCGCATCTCTGGCGTGTCAAAAAACTCACCCGCAGAAAAAGGCGGGATCAAAGCGAAAGACATCATTATAGAATTTAACGGCAAGGCTATTGATTCTATTCACGATTATGTATTTAGTCTACAGGCAGCAGAACCCAACAGGGAAGTGGCTTTAAAGATACGCAGGGCAAGTGAAGTCATTACTTTAAAAGTAGTTCCGACATTGAAATAGACTAGCGAAAATAAAAAAATATTTCTCTTTATTTTTTGAGTTCATTTCTCGTACACTGAATCAAGGCCGTAGTTTTAAAAATCAGGAGGATTTTTAAAATGTCAGAAAAATTGACTGTACATAAAAATAAATTTAAAAACACTTACAAGAACAAATACAAAAGAGAAAAAATTAAAGCCAATATTTTATCTGGTTTAATTTTCTTCTGCAGTATTTCTGCTCCAATGAGTTTTAGTTTTTTAATCCAACAAAAAATCAATGCTATTGCGGCTTTCTCCGTAGGCTTGTCTTTTGTTTTTGTATTACTAATCTTGGCCTACTTCCGCTCATCTTCTTTGAAAAATCTTGAGCAGTCTTACAGCGAAGTTCGCACCGGCATGAAAGTTAAGAAAAAACAATCTGCAAACATGTATGAAATCGTTCAGGAAAGTCATAATTTTTTCTATTTAAAGGACACCTTAGACAATAAAAAAATGATGATTTCTAAAGAAAAACTACGTTCTGACTTCGAACTTGAACTCTAGCGACCGGTCATAAATTACGGCACCAATAGAATCTAAAACGTCACTAATAAGTAAAGGCAAAGTTTTTGTGGGGCAGGGTGATCGTTTGACCTCCTAATGAAGGCGGCCCTAAGCCTATTATCAGGAGGTCATGACACCGTCTCATTTTGAGAAACTCAAATACGTCCTCATGAAATCTTGCTTATGCCTAATGAAACTCCTCTCTTTTATTATTTGAAATTTCCGATAATTATCTATATGTCAGCGGCACCAAAATACCCAAAAGAACAACAGAGACTTGAATCGCTGCGAATATTGAATATCCTGGACTCGCTTCCAGAAAAAGATTTCGATGACATCGCAGCCATCGCCGCTCAGATTTGCCAAACTCCCATTGCCTTAATTTCTTTGGTTGATAACGATAGGCAGTGGTTTAAATCTAGAGTCGGCATTGAAGGTGACGAAACATCTAAAGACATAGCTTTCTGCGCACACGCTATCTTACAAGACGATTTGTTTGTTGTTCCGGATGCAACTAAAGACGCTCGCTTTGCTGATAATCCATTGGTTACGGGTGACCCTCAAATACGTTACTACGCTGGCATGCCAATTCTATCACCCGATGGCTACCCCATCGGTACTGTGTGTGTGATCGACTCCAAACCGAGAACAATAACTCCTGCGGAATCGCGTTCTCTAAAAGCCCTTTCAAATCAAGTTGGCCGTCTTCTTGAACTGAAGTCTGAACTTGCTAAAGCCGAACAAATTAGAAAACGATTAGAGATTAAAAAAATAGCCTTAGATAGCATCACTGAAGGCACTATCCTTCAGGATAGCAAAGGTGTTGTCGTTGATTGCAATTCGGCAGCGCTAGCCATGTTTGAAACCACTGCTAAACAAATCATAGGAAAAACGCCCGCAGAAACTAATTGGAAAATTGTCGCAGATGATGGATCCGAATTAACACAAGAAAATCATCCAGCGACGATGGCGTTAAAGACCGGCAAACCACAGGTCAATTATGTGGTCTGCATTCACATTTCACCCACAAATTTAAAAACGCTTAAAGTGAATTCTGTTCCCTTGTTTTTAAATGATAAATTCAACGCCTCTCATGTTATAAGCACATTTGAGGACATCAGCAATTTAAGAAAATTGGAAGCCGAGTGCCGCCGCTTAGAGGCTCATCTGGGTGAATCAGCAAAACTATCAATGCTAGGGGAGATGGCTTCCGGAATTGCTCACGAGATCAACAACCCTTTGGCCACTATCAACAGCTGGAACCAGCATTTGATGCGAAAACTAACCAAACAAGGCCTTGATCTAGCCGACTTAAAGCATTTTGAATCCATTGATAAGACCTGCGCGCGTATTGCGAAAGTTATTAAAGGTTTACGTACTTATTCACATAGCGCGGAAAATGATCCCATGGCGCCGGCTATTTTTTCTCAGATCCTAGAAGATGCCTTAGGTTTATGTCGTGAGCGATTTCACCAACATGGATATGTTATCAAAATCGAAGGCGATGAATCGTTTATTTTAACTTGTAGATCCACACAAGTAGCCCAAGTTCTAATGAGTTTATTAACGAATTCGTTTGATGCCATTAAAAAACTACCAGAGAAATGGATTTCCATTAAAAGCTATGTTGAAGATGATACGTTTAAAGTCAAATTCACAGATGCTGGTCTTGGTATTGATCCCATCGTGGCAAAGAAAATAATGCATCCGTTTTTTACCACCAAAGAAATTGGTAAAGGTACAGGTTTAGGCCTGAGTATTTCTCGCGAAATTATGCTCGGTCATAACGGGGATGTTATTTATGATTCCAATGAACTAAATACGACGTTTATTTTAACGTTTCCATTAAAATAAGAGGTCCAATCCCAGCTTGATACCAATTGCTGATAAGTGACATTATGTTCCATTAATGCGTGTCAGATTCTATTAAATGCCATTAAACCTTGCGTTTGGCGTTTCCGCGGTCAAAGCTTCACACCATTTTGCCGAAGTCCATGTGAACGGATTTTCGGATTTATATAAGGTGGATTTATACTCCACTAATGAACTATTTTTTAATGAATAAATCTCACCCAAAGTGTCTGTAGTTTGAATATCAGTGCTAAACCTATTCACGATACGTAAGTATTCCGAAAGATCACCACAAATTTTAGAAATACGTGCTGCCTCTGCAACGAGCCAGCCCCAGTGAAAGTGGTCATGGTATCCGGCAAGCCCCACGATCTTTGTCGTCCAACTCACCTCGCTTGATGAATAGTAATCCGATACAGGTACACCAGGAACCGACCATTTAGTCCAAACTGGATGGGAAACAAGTGATTGATACAAACTAATGGCGGTGAGTTTATTAGAAAATAACTTATTGGTGAAAATAAAACCATAGGTATCGATCGCCACTATATTTGAGTTTTTTGACTGATAGAATATATTTTCATCTTTCGAATAAAAACCGTCCAATATCAGGCATTCTGTTTTTGAAATAGAAAATCCAACGGGTTCTTTTGATGTCCAAGCATAGTATTTTTTTAATGCCGATAAAATCTGAACCTGTAGCAGCAGCCAAACGCCAGTTCTATTTACTGAGTCTTGCCAATCGGAAAAAGGTGGCTGTTCTATTCCAACACTCGTCATCCGACTTCTATATATATCTAGCAGAGAGTCTATCTCTTGAGGTGGTAAAAAATAGTCTTGAGTGCTTTCAGCGTAGCTAAAATAGGCCAAAACAAATAAAACATTCGAATCAATAGCAATAGTTCCATGCTCGCCTTTGTATTCACCCTTAATCTGTAGATCAAATTTAGAATCCTCTTTGGAATATAAAAATAGAGGTCGCCATGGTTTAGGTATAGCGGTGTTAAAGAACACCCTAAATTTTGGATCGATTCGATCAATTCCTCTGGGTAATAGATTTTCAATGTTTTTAAATTTGTAAATAAGGGAGAGTTGGCTTTTTACGAGTTTTGATTTTCCAATTCTCAATAATCCAGGTACCGAGTAACAGAAGTCTCTGGTCCAAAAGGTGCGAAATTGATTTCCTCCGGTTGCTACAAATTCCCTACCGGAAATAGTTTTGTGAATGTTAGATTCAATCGTTTTTAAGGCTTTGTTTAAAATTTCTTGTTCTACCTTTGTCATTGTTTCCATTTTTTTTAGTTTTACTGAGGGCGGTTCTGGATACTACATCAAGAATCACAAAATTTGTCACCAGCGTAAATTGTCATTTAATAGCCAGTTGTATCACTCATTCGCCGTAATAATTCTATATAAGTTATTTTTACACTGTCTAAATCTTTACAGTGGAAAAAGAGAAGTGTTACCGATAACCTCACTGGTGAAAAAATGAGGTCTTGAATGCTTAATTCGATAATCACTCTTACGAGCGTCACACTGATGTCCCTCTCGGCGCTTGGCCAACAAAGACAACGAATAAACGTAATTGGCGATTTGGTCGTTTTAAATATCCTATATAATGGCAATGCCGTTGATGTTAAAAAATTAGTAGCCGTAACCACTGTTCCAGGCACAAACTCCGTTCGAATCGAACGAACAACCCAGCCAGGAAGCGTGAAGGCTTCAATCCGGCTGATCGTACCTACTACCGCATGTGAAAGATTGCCAGCCTATGTTTTATTTCGAAACGGACAGTTATTCTTCTTTTTAGATGAATCTAAACGAAGAATAACACATAAAACATCGGTCTGCGATAAATATGAAATCAGCTACCCCCTTAATTACTTTAACTTGGAAGCGGCAGAAACAGGGGCGACAAGCCCTGGGCTCTTGATTCCAAAAGTACTACTTCCAAGACCTTTTGAATTTCTTGAATCAAACAACGTTGCCGATATTGATGTTCCATCAGACCTAAATGGCACCTATGTCTTATCTATCACTAAAAAAGAGTCTAAAATTTTAAGTGCTATACTGTATGTAAAACAATCTCTTGGACAAGACGAATATATTATTCAAACTTTGCCTTAACAGCTAACTCCAGTTCCTGAATAGCGTTTTTCCAATAACCACGTTGCTTTTCCTTTACACGAGGATTAGATAAGCCTTCGTGAGTTATTCCAAACATGCATTTGTTTTTTGGTCGGGCAATAACATAGACTTGAACCACCGTTTTTTTGATCCAATCAGAATCTTCCCACCGCAACCGAAGTTGCATGGGCGGCTTCATAGTGCGGACTTCACCGAATATCCCGCCGATGACTTCAAACGATGCGCCTTTTACAATTTTAAATTCATCCATAGGCTTCAACCAAACATTCAAACCATCTTGCGAAGTTATAAATTTCCATAGCGTTTTTTGATCAACGGGCAGGGTCTTTGTTACTGTGACCGTGTACTCCCCTTTTTCATTCTCGCCTTCCCGTCTTCGTCCAGTATGAACTTCAAAGCCTCCGGTGACGATTTGTTGAAACCAAGGCTTAAGCTTGTACTTAGTTTTTAAGAGCTGAACGATTTCTTTATGAGTTAAATTGAGAGCACCGGCTTTTTTAAGCGTCTCTATCCAAGCATCCCAGGTTTTCCCGGTATGCTTAAGAATCGATTCATTACTTGTTCTGGATAGCATTTCAATTTTACCCAAAGACTACTACCGAACCGCAGTGGCCCGTGCAAAACTATAGAAAAATACCGAGTCCTTAGCTTTTTTAGCTAAAGCGACTTCTTTATACATCTTAGTAACTTGATCTGAGGTTACTTTTTTTTGGTCTAACAATTGAGTTTCAGCTGACAACAGAATTTGAAAAAAGAATTCTATAAACTCGGAACGTTGTTTTGGATTGCGTGAATCAAAATGAAGGGGACGAAATTCAACATTGATGGATTTAAATCCAGCTTCTTTTAACAAATGACCTAACTGTGCACCCGCAAACGGATGACCTTTCATACCCCACTGCAATTCATTAAACTCAAACCAATACTTTAAATAATTCGGCGAATAGGGCTCCATAAAAAGTGATTGATTGAAAACTTCCGTCAATATGATCTGCGCACCTGGCTTTAAATGTTTATAGACTCGTTTTAAAACCTTCAAAGGTTCTGGGACATGTTCTAAAAACCAACACAAAAAAGCGGCATCGTATTTTTTATGTTCTAAATCTAATGCCTGGGCATCTTGCTGAAGAAGCTCGACCTTGCCATCCTTAATCGGTTTCTTTAAGTATTGAGCAGCCACATGCAATTGCGCAGCGGAAAAATCAACACCTGTAATTTTTAATTTCGGAAATCGTTTCAATAAAATTTTAGATTGCGCGCCAACTCCGCAGCCAACTTCAAGCAAGCGATTCACTTTTTTCAAATCGACACCTGCATATACGAACGGCTCTAAAAACTGTGCTTGATGAATCAACCTATCTTGCTCTTTTTTATCAAATCCGTGTAGGTATTCCATTTCAAAACTCCAAAACCAGGGCGCCTTTGTCAGCGCCCCGGTACTATCCATAACTAGTTAGCGTATTTAGTTCCGCAACCATAAGGTTTCGTAGCAGCCATTTCTACTTTTTTACCAGCCATCGCTGCATCTAATGTAGTAGAAACATAATTTTTAGATTTAACAATCACACCTGGATCAGATGAATTGTTATCATCGATCGCACCTGCGTAAACAACTGTGCCTTTTGGATCGATAATAAACATATGCGGTGTTGTTTTAGCCCCATAAGCTTTACCAACTACACCCGTTGGATCTAGCAATACAGCAGTTGCATTTGATTTAGTATCTTTCGCCACCTTCACAGCCTCTGCTGCGTCTGTGTAACCTTCTTTGCCTTTAGCTGATGAGTTCACAGATAACCAAACAACACCTTTGCCAGTGTAAGTTTTTTGAAGCTCTTGCATGTTGTTTGAACCGTAATGTTTTTTCACGTACGGACAATCTTTATTGTACCATTCCATCACAACCCATTTACCAGCGTATTCACTGAGCTTGTGAGTTTTACCATCAGCCGCGGATGTTTCAAACGCAGGTGCTGGTTTTCCAGGAACCGCTTCGGCCATAGCGATACTGCCGGCTACGAATAAAGATAAAAATACTAATGCTTTCATTTTATTACTCCTTTTTGTTAAATAGATTTTCGATCATCGAAATCGTTAAAATTTGTGGTAAAATTTGCGCTTCAGCTGATTTTGAGGTGCCCTTGCCATAAAATAGATAAACAGGCACTGAGTTTCTATTGAACTCCGCCAGAGCTTTGGTGATAACTGGGTCTTGATTAGTCCAGTCCGCACGCATAACCAGGACATCATTGTCTTGAAATACTTTTTGAGCAGCTCTAGTTTCCAGCACCGCTTTTTTATTCAGCTGACACGTAATACACCAAGCCGCTGTAAAATCGACGAACACAGCTTGGCCTCTAGCACGTGCTTGATCAATTTGTGCTCGGTCATATTTTACCCAACCACTAGAATTCGTTGTCGTTGTTACAGCGGACGTTGATATGCTTTTTTGAACTTTTGGGACCGCCATAAAACTAGCACCAATTGAAACAAGAGCCACCACTATCGCAACTACCTTCACTACTCTGCTCGCTGTTTTTCCTAGCCAAAACGACAGGGCAATTAACAAGAGTAGGGTACAAGCTAACAACCACCCGTCTGAACCTAACTGAATTCCAAGCACCCACATCAACCAAATCACAGTTCCAATTAACGGGAAGGCAAGAAATTGTTTTAATCGATCCATCCAAGCCCCTGGCTTTGGCATCAATTTAAAAAGTGAAGGAATAAATGAAACCAACACAAATGGAATTCCCAGACCCAATCCTAAACTTAAAAATATTCCTAAAGCTGGTGCCGCAGGCAATGTCGCCGCTGCTCCTAAGGCCGTTCCCATAAAAGGCCCAGTACATGGCGCTGCTACGAACACAGCTAATACACCGGTAGAAAAAGAGCCCGCACTATTCATATTTCCGGCCACATTCATAATAGAATCACCAAATTCAAATACATCCAAAAAATTCAGTGCCATTAACCAAAACAATAAAATTAGGAACAATATTATATACGGAGACTGCAGTTGAAATCCCCAACCAATGGCCGCACCCGCCGAACGCAATCCTAAAAAGACAGAACCTAAAATAAAGAACGTAGTCAAAATCCCAGCAAGATATAAAAGAGACTCTTTACGACGCTCGGCAATTGATGTTTTAAGAATCGATAAAAATTTAATAGATAACACAGGTAACACACACGGCATAAGATTCAGAATAATGCCGCCAAGAAATGCGAATAACAAAAGACTAACTAGACTGGCTTGATCCGCAGAATTATCACTGCTTGAGCGTGAGCTTGAGATTGCACTGCCGCTAGCAATTGAATTAACGACTGCAGCTAGATCAATATCTTGCTCCCACGATTCATCTCCGCGAACGCCCAAAAAACTCAATTTAGATGGAGAGCCACGCCCCGCAGGAACAGAAAATGAATACTGTGTTTCCTCGCCCACGTTTTCCACTTTCGGAGATTGTGGATTCACATACTCTCCGTCGATAGGAAACAAATCGGGCGAAGAACCTGACTTCACTTCAACGGACACAACTAACTTCTCGTCCGTTTTTTCTACTAATTTCAAATCCCATGGAGATTCATCTGCACGAGGCGTTTGAGATGCGAAATGATCACGTTGTTTTTTAATTGCAGTCGCCCAGACACTGTCTCCATCGATTAATGGTCGAGACAAACTAATCTCTGTAATACCTGGAATACACTCTTCTTTACAAACCAACCATTCCAAATCTAATGTTAGATTCAAATCAGAATTTGCACCCGGAACATCTCCAGCTGCGATTTGAAATAAAAACGCCGTCTCGCGTTCGTAGCCCAAATTTACAAGATGCCCGACAGATATACGTTTAGGAATCGGCCATTGAGCTGGACCGACAGTGTAGTTACCACTTTTAAAATTAAATTTAGGTGGTGCACCGGAATCTCCGGAGTTTTTCCAGTAAATATGCCATTCAGGATCTATATTAAATTTAATACCGATAGTATCCGGAGAAATTCGACTCAGTTTTTCTGGCGCTAACCACGAGATGTTTACATGAGGAGCTTTTATAGATTCAGCCGCTAAGGCCGGAAAACAAAAAGAAACAAAGACTAGCAAAGAGACTACAGTTTTCATATTAACCTTGAGCATCCTGAACATTTGATCACCGCTAATTTCACATAACAATGAAAAAGACTCTGTATGCATAAAGTTAACCAGGTTAACTTACCTGACATATCTAAAATATATGTAATGATGATGTTAAAAATCTAAAATCCGTAAAAGGACCAAATGAAAGACATTCGATACATTGCTGATTTACTGGATACTAAATTCAAACTTCCCAACGGATGGCGGTTTGGCCTGGACGGCCTCTTAGGATTAATTCCTGGGTTCGGAAATATCGTCACCGATATTATGTCATTTTATATTTTAATTCGGGCCGCTCTATTAGGTTGCCCGCCGGCCGTGATACTCCGCATGGCTTTGAACGTGGTGATTGATAATATCGTCGATAAAGTTCCTGTCCTAGGATTGCTATTTGATTTCATTTGGAAGGCAAACACAAAAAACATTAAACTTATGGATGATTATTTTACAAATCCACAAAAGACCAATAAATCCTCAAAGCTCTTAATGACAGTAATGATTCTAGGATTGTTTGGTTTATTCGTGGCCTGCGTAGTGCTTAGTATTTCCATTTTAATTTGGGCCTTTAACGAATTTTACAAAAACATTCCCGGATAAAACAGAGCGAACGATTCAACAATCGATCGCTCGTTGGTTTAACAAATTATTTAGTTAGCAATCTCTTCTTGGCGTTCCCAAGTTTGAGTGCGACCAAGCAAAGAGAAACCCAAAAAGCCCCGTACTTTTAACTTCTTGCCGTCTTCAATTAATTCCATTTTGCAAGAGTACGTTTTTCCTTTTTTTGGATCCATAATCTCGCCGCCCGACCATTTAGTGTCGCTATCTTTTTTAAGACCCCAAAGGATTTGAAGACCCATGATTGGCTTATCTTTTTTATCGCCTGAACATTTATCACATTTTGGATCTTGATCTTCATCCGGCTTACGAAATAACTTTACTACTTTACCTGTTAATTGACCGTCAGCTTCTGTGATTTCAACTAGTGATTTTACATTTCCTGTTTCATCATCAATTGTTTTCCAAGTGCCCACAGCCGTTGTCGAATTAGCAAATGCAAGTGAGGCTACGAAACTTAATACCAAAACCACTTTAGTGAAAAAATTCATCATATCGATTCCTTTTCGTTAGAAGTTAAAGTTAACTACCGAATCCACTCTGTAAAACCAAAGCCCAGTGCTCGTTCTAGGTTAGTTTTATCAATCTCAAATACATTTACATTACCAGTCGGAGCTCCGCACATTTGAATTCTCATCTTGCCGTCGCTCTCCACTGCCGATTTGTACACTGGAATTTCTTTTAATTCCTTAGCCATCGTTGCTGGGTCGATACTTTTACCCTGACTACACTGAAGCGATCCATTCGCTTTAAAAACACGAACACGCTCTGTCACAGTCGGATCTGGTAGCAGCTTGTTTTCTTTAGGCTGAACTTCTGGCCCAGCCTGTTCGGCTTGAATTTGTTTTGAACGACAGTTGCCCGTTGAGCAACCCGCAAGACCTATGACTATTCCGTAAATGAAAATAATTTTTTTGGTTTCCATGTGACTCCCATACTATACAGGTTAGCTTCACCAGAAATAAAATACAGTTCAGATCGCTTTTCATTTACAGAGATTGGACTCTGAATCCCACGACCAGGCTCAAAGCGTGTCGCCAGAACCCCTGTTTTTTTATCCAGCAATATTAGATCACCTAACGATTCACCAAAAATGATGTTGCCGTTAAACAAAGAAATCTCGGTCGGCAAACCATTTGGCACTGTGTACTCCCAAACCACTTTTAAAGAGTCTTTGTTAAGTGCATATACTTTGCCATTAGATGACGGGTAGTAAACTAGCGATCCATCCAAAGTGACAGGAACATACCCACCCGCTTCGAACTTATTTAAGACATCTCCATTAGTTGTTGATAAAGTATAAAGCTTATCATCATACCCCGAAACATAGATCTTATCGCCATCAACTACAGCACTGGCATCGATATCTTTAAAACGTTTATTTTTATTTAACTGAATTTCCCAATTGATAGTCCCATTTGATTTGTTAAACGCAACGAACGAACCTTCGCTAAATCCAACATAAACTAAATTTTTATTTATAACCGGCGTCGTTCCACCGCGAATAGAATAGCTAGATGGATCCTGACGAGTGTATGACCACACTTGGCGGCCACTTTCTGCCTCTAACGCTAGGACAGAGTTTGACGTTGTAACAAAATAAACGCGGCCTTCTTGCGCATCATACGCTGGCGATGCAACGATCTCCGACTTGATATGTGTTTTCCAAACTTCTTGGCCGGAATCTACGTTAATACTATAGAAAAACCCGTCATTACCACCAAAGTACAAACGATTATTAAATATGGCCGGCTCTTTTTCTACGCCATTAGGAACTGCGTAGCCCCATTTGCGTTCACCCGATTTAATGTCATAAGCCACAATACCATCGTGAGCATTGCTGACGATCAACGATTTATCAGTGTAAATCACTTTCGCGCGATTGATTTTACGAAAACGAGTGATGGGCGTATCGACTGTTGAGCGAATAAACCCAACGTCTGTACGAACTGGATTTTGCTTAGGAGCATTTAAACTAGCACACGAACTGAGCGCTAGCGCGAGTCCAATCACTAGCCCTATAGTTGATGTTTTCACGTTAAGTCCCTGCTTGGTCCGCGGTTTTCTTCATGCGAAGTAGTAATAGATATTTTTGAGCTTGCTCGGCGGCTGATTGATCAGCACCAAAATGATTTTTCATTTTTTCTTCATCAGCCGGTTTATTCATTTCAGGCGCATCACCTTTAGCAATTACGTCTTTATATTGAGCTTCCGCTTGATCCCATTGTTTTAAGCCTTCGTAAGCTAAACCAGTTTGCAATTTAAAGTATGAATTCATGAATGGGTATTTGCTTGATCCCATAACAGATTGGTTCTTTTTGATAACTTGATCAAACTGGCCCAATGACAATTGTGTCGCTGACCATTTTTTCAAAATCATGTAATCAACTAATGTTTTAGGCGATGATTCTAAAGATTTTTCTAGAACTTGTGATGCTAGATCTAGCTTTTTATATTCCCAGTAAATATCAGCTAAAACTAAAGCTGTTACTTTTCCAGGAACTAGTTTTGGATTAGCTGTGTGTAGTTCTGTAAAACGACTAACAACAGTACCATAATCTTTTTCTAAATCACCAGAGGCTTGTTTTTTAGGTTCTGGCTTAGGTTCTATATCTTTCTTAGCATCTTTTTTGTTTTTATCGGCAGCTTTAGCGGCCTCTTGCTGAGCTTGTCTTTGAGCATCGTCAAAATCAGTTTTAATTTTTACGTAGTCTCTTTCGATAAGGTAATATTGATCTTGAATTTTCATTTGAGCGCCACGTTTAACTTGGCCGTAAATAACATACCCAAGACTAGAGAACGCAACCACACCCACCAACAAGAGAATAATGACTTTATTCGCAACGATCCAATCAAATGCTAATGTTAATCTTTGTTGAAATCCGTCTTGTTTCGCTAATTCGCGATCAGAAATTCCGAAGCCAGATGTTACATGTCCTGTTTTGTGAGTCCCGTTGTTTTCATTGCTTGGTGTAACGTTATCCAATTGTTTCTCCTTGGTAATTCGACCTTACGATGATCAACTGGACTTGTGTCTCGAGTCAACACTTAACCGCTTGCCAAATACAATCGCTCAGATCAAGCGGTCAAACCAAGCGATTAAATAGTGTGCAAAACTAGCGATTGTTGATTTCGCGTAATGTAGTGAAAGCACGGTTCGATTTCCCCGGATGCTTTTGTTTTAATTTAGTCACCATTTTGATGCGCTCTTCAGCTAGGCGATCCGCTGCCAAATAAGTAGGGATTTTATCGCGTTTTGCGATTTTATAAACTTGCTTCAGATTGTCATAAACACGTTTTGTTTTATCAAACGCACGACTTTGAGAATAGCCTTCTAATTCTACAAATACGTTCATCAAACCACCGGCATTTACGATATAATCTGGCGCATACAAAATACCCATTTCTTCGAGTGCATTACCATGACGTAGCTCAAGAAGCTGATTATTCGCGCCGCCGCAGATAATCGGAGTTTTAAAGGAAGCGATTGTTTTTTCATTCACGATTGCACCCATTGCACAAGGCGCAAGCACATCACACTCAACGGATAAAATTTCAGTGGCCGCCACAGCTTCCGCAGTCGGGTACATATCTTTGATTTTTTTAATTTTTTCTGGGTCGATGTCAGAGACGATGACTTTTGCGCCTTCTTGATCTAGGTATTTCACTAAATTAAAACCAACATTGCCCAAACCCTGAACAGCAATACGCAATCCTTTTAAACTATCGCTACCAGATTTTTCGTTAACAGAGGCTTTAATCCCCATAAGTACACCATGAGCTGTGTACGGCGATGGATCGCCAGAACCACCGAAATCTTTAGAAATACCTGTTACCCATGGCGTCTCCATATATATGTATTCCATATCTTGTTCGCTAGTGCCGACGTCTTCTGCCGTAATGTATTTACCATTTAATGAGTTTACGAATTGCCCAAAGGCGCGGAAAAGTCCTTCTGTTTTTTGAGTTTTTGAATCACCAATGATAACGGCTTTACCGCCGCCAAGATTCAAACCAGCCGCTGCGGCCTTGTAAGTCATGCCCTTTGACAATCTAAGAACATCCGTTAACGCCTCGTCTTCATTTGCATAATTCCACATACGAGTTCCGCCTAAAGCTGGACCCAGCGTTGTGTTATGTAAAGCGATGATAGCCTTCAATCCCACGTCGGGATCATGACAAAATACAACCTGTTCGTGATTTCCTGTTTTAGCAATGACTTCAAACGTAGCCATGAATTCCCCTCTGAAAAAAATCGACTATTTAGTCTAGTTGAGAGGACTATGGACGAATTAGAGTAAAAATACGAGAGTTGATGCAAGGCAGGCCAAAAAAATGACCAAATACAAACGTTTAAGGCGCTTAAAAAGCAGGCTATGGGCATCTTCTGCGTTTTTTAATTTCTGCTTTAAGTCTATAATTTCGCCTTCAAAACGATCATTTTCCGAAGCGGAATTATAAACCAGCTCATCCATTCTTTTCGTTAATGTCGCTTCAATATCCTTTTTCAAAGATGTGATATCTTTTTGCAGAAAATAAGACGCGTTTAAACCAGGTATTTTCTCCTGAAGAATCATATACCACTGAAGCGCTCGATAAATGTGCGGAGGAACGTCATCGCCTTTTTGAGTCCACCGAGACCAAGACGACGGGTCCACCAACAACAACTGAGCCATTTTTCTCTGTGATAAACCTAACGACGATCGGATACTCTCAAGATCACCGATTTGCACCTTAATAACGTTGACCTGAGCCTCGTAAGTTAAACGAACCGAAGAAATAGCCCGATTCCCTACCTTATTCGCTGATTTTTCAGAGTCATTGATCATATCCATACCTATTAATTAGTAACGTGGGGATCTGAGGCCTGTCAAATGCGGCGCCCCGAATGTCTAATTATTCTCGACTTCAAACCAACCCAGCCACTCAACACTCACAGCGTATGTTGTATTATGCAATTTACAACAGTTATTTCGCAATATTAAACAATGTATTTCACATCATCAGAAAATTTGAATGCTTTGAAAACCTTAGAGCCGCTAAGGTTTGATACTTATTAGGGTGCTT
>NCGL01000132.1 GCA_002256935.1 Bdellovibrio sp. 28-41-41
AGAAGTCGTGAGGCAAAAAGATTATGGTGATCATGCCGCTAATGTGTTAGGTATAGATTCAAGCATTCAAGCATTCAAGCACTTCAAAAGACTCGCGTTAGACTTGCCCCACTTAATCGCTGGATAGGTTGGGTAAATCAAGACTGTTCACTTTAAATAATGCGAACAGAGCCAAAAGCTTTAATCAAAACAAAGTCATATTCCCGAGCTCAAATATTCAAAATGTTGGTGCGAGAATTTATCTTCAGAACCACATAATCGACGCGGTTTCTAAACATCAGCTGCGCGTTTCCACCCAAACTTTTAAAGAAACCAAACCAAAGGTCCAGTATTTCCCCAGAACCCTTTAGCTTTTCCGCCCTTTGACCGAGCTAAGAAATGCCATGTGTTTCAGGATGAGACATTTCACGAAAGTGATTAAGGTAAATTTCACAGGAGGTGAAATATGGAAAAGTTAAGTTCGATCTTGCCGAAAAGCCCACGCACTCAAAATGTTGATAATTCTAAAGCGCAACCGGCGCGCCCAGGAGCTCCTTTATTAGGACGCCCAGCGGGAAAAGTAACTCAAAAAGTAGTATTTGATGATGTCGAACCAGAAACAATTTCGAAAGCATCGATGCCAGATTTGTCATTTGCCGCGAAATTTTCTGTAATTACTCCAGAAGATAGAGTCAGTATCAGTGCTGAAGATGAAGGCCCAGAAGCAAAATTGTCTGGATATACTCGTAAAGGCGAAATGCAAAAAGTAAAGATCGCTGACGAGGTAAGCCGTAAGTTTGCTAATCTGAATACAGCAATAGATAAAGATAAATCACTCAGCGAAGATGCGGTAACTAAGTCTATTGATGCAATGGAAATCGCAGCCTCTTAAGCGACCCATCGATCTAAAAGGAATCCAGATGTTTCAAGGGATGTAATTTGATAGGCACCTTTGAAAACTCTCTTCCCATTGGGTTCTTTGGATAGCACCAGTATTCCATCTAAGCTTAAAAATATAAGCTTTCGAATGGCCTCAAGACTCCATTGTGGTGCACCCATTTGAATTAGCATTTCTAATCTGATCAGCGCTTGCTGAGGATCGCTGGCATGCAAAGAGCCAAATGAGCCGTCATGTCCGGTTGATAGCGCCATCAAAAAATCTTTTGCTTCAGTTCCCCGGATCTCACCCATAATTATTCTATCTGGTCGCAGACGCAGTGATGATTTCACTAAATCTGTTTGAGTGATATTGACCAGCTGTGATCGCTGCGTGCGTGTCAGCAACTTAATGCTGCATGAATTGATACTTGTAATCTCTGGCGTATCTTCGATTACGATCGAGCGACAGTTGTATCCCGTTAGATCGAGCAAAGCATTGATCACCGAGGTTTTCCCGCAGCCAGTGGGGCCAACGATCAGAAAACGTTTTCTTTGTTCAATTAGATTTATAAAGAAAGAAAGGTCGTCGTCGGTGCACCAATTTTCATTTCGTAGTTTCGCCATAGTCCACTGAAAATTAGGATGGCGGCGAATACTGATAATTGAATTTTTCTGCGTTAAGCATTCATCCACCATACAAATACGAAACTGAGACATCGTACGATCTAAGACTGGAGATTCTTTGTCGATGACGCCATCAACGCGTAAAAGAAGTTTATTCAAAAATAATTGGTAAGTGAAATCACAATAAAAACGATCATCGATGCGAACAAGGCTGCCGGCAGTTTCAATCCAGATATCATCTTTGCTGTTGATCATGATTTCGGTGATGGCATCATTAGTTAACAAAGTATCAATTGGACCAAATCCAAGAAACTCGTTTTTAAGACGTAGCTGTTCAGTGTCTGTTAATCCCTCTAGCTGGGGTTCTATCCAGCCCGAAAGATCGCTATCGGGATGAAATTCATTAGGTAAACCCTCAAAATTAAATTCTTTTAATGACTGATTTTTTACCGTATCGACAATCCCTAGAATTTTTCCTTCAAGTGTCTGCATTTACAACCTTTGAATGTGGCGTGGTTTCGTCGTGATATTGATATCTGTTTCACGAGTCATAACTTCCGGTTTTACAAAAATAACTAGCTCGGTTCGCTTTTCTTTAAAATCACGGCTCGAAAACAATGGTCCTAATATGGGCAATCGGGAAAGTAACGGCAGGCCGGAATAGCTATTACCGTCGACTTCCTTAAGCAAGCCAGAAAGTGCAATGATCTTGGTTTCTGGCAAATCGAAAAAGCTAGAAACTTTGTTTGTCGTTATGCCCGGAACGCCATCGACACTAAGACTGGAATCGATCGATGAGACTTCGGTTTGCAGCGAAACACTAATTCGTCCCAAGTAATCGGCCTTGGGTTTAACTTTCAAATACACGCCGTATTTTTTCCAAACAATATCGCTGGAATAACGTGAAACAGTTTTAATCGGAATTTCTCCGCCGGCCCAGAAGTCAGCTTCTTTACCGCTTTTACAAAGAATATTTGGGCTTGCTAGCAGACGGCCTTTGCCGGCGGTTTCCATCATGTGCAGCTCGGCTTCAAACGATTTAATTTGGTTGGTTGGTAGAATTTCTGATTTCATCGGCGAGCCTAATTCCAGTCCATAGCGCTGAATAAAAGCGCGATCGATTTCGGCTACGGTAATTTGGACTTTGATGATGGGCTCTAAGATTAACGAGGTCGTATCTTTGGAAACGGGGATGCCATATTTTTTTAAGAAGAGGCGATACGATTGCAGGTGAGGATCGCGAGGATTTAGTTTTAATTCGGGCTCGCTTTCAAAATTAATTCGTTGGTCAGCCAACCCGCGGGTTTTGAACTGTGAAATGAAATAGCTTTTAACTTCTGGAACTAACTCAGGCGCAATTTTAGCTTTGAATAAATACTCATCATCAGCCTCCATTTGCTCGGCGATGTAAAGCCAGTCTTTTAGCCGAAACAAATGACCGGTGATTTCCACTTGTGATTGGCTGACGTTAATCTTCAGTCCTAAGCGATTTTTTATAACTCCCGAAAGTTTACTATAGAGTGACATTTGATTTGGCTTAATGACTTGTATCAAATATAGAGAGCTTCCGCTTTTCAAATAGCTGGTCCCGGTTTCAATACCGACGACTTTAAGACTGCGTCCGACGACACTCGCGCGAATAATACTTTTCTTCTCGATCCAAACTTGATTTCCTTTAATGGGAATGAGAGCACTTTCACCAAGGGGTATAAGTAGATCCATGGCGAAAGTTGGCAGAGCAAGAAACACACAAATAAGAAATGAATTAAGCATGAATAGCGGCCATGCAATAATAAAAAGCAAGGTACTAACTATAAGAGTGAATTCAATTCCAGGTTTCGGATTAAGTGTGCATTAAAGGGAAATAGAAAGCGACTTGAACGCCGTTTTCGACGTTACGAATATTCAGAGATGTACCATGCATTTTCAAAAGCTTGTCACAGATACTTAGTCCAAGGCCCAATCCGACAGAATGGTTCATTATGTTTTCATCCATGAAAAATGGCTGGAATATTTTTTTCAACGCGGGCTCGGCGATGTTTTCGCCCCGGTTGATGATTTTAAATTCATAGAAGTTACCGATTTTTGATCCTTTAACTTCTACAGTCGAGCTTTCTGTTGAAAATTTAAGTGCATTATTTAGAATTCGATTTAGAATTTGCTCAAATAACCGTTTGTCGGCTTTGAATTCAAGTGGATCAATTGTTTCTGCAAGAACAAGATTCTTTTTCGTTTTAAGGGCCTGGTTTTCTGCATTCACCAAATTTTCTATCGAGCTAAGAATGATTGCCTGAGGGTCTAGGTGCAGTTGATTCAATTCAGCGCGAACCAATATCAAAACGTCTTCGATGATTTGTTTTAGCTTATTTGAACTTTTGATCGTTCGATCGACATATAATTTTTGATCTTCTGAAAGCGGGCTTTCATTTAAAAGAGACAAAAAGTTAATAATGGAAGTCAGTGGCGTTTTAAGTTCATGATTAATCAAAATCATAAACTTAGACTTGGCATCATCCAAAGTTTTGAGTTCATTGTAAGCCACTTCCAGTTGTTTAGTTCTAACAGCCAGTTCTTTGCCTACAGTAAAACGCTCTACAGCGCGGTCGACTGTATTTGAAAGTTCAACGGGATCCCATGGTTTAGTAATGTACTGATAGATTTGTCCCTTATTGATCGCCTGAATTACGGATTCTAAATCAGTAAATCCAGTAATCAAAATACGTATCATTTCGGGATGCCGTTCGATGATTTTTTCTAAGACTTCAATTCCCGTCATTTCGGGCATTCTTTGGTCAGTTAAAATCAGACTTATTTCATCACCCTGTTGCTGGATGATTTCTAATGCTTGTTTCCCAGAGATAGCCTTTAATATATTGTATTTCTTGCGAAATATACGCTCTAACGCCTCTAGATTGTCGTTTTCATCATCGACACAAAGGATGGTAGGTTTTATGAGTGAGGGAGTCGGCGCCATTCCTTAAAATCCTACCTGAATTTAGAATATTTCTTAAGTCTAGTTTTTCAAGAATTAAGTCCAGCGAACAAAAATGAGTCAAGTTTTCTTTCTATTAGGACGATATCCTGAAGGTGATACAAGAAATTAAGGAGAAACTATGAGATTCTCGATACTACTGATTGTTGGTACAATCATGACTTCGATGCATGCCCAAGCACAATACTGGGGTTACGGATTGCAAGGTGGATTGCAAGGTTGTGGCTATGATGTTTCTCAAGGCGAAGAATGGAATAAAGAGCTTGGCCAAAGCAAACGCGAACTATCTAAAGAGCAAACCAATCTTCGCAAATACGATGCTTCACTAAGAAGTAACTTCAATGCCGAAGGATATTCATTCGTTAAATCTCACTTTGATGGACAAACTCGTTGCTTAGATTACAAAGGACAAGTGGCTCCTCCAAAAGCCGAAACAAAAGTAGACGTCCAAGGCGCACAAACAGGTACAGTAGGAAAAGAGGCATGTTGTGCAACGCCATCGACTCCTCCAACTGAAACAATTGAGAAAGCGGGATCACCGTCAAAAGTTGTCGGTCCTAAATCGACGATGATGATTATCTTAGAAAAATCACGAAGGCCAGCGGCAGTAGAAGAAGCTGAAGAAACGACTGTATTAACAATTGAGCCTGAGCAACTGAACAAAGAATGGGGCGCATTTTGCGATAAAGTGAACAACCCTAAAGGTCGTCTAAGCGCGACTATTTGTAAAAGACCGTACATGACGGGTGGATCAAAGCTTAATTTGGCAGATTGTCAGTCAGCTGTTTTAAATTATCCAAAATCTTTCCAACAAGTTGAAAAATTAAAAAAAGAAATTGAAATCAAAAAAGAAGCAATCAAAGCCGCTAAAGCTCAAATTCCTGAAATGCAAAAATCAATGCGTGAAGAAATGATGGAAGCTCGT
>NCGL01000133.1 GCA_002256935.1 Bdellovibrio sp. 28-41-41
TAGTACTTCTACGCCGCCTGTAGCAATTACTTCCTCAACCACATCTGGAATTTTATCAGAACTTCGAAACACATCTAAAAATTTGCGATACTCTGCGGGGATGTCGCTAATTTTACTATAAATTTTAAATCCACCGACTGAATGATTTTTCGGATAAGTCCCTACCATATCCCAACCATGATTTTTCATATATAGAGGAACATAGTGACTGGGTTTATCGGCATCAGGACTAAGTCCATACACAGAAAACTTTTTGTAGTCTGAGAGAAGCTTTTTAATTTCATTATCTTTTACATTCATTTTTCACCTCGGTTAAGAATTCACTAATTTGTTTTTCAATTCGACGATCGGGAATTAACCAAATCAAGGCCGCAACGATATACAACACCATTCCCATCCACTCTGCCCAAAAACCAATAATCATGGCCATGCAGTAAAATGATTCTTACACATGTGCAACATATGATGATTGTTCCAGTAGATGCCGAGGTAGATGAAACTTAAAACATAACTTAAAAAAACAGGTAGTAGTGGCTTTATTGTTTCAAGCGTGTCGCCATGTGGGACTTTCAATTCAAGAACCATAATCGTGATCAAGATAGCAATAACGCCATCGCTGAAAGCTTCTAGTCGTGTTTTTCCAATACCATGATGTTTGTCTTCCAAAAAGTACCTCGTTTATACCTGAATAAGTTTCCACTTTCCTTTTCTGAAATAGTGCCAAGCGAGAAGCGCCAGTAAAACTTGTGAAACAGGAATAGCAATAACTGCGCCGGTTGCATTTAAACCTGAATATTTTGCTAGTACATAAGCAAATGGAGTTTGAAACAACCAAAAACAAATAAAATTTAATCGAGTCGGTGTTTTAGTATCGCCCGCACCATTCAAGGCCTGGTTCATGACCATAGCAATACCGTAGAAAATAAATCCTGATCCCAAAATGCGTAACGTTTGAATACCGTAGGCAGTGACCTCTGGATCATCGGTGTAAATTCTGATCAACGGGTCGGCTAAGAAAATAAAAAATAAAGTCACGAATATCATCAGTACTACGCAGAATTTTAATGTTGTGTAGACACTTTGTTCTGCACGTTCGAACTGTTTGGCGCCGATGTTTTGTCCAACAAGTGTTGCGGCGGCGTTACTCAATCCCCAAGCGGGTAAAATGAAAAATGCAAAGTTTCTAAATGCAATTTGATAACCAGCTGAGGCGGCGGTTCCTCCTGTTTCGGCTACTAATCGCGTGAGTAAAATCCAGCTACCGCTGCCGATAAGAAATTGTAACGATGCTGGCCAAGAAATTGTAAACAAAGATTTCATCATCGATGTATCTATCTTGAATAGACTGGCGTTGAATTTCAGAATTCCGTCACCTCTATATAAGTGGTAACATTGATACATGACGCCTACACTGCGACCCAAAAGAGTCGCGATCGCAGCGCCCTTTAATCCGTAAAAATGAATTAGTATCGGGCACAAAATGATATTAGCACCACTGGCGAGCCATAAACTGCGCATGGCCATTGCGGCGTTTCCAGCTCCGCGAAATATTCCGTTGATAAGAAATAGTAAAAGAATCACAACATTTCCACCAATAAGAATTTCGGCAAAAATGGCACCGTCATTGACGACGTCAGGACTGGCTCCCATTAGCTTTAATATATCGGCGGAGTATATGATTCCGATGGTTCCCAAAATAATTGAAGCCAACAGCGCAAGAACAATTGATTGCGCACCGGCATGAGCCGCTGCTTGGGGATTTTTTTCGCCGATTCTGCGTGCGACGATTGCAGTTGCGCCGGTACTGAGCCCAATCGCAATACAATAGATTATACTTGCAAAAGACTCCGTAAGGCCTACTGTAGCAATTGCATTTTGACCCAGTTTGCTTACAAAAAACATATCTACGACAGCAAAAACACTCTCCATGCTAAGTTCTAAAATCATAGGGATAGAGAGTAACACCACCGCATCAGATATATTTCCTTGAGTGTAGTCGTGCTCCTCTCCTTTGAGAGCTTTTTTTAATTGTCCTAAAAGTTTAGTCACGGATGGCCTTTCTTATGAAGTTTATTGTTAGATACTAGTTAGTATGTTGTCAATCAAAGTTGACCACGTCTAGCTAGACAAGTAATGATAGAGGAAGGAGAAATCAGTCATGTATATGCTTTATGGAATACCGAATTGTAACACGGTTAAGAATGCGCGCACTTATCTTGAAAATAAAAAAATTCCGTTTGAATTTATTGATTTCAAAAAATACACGCCAACCGAAAATAACATTAGACAGTGGTCAAAAAAATTTGGTGGCCTGCCAGTTAATAAATCCGGTTTAACTTATAAAAAGTATAAAGATGTTTATGAAAAATTAACTGACACTGGGAAAGTTAAATTTATTCAAGAAAATACTTCGATGATAAAGCGACCAATCCTAACTGATACGACACACGTTTTAGCATTTGGATTTAGCGAAGATTTGTATGCGGATGTGGTGTGAGACTCTTTGCTGTAATAACACTGTTTTTAATAGATTCTTTATGTTTTGCGAATGATCAAAAAGCCGATCAGGCGCTAAAATCCGTTCGATTTGCAGTGGTGGAGTCATGGCCTGAGCCTTACGCTTTTTTTGATTTTGAACGAAATCTAAATGGTGGGGCATGGAAAGAAGTCTTCGACGAACTTGGTAAGCGAATGGATGTTCGCGTGGAGCATATTCACCTATCTAGAAATCGAGTGGATGCGGCCATAGAAAAAGGAACTGCTGACGTTCGCTGTTATTTCAACGAGGCTTGGACATCTAAGCCTGATTTGTATTTTTTACGCAGCCTCTATTCCTGACATTGAAGGCAAAACAATCGGAACTGTCGCAGGCTATGTGTATAAGACTGCCGATGAGATATTCAAAACAGGAAAAGCAAAACGTTCTGATACGTCATTGTGGAAACGACGTCTTTTAATTGGTATATGGAAAAGAAAAATGAACATAATTTGAAAGACACAGAGTTCTTTCAGATTGATTCAGTTCCTGTGAAATGTGGTATTTTGAAAAATAATATCGCGCTTTTCAAATTGGTTGAGTCTGCCATCGATAAAATGAGACAAGATGGAATGATGGAAACAATATCAGTAAAATATAAACTGAAATAACTACGCAGCTGACGACAACATGTTTGAAAACGATTTTCTAAGTCTGATTTCGAAACGCGTATTTTGGTTATTCTGGCAGTATGTTAATGAGTCGCCATGTGATTCGATAATGCCCAAGGAAATACTTAGGCCTAACCCAGTTCCTTTTCCCAGTTCTTTTGTGGTAAAAAATGGTTGAAGCATTTTTGTTTGGATTTCGTTAGGAATACCTTTTCCAGAGTCGGTAATAGTGATCAAGACATGTTCTTCTTCCACTACGCAATCAACATTAATCCATTTTTCGTCTAAATGCTCGACGGCATCGGCAGAATTGTTTATCATGTTGATTAGTACCTGTGAAAGTTGAACTTCTCGTCCTGATATGACAACAGACGGGTCTTCAACAAAAAAGCGCATGTCGACTTTTTTGTGCACTAAGTTCGCATGGCATAGATCTGAAATGTCGTTGAAAAATTTATCAATAGGAAATTGAGTGACCAGTTCTTGACTGCCATCTCGAGAGAATGCGCGCAGACCATTAACAATTTTCGTGATTCTGACTACCATTTTTGAAATCTTAGCTAGATGGGTATCTAGTTTCTTCATATCAATTTCAACATTGGCCGCGATTTGCCTTGCGATTAAACGAGTTGTTCCGTCAATGACGGCGAGTGGATTATTTATTTCATGAGCAATACCGGCTGACATTTCACCTAAGGATGCCAAACGTGACGAATTAACCATCGCCATCCGCTGCATATCTAACTGTTGAGTTCGTTCGTCGACTTCTTTTTGTAGGTCTTTAGAAACTCGGCGCAAATGGATAGTTAGGAAAATAAATAGGCATAATGCCGAGAAGAACAGTAGTGCAGAAGCCAATAAGAATGAAATTTGAAATATCTCTTGTCGTGCTTCAGCGATCGAGAAGATGACTTGGACCGTGCCAATTTGCGATTTTTTATAATCGACAACAGACTCCCAGAACATATAGTTGCTATCATTTTCTAAGTCTTCAAAGGTCGTTTCCGACCATTTGCTGCCGCTGCGATCGAGTGTGTATTTTGGACTTCCGGGCGTACTATCTGGTTCCAGAACGCGAATGGCAGCAATGGAACTAGATTGTTGAAGCAAAATGGAATCAACAATTTGCCGCATAGATTTATAATCCAAGTTCCAAAATGGTTGGATGATCGCGGCTTTGATAATTTGCATCTGATTGAATGTATTGAGTTTAATATTTTCTTTAGCCTTGTACTGGTAAAGTGCTACAAGCGAAAAATTAACGGCAATCATAACTAGCGAAAGGCAACATGCCTGAATAACGAGGGATTTAGAAAAGCCTTGGATTTTTTTTAGTTCTTTCACTTATATACTAGTCGTACCCTGAGGGGATATATTGAGTCTGGAAGTTTAAAACTCGACTTAAATTTAGTCGCCCAAATTCAACCTATTTGCAGTCTTCCAGAGTTAAGAACAGACTGATTCTATCCACCGTTAGTCCACTGACTTTCTGTGGGCTATTACCATTGGCTTGGGAAACCGGTATTGCAATCAAGCACGACTTGCGGTCGAGTTTTTTGAGTCCCTTTGAGATTTTCAGACCGGTCGATCCTGCATAGAACGCTTCCATATTTACAGTGGCGCGTCCATTGGACCTAACGGTCGCGCGTCCCTGTGACTCGGTCGCTAATGCGAGTTGGTAACCAGCAGGTATTTGGATTGGAACGGCCAGTGAACACGCTTTTCCCCTGCTAATTTACAGCAGCTCTATTCCTAGAATTTTTTTACATGAATCCATCTGCTTGTTGATTTCATCGAGTGATTTTCTCAAAGATCGCAAATCTCGCTCGTCCAGTTCGGTCTCCAGAGCCGCCATCACCATCGGAAGTTTTTTTAACCACTGACCTTGTCTGGCTGCATAGGTTTCTGGGATGCCAGATCTAAGGGCTGCCTGCTTGGCGTTGCCATCATCTAAAAATTCTACAATGAATTTTAGTGTTTCTAGCGTCAGGATGTTCCGATGTGCCTTCAGCCGTGAAGAAAATCCCATCTGACGGATCCTCATTGTGTCTCCTTTGTCGTAAAGCTTGCAGATCAAGACTATCGTAAATATAATCAGAATCTAAAGGACAAAATTATCATGAGCTCATTTTCTAGTTTCAAGTTACTGCCCAGTTTGCAAGCTACTCTAAAAGAAAAAAACTTTTCGGCGCCAACAGAAATTCAAAACAAAGCGATTCCAGCTCTTCTGGAAGGAAAATCAATCGTGGGTGTATCTGAAACGGGCAGCGGAAAGACTCTGGCGTATGCCTTGCCACTGTTACATATGTTGAAAACTCTAGAGAATGGCGGCGATGCTATTGAGGCGGACTCGCAACCCAGAGCCGCGGTGATTGTTCCCACACGTGAACTCGGAGAGCAGGTTTCAAAAGTTTTTAAACCATTCACACATACAACACGATTGCGTGTGAGAACTGTATTAGGTGGAACGGCTTTGGATGTAGCTAAACGCAACGTAAATGGGCCTTTTGAAATTTTGGTGGCAACGCCAGGTCGTTTAGTTCAATTGATTGAGCGCGATCTAGTAAAAATGGGCGACATCCGCGTACTTATTTTCGATGAAGCCGATCAAATGCTAGATCAAAGCTTTTTATCAGAAGCGATGGCGATTGAAGATCATTGCCCGAAGGATTGCCAAAAAGGATTGTTTTCAGCAACGGTATCGCCTGTCGTGCAAGAATTAATGAACAAATTATTTGGAGGCGCTCAGGTTATTCGCAGTGCTGGCAGCCAAAAACTAGTGCCGACTTTGAAAACTGTTAATAAAACGGTTGTGGATGGAAAACGTTTTCCTTTGATGCAGAAAATTCTGTCAGAAAAAGTAAAAGGTGGTACCTTAGTTTTCACAAATACTCGACAGCAATGTGATACTCTGGCTGAGCTCCTGAAGGATAAAGGCATTAAGTGTCTTATTTATCGCGGCGAAATGGACAAAATCGAACGACGTTCAAATTTAAAAGCGTTTCGTGATGGTAAGGTCGATTTACTAATAGCAACTGACCTTGGATCACGTGGACTTGATATCGAACACGTAGATCGCGTGATCAATTATCATTTGCCAAAAGAAATGGAAAACTACGTACACCGCGCTGGTCGTTACTATTTTATAGTGGCTGATTCGGAAACTTTTGTCGCTGTGAAAATAGGCTTTGCGGTCGCGGGTTTAAAGCGTTCGATATACTGACACCGCTGACATAAACCCTCAAGAAGCTTCTTATTTTTAAACCCATTGAGTATCGCCAGTGCGCGTGGACTTTCAAGGATTTCTAGCAATGGCTGATCTTCGACTGATCCCAATGTAATCGCTGCTTCTTTATCTAAACAGCAAGGAACCACGCGGCCATCCGCTAGTATTCCAAAGTGTGAGCTCAAGCCATGGCAACGGCCTGCAGTGCCTAACAAGGGCAAATCCATCGATGGCCATATGAATTCGGTATCGAAATGTAGATAGAGTCTGTTCTTTAAACGAAGACTTTTCTTTAGGCGTACATCGATGTCGGGATTAACCCTGATTTCAAAATGCTCTTCAATTTTTTTAAGCATTTCCAAATTTTTATTCGAAGTGCCGCGTACATCTTGCAAATTCCATAGTCTATAGTTGATATACAAATCAGGTCGCTCGGCCATGGCGCGATCTGTGTAGGAAAAAATACGGCTTAAATATTCAGATGGATCGCGATCAGGGAAATTATCTGGAAAACTATGCAGCGAGAAATTAACTTGGCGAAACGCTGGGTTTAAAAGCAACTCTGTTTGTTTTTCACGCATTAAAAGACCGTTAGTAACGAAAAATATTTTTACATCAAACTCGCTACAAATGCCGACCATTTCTTCCAATTTCGGATGGACAAGTGGATCACCCATTAAGTGAAAGCACACTTGTTCTGTCAATGGGGCTACTTGCTGGATAACTTTGCGGAATAGTTCTAGAGACATCAGTTTTTTGGTGCGAATGACTTCTGGGCAAAAGCTGCATTGTAAATTACAGATATTGCTGATCTCGATATTCACTTTGGTAAAGCGTTTAAGGGCTTTGATTTCCACGGGTCCGTCATACCTTATCCGACGTGGGATTGGAAATAGTTTGTTTGTAAAACCAGTGATGACTTGTCACCTGAAATTTAAGGTGTCAGTATGGGCTCATGCTCTACCACTTTCAACTCGATTTATCGGATGTCGATCAAGGTATATACGAAACTTTGAATTTTCGATTATACCAACACCCTTCAGAAATTCCCGCGTACTTGTTAACCCGAGCACTGGCGTATGCTTTAAGTTATGTACCTGGATTGGAATTTTCAGGCGAAGGTTTGAGTGATCCAGAAGCGCCAGCTATGCGGTCGCTCGGAAAGCATGGTTCAGTGGATTTATGGATAGAGATTGGCAACCCGTCGGCAAAGAAGCTTCATAAAGCGGGAAAAACGGCGCGGCAAGTGACGGTGTACACATACAAAAGCGCGGATGTGTTGATGGACGATATCAGGAAAAACAATGTTCATCGCGCCGAAGATATTGAAATCAGTGCGCTAGATATGAAATTTTTAAATCAATTGGAAGAAAAACTGAAGTCCAATAACAAGTGGTCGGTTTTGTTACAACAAGGTCATATAGATATTGGTATTGGAGACGAAACAGTTTCTACCGATGTACGCAAATATAAAATCACTAAGTAATCAGCTGATATATAACCGCGAAATGCAGAATAGCGCCAACGATAGTGAACAGGTGAAATAGTTCGTGGTAGCCAAAAACAAGAGGCGCCATGCGTGGTCGCTTTGTCGCATAAAACAAAGATCCCACTGTGTAGACAATACCTCCGGCCACAAGAAGTGAAACTCTGGTGGTTCCCAAAGCTTTTCCCATTTCAGAGACATAAGGTAGCGCGATCCAGCCCATGACGACGTAAAAAATCACAGTTACGAACTTGGGTGCTTTCACCCAAAAAATCGATTGAAGAATCCCGGCTGCGGCCGCAGCCCAAATTACTTTTAACAAGAAAATCCCGTCATTTTCATTCAATGCTAAAAGGCAAATCGGAGTAAACGTTCCAGCTATTTGAATAAAAATGGCAGAATGATCCAAGCGTTTCATGAATGCGCGTGGTTTTGGTTGCCAGTGAATTCGGTGGTAAAATGCACTTACGCCTAACATAAGCAATAACCCAAGTGAGTAAATGATCGCCGCAACAAGCGTCAGCGACTGCGAGCTTTTTGCGATAAGCAAGGTGCAGGCGCCAAGAGCGATAAAAAATGCTTCTTGATGCAGATAGCCCCGTAGGAGAGGTTTCGGTATTGCGGCTTGTGAAGACGTTGCGTTTGACATGCAGGAACTATAACGTTCAAATCCTATTAAAGTAAAAGATTAAATATGGAAAAAATTAAGAGCTATAGCTTCAAAAATAAACGAGACGAAACGGTTGTTGTCAGGGTCGCTGAAGTTATCGATGCTCGGCAAATTCTGGAGCTTTCAAGAACGGTTGTGGCCGAGGATATCTATCAATTACTGACTCTTAAAGAATTAGATATAACGGTGACCAGTGAAGAGAACTGGATCACGTCTCATCGAGATCATCCTAATCGAATTATACTTGTTGCTGAAATCGATGATGAAATTGTTGGTCTGCTGGATTTTAGTAACGGCAATAGAGATCGCACCGCTCATGCCGGAGAATTTGGTATGTCGATGGCTAAGGCCTTTCGTGGTCTTGGCATCGGAACTCGACTGCTGCACACATTAATAGAATGGGCCAAAGAGAATCATACAATCGAGAAAATAAATTTATCGGTGCATAGTAATAACCTTCGCGCGCGCGCCCTGTATGAGCGCATGGGCTTTGCCATTGAGGGCATCAAGAAAAATGAAATCAAATATGAGGACGGCCAATACGTAGACACTGTCCTGATGGGACGGTTTGTTTAAATGAAAATTCCAGAACAGCAAATTAAATTGAAAAATGGATAAGCTAAGCTTATAATGCCATAAGAATTATTTAGTAACGTTTTTCTGCCGACTTACGATATGATCGTAAACAATGAAGGCACTCGTCTTTTCTTTTATCTCTAAGTTTTCTCTGACCACCCCACAGGGGTAATATAATTTTCCGCGAACTTCCGTTCGCACCGCTTTGCTTTATTCAAAACTGAAATCAAAAATTTAAAAACTTAGGAGATGTTATGTCTTTTCAATTTGATCATCGGCAATTAGCCGATGAAATGGAGATCTTTTTTCTAAACGAGGAAATTGGCGCCGGATTACCGGTTTGGCTGCCAAATGGAGTCGCTATTCGCGATAGTTTAGAGTTATTTATAAAAAACTTAGAACGCAAAGGGGGTTATCAACGCGTGGTCAGTCCTCATTTGGGTAAAGGTATA
>NCGL01000047.1 GCA_002256935.1 Bdellovibrio sp. 28-41-41
ATTTGATTTTCATATTTAGCAGGCTGAAAATCAGAATGAATTGATTTTATAATATTAGCAGCTAAAGGTTCGATATTTTTAATACGGTTATCATTGAACAACGGTTCAATAAAGGCTTCGGGGCTTAACACAAGAGCCAAGTTTTTGTTTACGATAATCTCGGTCCGAAAGTCTTTGTAGGAGCTTCGAACAACGACAGAGATTTGAGTGTGAGTTTCTTTTTCGATATATTTAAGTAGGCTTGGTTGCAAGACTCCATCTTGATGAACCAAGATGTCGATTTTTCTGGTCTCTCGATAATAGAAGTTAATTTGTTTTTCTGGCGAGCTGCCGTGAAAGAAACCGATAAAGAACGTAATAATTAAAAAAGTCAGCCAAAGTAAATATTCATAAACTTTGGCTGACTGTATTTTGGAAATTAAACTCAAAGCTTAGAAAGTCTCATCAAAAGACACGGCACCTGAAACGCCAATCTGGTACGCCGATACACGACGTTCAAAGAAATTAGCAAGCTCTTGCATGTCTTGAAGTTCCATAAATGGGAACGGATTTTTAGTGTTGAAGCGTGGTGGAATATGCAGGGCTTCTAAACGTTGATCCGCTACGAATTCCAGATACTGGCGCATGTCTTTTATTGAAAGACCCGCAATGCCTTGGCTCAAGATGTCTTCAGCGAATACCATTTCGCACTCGATCGCTTCTTCAATCATTTGAACAACCATTTCGTTCATTTGATCGTTGAATAAACTTGGATCTTCTTTGCGAGCAGTTAAAATAACTTCGTTCGCAAATTGAATGTGCATGCTTTCATCACGGAATACCCAATTGGTACCAGACGCTAAGCCAGCTAGTAAGCCTTTTGAGCGCAAGAAATAAACATAAGCAAACGCCGCGAAGAAGAATAATCCTTCAATGCATGACGAGAAGCACGCTAAGTTCATCAAGAATTTACGTTGGTCTTCTTTAGATGATAATTTGTCGAGTTTTTGGATTGAATCCATCCATTTAAAGCAGAATTCCGCTTTCTTTTTGATAGATGGAATATTTTGAACCGCAGAGAACGCTAATTCGCGCTCTTTATGGTCTGGAATATAATTATCCAAAAGAGTTAAATAAAACTGAACATGTAAAGACTCTTCATACAACTGACGGCTTAAATAAAGACGCGCTTCCGGAGAGTTCACGTGTTTGTATAGATTTAAAACTAAGTTATTTCCCACGATAGAATCACCTGTCGCAAAGAAAGCGACAAGTCGGTGAATCAAGTGTTTTTCGCTTGGTGTTAGTTTTGAGTGTAAGTCTACAAGGTCAGTTGAAAAATCGACTTCATCAACAGTCCAAGTGTTCTTGATTGCATTTTTGTACATTTCAAAGAAGACCGGGTATTTCATCGGTCTTAATGTTAAGTCAAATCCTGGATCCAATATCATAATAAACTCCTTTTTATTGGCAAGCTTCACACGCTTCTGGGTTTTCTAAACTACAAGTGATCATTTCCTCGTCTGAGTAAACCTTTTTAGAAGTTTCTTCCGCCGCCGGAGCTGCGTCCATTACTACTGTTGTAGCTGGAACCGCCGTTTCGACTGTGACATTGGATTTGCGAACTGTTGTTTTTGCAATTGATGTCGCTGGACGTGAACGTAAGTAATACGTTGTTTTCACTCCACGTTTCCAAGCGTACATGTACATACTTGAAAGTTTACCGATTGTTGGGCTCTCGCTGAATAAGTTCAAGCTTTGTGATTGGTCGATATAAGGGCCACGGTCGGCAGCTAGATCAATCAATGCTTTCATCGGTAATTCCCAAACCGTGCGATAGATTTTTTTAACTGATTCTGGGATGCCAGCGATGTCAGCAATTGATCCTTCGTGCATTTTGATTTCGTTGCGCATGTCCTCGTTCCATAAGTTTAATGCTTTAAGCTCAAGAACTAGGTATTTATTAATTTGTAAGAATTCACCTGACAAAGTTTCACGTTTAAATAAGTTAGAAACTTGTGGTTCCGTCGCCTCATAGCAACCCACGATAGACGCAATAGTCGCTGTTGGCGCGATCGCGATTAATAGTGAGTTTCTTAAACCTGTTTTTTTGATTCTCTCTTTTAACTCGGCCCATTTTTGAGTCATTGTTGGCTTAACGTTCCAAAGATCAAATTGTAGATCGCCTTTTGCAGCACGAGTCTCTTTGTAGTTTTCATGAGGACCGTGTTTTTCTGCTAATTCCGCGCTTACAAGAAGAGCATTATAATAAATTACTTCTTGAATACGAGTTGATAATTCACGAGCTTCATCAGAATCAAAAGCCATTTGCAATTGGAAGAATGCATCTTGAAGACCCATTAATCCTAAGCCCACTGGTCTCCATTTGTTATTAGAGAAACCCGCTGTTTCGATAGGGTAGAAGTTGATGTCAACAACGCGATCAAGATATTTAACCGCAGCACGCACAGTGCGTGCTAATTTATCAAAATCAAATCCACCATTAACAACATGACGGCCAACGTTTACTGAACCTAAGTTACAAACCGCAGTTTCTTTGTTTGAAGTCACCTCTAAAATTTCTGTGCAAAGATTAGATAAGTGAATCACATTTTGTGGTTCGCCAGTTTGGTTAGATTTTACGTTAGACGCATCTTTAAATGTCATCCAGCCGTTACCAGTTTGCGCTAGAGTTTTCATCATACGAGAGTACAAATCACGCGCTTTTACTTGTTTAACGAATATTTTCTTTTCTTCAGCTTCAACGTAGGCTTTTTCAAAGTCTTCACCGAAAAGGTCTACTAATTGAGGAACGCGGCTTGGATCAAACAAAGACCACATTTGGTCGGCTTCTAAGCGCTTCATGAACAAATCGGGAATCCAGTTTGCCAGATTTAAGTTGTGAGCGCGTTTAGCTTCATCACCCGTGTTATCACGAAGTTCAAGGAACTCCTCGATATCTGCGTGCCATGACTCTAGATAAATACACGCAGCGCCTTTACGTTTGCCGCCTTGGTTTACCGCTGCCACAGAGCTGTCTAGTGTTTTAAGCCAAGGAATAATACCATTTGAATGGCCATTTGTTCCTTTGATTAGGCTGCCACGTGATCTAACACGGTGGTAAGCCACACCGATACCGCCCGCGAATTTAGAAAGAAGGGCAATATCAGTGTACTTCTGATAGATCGATCGCAAATCATCTTCCGGTGAGTCCAATAAATAACAAGAGCTCATTTGCGGACGTAGTGTCCCGCTATTAAAAAGGGTAGGGGTCGATGCCATGTACTCAAGGGATGAGATTAAGCGATAAAATTCGATAGCTTCGTCGATTGACTGAGCTAGGCCACAAGCTACGCGCATAAAGAAGTATTGTGGAGTTTCGAAAACCTGACGAGTTTGTGGGTTTTTTAATAAATAACGATCGTAAACAGTTCTTAAACCAAAGTATTCAAAACGATCTGTTCTGAATGGCTCAATCGCTGCTGATAGCGACGTTTTGTGAGTCATTACAAATTTATATAAACTTTCGTTTAATAATCCGTTTTGGAATCCAAAAGAGATAGAGTCAGCAAATGTTTTAATTTTTTGAGAGCGCACTTCTTCGTCTACATATGTAGATAGAAGTCTTGCGGCAAGACGAGAGTATTCTGGCTCTTCACCGATCAATAAAGACGCTGTAGAGATACAAAGATTATCTAATTCCTTTGTAGCCGCGCCATCGTATAGACCGCTGATTGCTTTGGTCGCTACACGTAGAGGATCTACTTGGGATAGACCTTGGCATAGGCGAGTTACACGTTCAACGATCTTAGTTACGTCAACAGGCTCTAAACTGCCGTCACGTTTTTTAACTCTCATAATATGTGGAGCGTTGTCATAACCAGATGATGAAGCATCGTCGGTTAAGTTAAATGATAAATTTGTGTTTGGTTGGTTCTCGTTCAGAAACATAATTCCCCTCTTGTCATCCTTGTTGTCATCAGCCTTTTGAGCAAAACATCCCCTAAGGCGAAATCAGTTTCGCCTTTCGAAGAAAGGTTTGTAGTATTTTACTTTCTTACATCCAAAGTCTAGTTTGAACTTTTGATGTCATTTTTTTATTGAAATTCACCTTTCGGTGGAAACTACCAGTAGTAAATAACAGTTTGCGTCTTATCTAGGCTCACTATATCTAGTGGGTCTTGTTGATTCAAACACTACCAGTTGCGTTCTATTCAATGTTGGTAGGGGCGATTGTTTTCGTCAAGCGTATTTAATTTTTTTTGCGAAAAATACTCTGATGCTGATGATCAATTAAGCACTTAGCTTATTTTTTTTGACAAAGGTCTCGTTAAATCCGCGTCAGATGTGCTTTTGCTCGTTATTAAAGCAAATTTAAGCTGGACTCGGGTCTGGCTTTTGGCAGGCCTTGATGGGCCATTTTTTGAATTTCTAGTGCTTCGTTGTCCGTTTTTGGCTGGTAATAGCGGCTTTGATACGAAGATTCCCTTCGTAAATGATCGATGATGGCTTGATGAGTGCCCATTTTGTTACTTGTCCACGAAGGCGCCACTAGCTCGTCAAAGCGTGAGGAGAAGGCGCTCAGGCGATGGATAGCAATATCGGGCCGTAAATTCTCTAAGAAAATTTGCACGCGTCGTGAGTAGATCTCTAACGATATCGGAGTGAATTCACTTTTGTGATAGAGCGGCTCTAACGCCGTGTTTTTCAGAACATGTAAGTTATGCAGTTTTACGTTAGTGATAGGCAAATCATTGCAGATCAATGCCGATTGTTTCACGCGTTCATCGGTTTCAAATGGGCTACCAAAGATTAAGTGAATGCCCAAATCAACTGAAGTAAGTTCCTTGATTCTCTTAAGTGCATGTAGGGATTCTGCGTTCTTATGACCGCGACGAAAGAACTCTAGATCATCGTCGAAAAAGCTCTGTAAACCCAGTTCCACCGATACATATTTCAGTTCGTGGTATTTCTGCCAAAGCTTGAATAGGGATAATGATAAACAGTCAGGGCGTGTGCCAATAACAAATCCCGAAATATCATCGCCGCAGGCAAGAGCCTCTTCAAAGTTCTTTTCTAGGTCAGCAATTTTAGCGAACGAGTTTGTGTACGCTTGAAAATAAACTAGAAATTGAGAGGCTTTGAATTTTTCTTTGATATGCGCACGGTATTTATGAATTTGTCCAGTTAATGGTAGGTCAAAGGCTTCGCTGCGTGCAGCAGATCCCCAAACATCACAGAATGAACAGGTTTGCATGCCCTTTAGACCTAAGCGGTTTGGGCAATCATCCACTACAGCCACAGGAATTTTGTAGACCTTGGCACCAAATACGTTTTTATAACGATCCGAGATAGAGTAATAGGGAAGTCCGTTCCAGCCTTTTTCCATGCGCCTTTGTAACTGGACGGCCGCTTTAGGGTCAAGATGTAGTCAAGAATTTGGAAATCTTATATCTATAATAGAAGCTATTAAGCCTCAGCCCCTTTGAACTTTATGACATAGTCTAAAACTAATGATTTTGATTCTTGAGATAGAATCGAAAATTTCACGCCTAAATCACCGTTTGACCCTGAATAAACAACATCGCCTGTAATCGTGATGTTTTGGTTCAAGTTTGGACTTATGATTTGCCCTCGCAATGAGTGGCCTATTTTTAATCCTAACGCATCCGTAAAGCCGCAGCCACCTTCTGACAGTGTCAGTAGCTTGCATCGTAAATCAACGTTTGTCGTAAGGTTGAGGCCTTCAAAAAAACCAAAAATAGGAACACGTAGTTGTGTGCGCCGAGTGATGCCGAGTCTTTCTGTGACCGCACTTGAAGCAAATAAAATTTGCCATTTAGAATCTAAATCAGATTTTACATAGATGTTGTCATAGGATTGTAGTACGCGAAGGTCGGCTATCAGTTCGTCCAATTTTAGAATTTTTGATTCTTTATCGTTAATACGATATTGCCACAAGCTGATGCGATTGTCTTTTTCTGCAGCTTCTTCTAGAGAGAGTTTCCATTCGAAGTGAGAAACCCATTCGGCCATTCCTTTACCCCACACTAAGCACTCTTTATGCTTAGTGTGCCATTTTTCAACTTCATTAATAGACAGGGGGCCATGAATTTTTGTACCAACTTGAACAAACCAACGCTTCATAGGGAAATTATAAACGAGAGATCTTAGTTTTCTATAATTTTCTCGAGCTCTCTGTTATCCTGGACTTCTGAAGAGCCATCAGTGTCATTAAGGCTATTCTTGGCTCTGTTCAGGCGATCGAGTAGGAAAACATTGTCGGTTTTCTGTATCAATTCGCTAATAATTTGTTTCGAGAATGTTCTTTCTTCGCTATTTTCAATGCCCTCAATCGCTTGCGCGCGAACAATGTGTTCAAAGTCACGATCCCTATCATTTAAATTTTCTGGTATTGGTGCTGCCACGATTTGTTTTAGAATTTCTGGAATGTGACCATTTTGGGCTAGCAAATAAACAGACTTAAAACGCAAGTCCTGATGAGTTTGCGGGTTGACAGCATCTTGGGCCAACATCTGGATGTCATCGCTGGTCAGCTTAGCCGCGCGTGTTTTGATTTCTACAAGGTCACGATCCGGTGATGAGCTGACCGGTGAAGACGCTGAATTCAGAACCAATTCGCGTTTAAGAGGAGTTGTCGGCGCCTTAGGTTGTGTCGACGTGTGGGTCTGTGTATGGGTCAGTGGTATTGCTGACAATCGAGACGTGTCTTTCAAATGGAAATACACCCAAATATCTGTGCAGAAAACTAACAGGGAAATCGTCGCGTACCAAAATGTTTTTCTTTTTAAAAAATCCATAGTTATTCAATTATATTAAATACGTTGTACAGAGTTCGACACCACCGAACGATGACGATTTGATCTTAAAGTCATTGGCGTACCGTTGAGCTACGTCCTTAGGAAAGCAAGGAAACTGACTGTCTTCAAAAGGCAGCGTCTGACCCTGCGCTAGTGATGTTTCCATCACCAGAACATAGACTAAAGCTGACGTTCCCCGCAAAATCTTATAAAGCAAAAACCGCATAGACCCCTCTATGTAGAAAAAACACGCTATTCCGAATCTGTATGGTTTCAAGTTATGTGATGTGCGTTATGGATAAAACTTTGAAAACGTAAGAATAATGTTAAGATCGCGTTAAAGAAACAGTTGTAGAAAAAGTAAAAAAACTAGCGTTGTAACTTAGATGGTGTGATTACAATATCGCTATATAAAAATAGTTGCGGGAGCATTTTAAGATTGTCTAAAGCAAATTCAGATTCAAACAAATCTTCGTCTCTTTTCTTTCTCGCTTTAGGGGCTTTGGGTGTGGTTTTTGGCGATATTGGAACATCACCACTCTACGCTCTCCGCGAATGCTTTAGTGCTGAGCATGGACTTCCCTTAAATTATGATAATGTTATGGGCATCTTGTCGCTGATTTTCTGGACACTGATGCTGATCATTAATTTCAAATATGTGATGCTAATTTTACGAGCCGACAACAAAGGTGAGGGGGGAATTCTATCATTGATGGCGCTCGCGATTCGATCTCTTTCAGATGCGACCAATGCGAAAAGAAAAGCTATACTTACGGTCCTAGGAATTTTTGGTGCGGCTCTATTATATGGTGATGGCGTAATTACCCCGGCGATTTCAGTATTGGGTGCCGTTGAAGGTCTTGAGTATATTACAAAAGGTTTCAAGCCGTTTGTAATTCCAGTTACGATATTTATCCTAACCATGTTGTTCTTGGTTCAAAGATTTGGAACTGGGCGCATTGGTGTTGTTTTCGGTCCAATTATTTTTATTTGGTTCGTTGTGATAGGTGTGCTTGGAATCTACGGTATTAGTTTAAATCCAGAAGTTTTGTGGGCGATGAGTCCCACCTACGCGATAGAGTTTCTTATTCGTAACGGAACGGAAGCTTTTGTTGTCATGGGTTCTGTTGTCCTTGTTGTTACGGGTGGTGAGGCCTTGTACGCAGACATGGGGCACTTTGGGCGAACGCCCATTCGCTATTCGTGGTTTTTAGTTGGTTTTCCGGGTTTGATTCTAAATTATTTTGGTCAAGGCGGTTTGCTGTTAAGTGATCCCAGCGCGATTTCCAATCCTTTCTATCTTTTGGTTCCTAAATGGGGACTTGTGCCGATGGTGTTGCTATCTATGACGGCTGCGGTGATTGCGTCGCAAGCTTTGATCACCGGAGTGTTTTCTATCACTCGTCAGGCCATTCAACTTGGATTCTGGCCGCGTGTAACGATCGTGCACACGTCATCAGCCGAAATTGGCCAAATCTATATTCCTTCTATGAACTGGGCTTTGTTTTTTGGTGTTATTTGGCTAGTTATAACCTTCAAGAGTTCAAGTCAGTTGGCGTCTGCATACGGTATTGCGGTCACGGGCACGATGGTTATTACGGCAATCTTGGCATTCGAAGTTGCTCGACAACGTTGGGGTTGGGGGCTTGCTAAATGTATTTCCATTTTCGGATTTTTCCTATTTGTCGATATCGTGTTTTTCAGTGCGAATGCCATTAAAATTCCTCATGGTGGATGGGTATCATTAGCAATGGGAGCTGCGATATATATATTGATGACGACGTGGCATAAAGGCCGACGAATTTTGTACCGTAAATTAAAAGAGCGTAGCGTTTCTGTTGAAGACTTCTGTCAAAAGTTATTACACACGCCGCCTATACGAATTTCTGGGACGGCTATTTATATGGCGGGTGATCCTTGGGGTGTACCGGTCCCATTGCTTCACAATTTGAAACACAATAAAGTATTGCATGAACGAGTCGCCATTTTGACTATCATGACAAAAGAAATTCCGATTGTTTCGAAGCGATCACGTGTGGAGATTCAGGAAATTATCCCTAACTTCTATCGTATTTTGGTTTATTACGGATTTTTAGAAATTCCAAAAATGAAACACATCCTTGAGGCTTTAAGGCAAAACAATATTCACTTTAACATTAGTGAAACAACGTTCGTATTAGGGCGCGAGACCATTTTGCCATCGAATGAGCCTAATATGGCGCTTTGGCGCGAACGTTTGTTTGCGTTCATGACCCGAAATGCGCAACGGCCGACGGCGTTCTTTAAGATCCCACCTAATCAAGTGATTGAAGTGGGTATTCAGGTAGAGATTTAAATTTTATCTTAGAAATTATTCGCGGAATAGCGCGATGATTTTCTCGCGACTATCAAGTGCATCTTGAAATCCCATCTCGATCAATTCTGAACAAAATGGTGATTCAAATAACAAGTAACTAATCAGTTCATTCGCATCATCGAGGCTGCCAAGGCCTTTGATAAGATAGCGTATAATCCGAGGAACTTTAGCCATGTGTTTGGATGCTAGAGCGCCGATGTCTCGTGAAGGTGAGATGAAAACGAAATCTAGTTTCTTGTAAGACAAGTTCGGGCTGTTCTCGGCTTGTTTCACGATTTGATTCATGCGGATCAATCGTTCGACGTCATGTTCGACGTTGTCTAACAGTACCGCATTCAATAAAAGGTTTACGACTTTTGCTACCGATGGAGCTCGGCCCATAGCGTGCGAATCTTTTTCGTAAATTGTATTTGATCGACTTTTTACGCCGATGACTAATAATTTCTGAGCCCCGAGGTAGATACTTGGTGCGCATGGATGAGAATTTCGCACGCAACCATCACCAAAAAAACGATTCTCAATAGGACGGGGCGGAAACAGTAACGGAATCGCGCTGGATCCTAGAATATGATCCACCGTGATTTTTGCTTCTTCAGAAATTCGTCGCTGTTTTTTCCATGGTGCGTATTCTTTGTTCGTTTGAATAAACGAAACTGCCGTTGAATCGTAATAATCAACGGCAGTGATAATCAACGAACGAAATAAATCGTTGTCTAGATTGTTAGCGATTCTAGACGTGTCGAGTTTAACCTTTAATAAATGTTTTAGAGGTTCTGTTTCCAGTAGGGCTCGGCCTTCACCGCTTGGGCCAGTCACTCCACCCAGTGATAATTCACTGACCCACTTCAAACCGATTTTTCCAAGATTGATAGCGTCGGTATAATATATGTCTGAGCTTTTTAATTGCGACCATAGGTCGACAAGATTTTTAATGGCTTTCTCTTGATCGTCCCACAAACTAGCCAGATAAGCTGCATTGATGGCTCCGGCGCTGACTCCAGAGAAGTGGTCGATTTTCATAGGAAGACCGGCCGACTTTAAGACTTCGTAAATTCCTTGGGCAACACCGGCCTGATAGGCTCCGCGAGCACCACCGCCTGACAAAATTAGGGCTATTTGACTCATAGACAAAGAATACCTTCAACACTCCCTTGTTAAAAAGAGAATAAAATTAAAGCCGGACTTTTTGCTCGGACAAAAGAGTTTATGATTTCATGATAATGCGGTGACAAAGTTGATAAAATTTACTTTATGAATTTTACATAATTCCATGAATTAAGGTCGAAAAAACGATAATTTATAGAGGGTTTCGTTGAGACCTGCTATAACCAAACTCACATGTTGAAAATTCCTGAGTTGAAAGTTCTTAGCGTTGTTCTTGTTTGTGTTTTTTGGGTCGTTGTTCGGGCACAGTCAGTTCAATCAAAGCCAGCCACCAGTTCTAAGACGGACGAATCTAAAGACATCGATGATGAGATTAAAAATTCAAGATTGCGTGCATCGACAGGATCGAAGTCACCACTTTCGATTCAGACAGATTTAAGTTACACCGGTGGTTCGGTTTATAAACCGTTCGGTCCGACTCGACCTAAGCTCTCTCCTGGGCCAATTTTTGAACGCAATACCAAGGCAACGGGAAATATCTCGACAAAATATCGCTTCAATGAAAACAATCACATAAATTTGGGTACTGGCATTGGCGTCACAACCCCAGGTTTTGGTTCGCAAGAATTCCAAGTCGAAAATCCATACTTTTCATTTTCCAATCTTTTCGGTTCGGGATCAGCCCAGCATGTTTGGTCGTTCTCGGCTGTAAAATACTCATCTAAAGAACTCGTTGATTCTATCGATATCAATTCTGAATTAGGATTTTACTACACCTATCTGTACACTTTTGGAGATACGAGTTGGCAGACAGGGCTTGTTTTCTTGTTTAGTCACGAGGTCTATAGCAGCTATTCGGAATCGAACGCCGAAGAGACTCTGAATTCGACAGGTCTATACCCCTTTGCGGAATATGAATTCAATCCGACCTATTCGTTCCGCACTGTTTATCGGGGAGCTGGATTCTATTCTAATCGCAAAGATTTTAATAACTATGTCTGGGATGAGGCGACTCAGTCGCTGGGAATGGGTATAACGATTACTCGTGATCTCTATTTATACCCGAATCTGCAATGGGTTTGGAGAGATATACGTCTGGATAAGACGAATTTGTCTCTCGTAGCTAATATCAATTTTTTCTAGTGTTTAGCGGGCAGCTAAATCAATTCTTAGCAGCCAGTCTAATTCTTGGCTGCGAGTTTCGATGCGATTTTCTCGCCATTGGGTAAGAACAACAAAGGATCATAAGCATCTTTGTTTTGTCTGATTTCAAAGTGTAAATGAACACCAGTGACTCGGCCTGTTTTTCCCATCAACCCAACCATGTCGCCTTGACGTAATTTCTGACCTTCTTTAACCAATATTTTATCTAGATGAGCGTAAATCGTTGCCCAACCATTTTCGCCTTCGACTAAAAGCATTTTGCCATAACCTTTAAAATCCCGACCCGAGTATACTACGGTCCCGTGATGGCTAGAGTAGATAGGTGTGCCCTTATTTGAGGCTAGATCAATTCCCCAGTGCGAACGCTTCTTAAGGCGACGCTTAGGGTGCTTAACTGGATCAGCGCTATAAGCGCGCGTTAGGCGAGCCTCATCAATTGGCCAATCAAAATATTTTCTTTGAATCATAGACTGAGGAGTTCTTGATAACTCACTTGAAATCTTAGAATTTTTAGATTCAAGAACGACCGGTTGAACTGAGCCAATTTCACGACTGACCGCTGTCGGCGAGGTAGAACATGACGACACGATACCCGAAAAAGGCAGGACAGAAAGCATTGTAACAATAAGTAAAGATTTTTTATTCATGTGTATCCTTCCATTATAACCACTTTCGTCCTTCGGTAAATAATAAAATCACCTAAAGTCTTGATTAAATGGGCAAAAAGTCCTGTTTTTCCATAAACAGTCTAAGAATTGTACGGAATAAAAAACATTCTAATTTGGGCCACGAGTCCCAGGTAGAACGGGTGCCAGCCTACTTTTACGGACGCAACGCGTCCGTAAAAGTAGGACTAGCCGCCCGCGCTGGCACCTTTAGATTAATAAGGAAGAGGGAATTGTTTGCAGAGTTCTTTTACTTCGTTGTGAACTTTGGCTTTTGAGACCGCGTCTTCGACGTTGTTTAGAACTGTTGTTATCCAGCCGGCGATTTTTTTCATTTCGGCGGCTTTCATTCCTCGCGTTGTAAGGGCTGGGGTTCCGATGCGGATTCCTGAGGTTACGAATGGCGAGCGTTTTTCGTTGGGTACGGTGTTTTTGTTTACGGTGATGCCGGCTTCATCGAGTGCGATTTCTGCGGCTTTGCCGGTTACCGCTGATTCGCTTAGGTCTAGTAGTAACAAATGGTTTTCAGTTCCACCGGTAACTAGTTTGAATCCGTTGCGTTTTAATTCTTCAGCTAGCGTTTTTGCATTTACTAATACGTTTTCGATATACGTTTTAAATTCTGGTTTAAGTGCTTCACCGAAACATACGGCTTTGCCAGCGATTACGTGCTCAAGTGGTCCGCCTTGGATTCCTGGGAAAATTCTTGAGTTCATTGATTTTGCGCGTTCTTCGCTGTTAGTTAAAATCATGCCGCCACGTGGCCCTCGTAGGGTTTTGTGCGTCGTCGTTGTTACGTAGTCTGCGTATGGCATTGGTGACGGGTGATGGCCTGAAGCCACTAGTCCGGCAAAGTGAGCCATGTCCACTAGCAACGTTGCGCCCACAGAATCAGCGATCTCTTTAAATTTGGCGAAATCTAAAAAGCGAGGATACGCGCTGTAACCCGCTATGATCATTTTCGGTTTATGTTCTTTCGCTGACTTTGCAATCTCGTCGTAATTAAGTACACCCGTGTTTGGATCCAACTTGTAAGAGGTTGCATGGAATAGTAAACCTGAAAAGTTAACCGGGCTACCGTGAGTTAAATGTCCGCCGTGAGATAAATCCATTCCCAAGATAGTATCGCCGGCTTTAAGTGCGGCTAAGTATACCGCCATGTTCGCTTGTGAGCCGGCATGTGGCTGTACGTTGGCATAGGACGCGTTGAAAAGTTGTTTGGCGCGATTAATCGCTAGTAGTTCGATTCCATCAACAAACTCACAGCCGCCGTAATAACGTTTGTTAGGATATCCTTCAGCATATTTGTTTGTCAGAATTGAACCTTGAGCTTCCATCACCGCAGCGGATGTGTAGTTTTCCGATGCGATCATCTCTAGGCCTTCTTGCTGACGAATGGATTCTTTTCCAATCAAATTAAAAATCGCTTCATCTGCTTGTTTCAGTGAAGATTTCAACATAGCGGCCTCCTGGGGTATTTTGTATTTTTTTTGCTAAATTGTATTAGCTATTTTATCGACTCGAATCGAGTGGCGACCCTTTGCGAATGGAGTCGTTAGAAATATCCTTACCATCTCTAGAGCCACAGGGGAATTGATGTAACGACCAGGCAAACATAAAATATTCGCATTGTTATGTTCCCGCGCTAGAGTTGTTATTTCAGAATTCCAGCAAAGTCCGGCACGAATTTGTTGATATTTATTAGCCTTCATCGCCATGCCTTGGCCAGATCCGCAGAATAATATTCCAACGGATTCATAGGAAAGGGCATCTTCGCTAGCGGTAAAATGAGGAAGTTTTTTGTAATCGTCTAGAACGCTTTCGCAGACGAGTTTGGCCAGGTCGGGGTAATTAACTGATTCACTAGTGTAGCAGCCTAAGTCTTTGAATTCGAAAGACTTACCTAATGACGTACCTAACGCTGACAAAGATCCAAGAAGCTCTTGTTTTAAGTCAAAGCCACCGTGATCTGAACCAATGTATATTTTCATAGTTTACTCTAATTTTGAAAAGATGATTGAACCGTTTGTTCCGCCAAAGCCAAAGCTGTTGTTCAAGGCATGCTTGAATTTGCCGTCACGTGCTTGATTAGGAACATAATCTAAATCGCAATCTTCACTTGGGTTTTCTAAGTTGATTGTCGGAGGAACAATTTGATCGCGAAGAGCTAAGATAGTCCACGCGCTTTCAATTGCGCCCGCAGCGCCTAGTAAATGGCCAGTCATAGACTTGGTCCCAGATACCCACAAATTTTTCGCGTGATCGCCAAACAAGTTTTTCATCGCTTTGGTTTCTAGACCGTCACCAATCGGAGTCGACGTTGCGTGTGCGTTGATGTGTTTGATGTCTTCTGGTTTAAGTCCAGCGTCTTTAACTGCTGCCGCCATCGCACGACGACCGCCTTCGCCTTCAGGGGCTGGGCTTGTGAAATGGTACGCATCCGATGTGGCGCCGTAACCAGTCACTTCACATAATATAGGAGCGCCACGCTTCGTTGCGCTCTCTAGTGTTTCTAAAAATAATACGGCTCCGCCTTCACCTAGAACAAAACCATCACGGTCTTTATCAAATGGGCGCGATGCCTTTTCAGGAGTATCGTTGCGTTCTGACATGGCTCTCATTGCGGAGAATCCGCCAATAGCAGAAGGACATACGGTCGCTTCTACGCCGCCAGCTAACATATAGTCAGCTCGTCCGTAACGAATGTAATTAAATGCTTCACCGATAGAATGAACACCCGTTGCACAGGCACTAGTGATCGCATAGCTTGGACCTTTAAGTCCGTGTTTGATTGATACTTGTCCGGCGGCCAAGTTCGTGATTACGCCAGGGATGAAAAATGGAGATATGCGGTTTGGACCCCGCGCGATCAATTTTCCTAATTGTTCTTCGATCATCGGAAGTCCACCGATGCCGACACCAATGAACGCTCCCGTTTGCAGGAGCTGTTCTTCAGTCAATTTTATATTAGCCATTTCGAGGGCCATTTGGGAGCAAGCCATAGAATAATGAATAAATGTATCCATTTTCTTTTGCTCTTTCTTGTCGATGTAAAGATCGGGGTTAAACCCTTTTACTTCGCCAGCTATCTTAGTTGAAAAAGCAGTCGTATCAAATTTTGTAATTTGAGTGATGCCGCTTTGACCTTTCAATAACGCTTTCCATGACTCTTCTAGGGTGTTTCCTAGCGGGCTTACCAGCCCAATCCCAGTCACCACAACTCGACGTTGTGGCTGTGATGGTCTCTCGAAATTGGTAGGCATAAAATTAGATTTTGCCTTTAGTCTCTAAGTACTTTGTAACATCTTGTACTGTTTTTAATTTTTCAGCATCTTCATCTGGGATTTCGATGTCGAATTCTTCTTCCATTGCCATTACAAGTTCAACGATATCTAAGCTGTCTGCGCCTAAGTCGTCGATGAATGAAGCTTCTGGTTTAACTTTCTCAGGATCAACGCTCAATTGCTCAACGATGATATCTTTAATCTTTGGACTTAATGACATTGTAGACTCCTTTTGTAAATCCATAGTAATCCTCTCTTTCTTAATGTTAGAAATGGTTAGCTCTATTAATTTTATAAACGTAATCAAAATAAACTAATTAGGCGTTTGCGCAAGGAAAAAGATCGCCTAAGTTTTTACTCCATAAACATTCCGCCATTAACGCTTAAGGTGTGGCCTGTGATGTAAGCACTTTGATCACTTAGTAGAAATTTTACAGCGTCAGCTACGTCTTTAGACGATCCCATACGTTGTAAAGGGATCTTGTCCATAATCTTCTGTTTCACATCATCAGAGAGCACTTCAGTCATATCGGTTTCGATAAAGCCCGGCGCCACACAATTGACTCGAACACCACGAGAGCCTAACTCTAAAGCTACTGATTTTGAGAATGCTACAACCGCTGCTTTTGAAGCCGCATAGTTGGCTTGCCCGGCATTTCCTGTCTGTCCAATAACACTTGTGATCTGAACAACAGAACCTTTGCGGGCTTTCATCATGATTTTCGTTATCGCTTTAGTTAAGTAGAACGTGCCTTTTAAATTTGTGTTGATCACAGAATCAAAATCTTCTGATTTCATACGCATTAACAAACCATCTTTAGTGATGCCTGCGTTGTTAACTAGACCATCGAATTCTTTCCAGTCGGTCATCAATGTTTCAAGGGCCGAGTTTACAGAGGCTTCATCAGCTACGTTCATAGCTAGGATTCGATGACCCTCGCCAGGAAGTGATTCTAGAATTTTTTTTGCAGAGTCTTGATTTGAGCTATAAGTGAAAGCCACCTGAGCGCCGGCAGCAGCTAGAGATTTTACGATTTCAGCACCGATTCCCCGGCTACCGCCCGTAACTAGAATTTTTTTACCAGACAACATGTACTACGTCCTTATTTTTGAGTTTTAATTAAATCTAAATCTTCTTTAGTTTGTGAGCTTAGGATTTTGAAATTTGGATTTTCCATTTTCTTGAATAATCCTTTCAATACAGAACCGTGACCGCATTCGATACCAGTCAACCATGATTTTGTTTCCATAAGCTTCATTGTCTGCGTCCATAGCACGGGAGCAGAAACCTGTTGAACTAAGTTTTGTTTTAATTCAGTCGGGTTTTCTACAAGTGTCGCATTGAAATTTTGAATGATGGGGAATTGCGGCTTGTTGAATGTAACTCCACTCAAGAATTGATTCATTTTTTCTTGAGCCGGTTTCATCATACTACAATGGAAGGGTGCTGAGACATTCAAAGGAATTAATTTGGCGCGTTTTGGTGAGCCCGGAATTAATTCCGCTTTGAAATTTGTTTTCAACCAGTCGATACATTTCATGGAACCGCTGATTACAATTTGCCCAGGACTGTTAAAATTAGCCGGGGACAGTGGTTTAAAGCCTGATTCTTTTTCGGCCCATTCACATAACCAAGTGACTTGATCTGGCTCTAAGCCAAGAACAGCGACCATGCCGCCTTCGCCAACAGGAACTGCCGATTGCATTGCTTCCCCGCGAAGTCGTACCGCTTTCATTGCTGTTGCAAAATCCATTACGCCGGCTGTGACGAGCGCCGCGTATTCGCCGATAGAATGTCCAGCCGCCGCTTCAATTTTCAAAGGAGCTTGTTCTTTTAGAACACGAAATGTTCCAACAGAAACGCTAAGTAAAGCGGGCTGAGTATTAGCTGTTAAAGCTAAATCGGCTTCTGTGCCTTCGTAGATTAGTTTTTTCAAATCTAAACTGATAGCTTCAGAGGCCTCAATGATTGCGTTCTTGAAAGTTGGAAAATTGTCGTAAAGGTAGCTGCCCATTTTAGGAGCCTGGCTTCCTTGTCCTGGAAATAATAAAACCACCGTAAAGTCCTTTTTTAGAATCTAAGTAGTAAGCTGCCTGATGTTAAGCCGGCGCCAAATGCGGCTAATAGAATTAGCTGGCCGCGCTTAATTTTTCCTTCCTGGAAAGCCATATCAAATGCAACTGGGATACTGGCTGCTGAGGTGTTGCCTGTTTCATGAAGGCTAACAACCACTTTTTCTGTTGGGAACTCAAAGTGACTTGCGACACTTTCTAAAATTCGTAAGTTCGCCTGATGCGGAACTAACCAGTCCACATCTTTAGGGTTCACATTGTTAGCGCGGAGGGCTTCGTGGCAGCATTCTGTCATTGTGCGAACCGCGTTTTTAAAGATCTCACGACCTTTCATGCGAACAAATTGAGTTTTGTTATCAAGAACTTCTTGGCTAAATGGAATTTTTGATCCACCAGCAGGAAGGACGAATAAATCGCCTAAGTTGCCATCGGCATGCAAATGAGAGCTCATGATAATATTGGGGTAAGAGGCGTCGGTGGCAGATAAAATCCAAGCACCAGCCGCATCACCAAAAAGAATGCATGTTTCGCGATCTTCGTAATTTACAAGTGTGTGTAGAACTTCGCCGCCGATAACTAAGATATTTTTAAACATACCTGTACGGATAAATTGGTCGGCAACCGAAAGGCCATAAACAAAGCCAGAGCACGCAGCGGTGATATCAAAAGCAACGATATTGCGGCAGCCTAGTTTGGCCTGCAAAGTACACGCAGTGGAAGGCATCATTTGGTCAGGGCTAACGGTTGCCACAATGATCATATCTAGATCATGCGGGGTCATTCCAGCCATTTTTAGAGCTTTTTGAGTGGCTTGAAGCGCCAGGTCACTCGTAGCTACGCCGGGTTCGGCGATATGACGAGTTTTGATGCCGGTACGTTCAACGATCCAATCGTTGTTCGTATCGACCATTTTTTCTAAATCGAAATTTGTAAGAACTTTTTCAGGAAGGAAAGAGCCGATTCCTGCAATTTTGGATCTGAACTCTCCAGCCATGGAAGCCTCGCTTTAGTTAGGATTACTCAGCAGTTTCAGTGTCTTCAGCTTGTTTCTTAACTTTAGCAGGGATGATTTCTTTACCGCGGTAATAGAAAGCGCCGTCAGATGCTTTAAAAGCGTGGTGAGGAGCGTGGAATTCTCCCATTTTTTTATCAAAACCAATGGCTGGGATGTCTAAAGCGTCATGTGAACGTCTCATGTCGCGGCGTGAGCGTGAGGTTTTTTTCTTCGGTGTAGGCATTGTAGCTCCTTAAATAACAGATCAAATTATTAAAATAATAAAGACGAATTAATTCCTTAATTTCACTCAAAAATCAATCTTTGATATTGTAGTTTGGTCAGGGTGCGTAAAACTTACTGAGTGATCTTTAAACCTTTTAGTACTGCAAAAGGATTTGTTTCCTCAAGCGGCGTTGGCTTTTCTTCATAAGTTTTAAGCAGATTTTGAACATTTAGCCCACAATCATTGCAATCACCCTTAGCGCTGATCTCAGGAGCCGGATTATAAGGCACTTGAAGAGCGATTGATTCGTGAAGGTATTCGCCGATATTTAATTTCATTCCGACCGAGTATTCAAAACTTTGTAGATCGCCAGCTTCGTTTTCAGTGAAATGGTTCGGTTTTGCGTAATGACCGTCGCGGGTCATTTCTTGTGGTGGAATTAGGATTTCGTTGAATTTAACCGTTAATGGAAACTGAATTTTTTGACCGCAGTATGAACATAGCTCTTTAGATTTTGTTTTTATTGAACCGGTAAGAACAAAGTCGCGTGTGTTTAACGGGCGAACAGTAAATTGAGTAATGTATTTGTTTTCGCCAATAAGATCAGCCAAAGCCTCGGTGACTTCGCCAGTTTCAGTTGTGTATTCGTAATTTCGACCCTCTTCAGGGATTTCAGCTAGATTGATAATCATGGTACATGTCCTAAGTTTTCGCAGGTTCAGGGTCAATGAGTTTTGCCCGGTTTTACTAAATTACACATTCTTAGTTTAAAAATATGCCCCTAAAGCGAGCTCGCCAAAAAACAGACTTTTCACGTCTTCGCCGACGTTTTGAGAGCCAAACGTATTAGTTAAATATTGGTTTTTAGGAGGGGAATTGGTGTCGGCCGATTTGTATTCGCTGCTGGATTCGGCGAGGTTTTTATCGATATCAAAGAACGTGTTGCCGATAACACCGTTGTCGCGTTGATAACGGTCTTGAAAAAGCTCATATTTGCCCCAAGAACGGACGATCGCCGTTTACGAACCAGCCCTTGGTAACAAACGATGAGTTCAATGTGTGACCGGGCGATTGAGTTGAGCGGATGCGTGTGTTTTTTACGCGCTTGTATGCCTTAGAGACAAACTGCCTGCAGACTAAAAGTTAACGAATTGGTTTTCAGCCTTTAGTTTGTTTTTAACTAGGCCTAATTTTTTAACTTGCAGGATAAGTTCGCCCCAGCGATTTTCAGTCATTTTTCCTAAACCGTCAGTGTTTTGGATGAGAGCCGCTTGTGCCTCGGCGCTTTTCTTAAAGGTATCGGGTTTCATGCCAGGATTTAACTTCGCCATGTAGGCGTTGGCTTTATCTGGATTTTTTAAGTAGGAGGTCCAGCCATTAGCCACAGCTTGGTGTAATTTTTTAACTGTCTCTGGGTGAACTTTGTTAAAATCTTTTCGAACAGAAAGTACAGTTGTGTACGGATTGAAGCCTTCGTCTGCCACTAAAAATGTTGAAATTGGAATTTTCAAATCGCCCGCGGCAATAGGCTCACTCGTTATAAATCCTTGTTGAGATAGTTGATCGTCTTTTTGAAATTGGCTAAGGCCACCAAGGTAGGGAACCATTTTTACTTTAGCGTGTGGGTATTTTTTAAGAAGGTACAAAGAATACGACAAACCTTTTTGCCAAGCTAGGTAGCCTTCGTTTGTTAGAACATCACCAATATTTTTAAATTTGCGCGATTCGTGTGACATAATCATTTGAGGGTTCTTTTGGAACGCAGCAAAGATCCCGACAACATTGTTTTTTAAATTCTTGTCATTAGAAATCAAAATTTCTTCAGCAGAAACGATGGCAAAATCAACGACACCTTTAGTTAACATTTGTACTGTAGGAGTTCCTGATCCACCCGGAAGGATTTCAATATTAAGACCTTGTTTTTTGAATTCATCATCAATCAGAGCTTGGTAAAAACCACCGAATTGAGGTTCTGGTAGCCAGTTTAATGCGAGTTTGTATGTTGTTCCTGTGGACGCAGCCTGAGCGTCTGGGGCTTGTGCGAAGACCAACGTATTTAGCGCGAACAAAAACAGCCCAACGAGTTTTATAGATTTCATCCTGACCTCCAAAAACTTAAAGCTTAAAAGGTCTATAGCGAGTGATCAATAAGTTTATGATGTTAAGTAACATAATTTGTAGAAGTCCAATCACAGCTAGTCCAATCAATGCCGCAAAAACTAAATCAATACGTTGTTGAGTTCGAGAGGTATCGATCAGTGACCCTAGGCCACCTCCCGCTACGAATTCACCAGCGACAACGCCGATGACGGCTAAGCCCGATGAGATACGCAGACCCGCAAAAATATAATGATACGAGCCAGGGATCTTTAAATAGAAAAGAGTTTGCAGGCGACTGCGTTGGTAAACTTGGAATAATTCAAGTAAGTTTTTATTGATCGTGTCTAAGCCAACTAATGTGCTCGCTAAAATTGGAAAAATACTGACGAACACAGCGGACGCAATAATGGTTTGTGGGCCATAGCCAAGATAGATCACCAGAAGCGGTGCGATCGCGATGATGGGAACTGTTTGGAAGAAGATGGCCAGAGGAAAGATCGCGCGCTTGATCCAATCATTCAGCGAGAAAATAATAGCTAGTGTAAATCCAAGAATGAAGCTCAGAAATAGACTCTGGAAACTTAAGCGCGCGGTGTCCCAGAATGCCGAGAAAAAGGCCTCTTGGTTTTCTTGAATGGTGTCAAAGATAACCGAGGCTGGCGGAATCAATTGAGGATCCCACATGCCCATCTTGTTAAGCACTTCAATGGCAATCGTGATTGCGGTGACCAGTATTGATGTTGGTAGGAATTGTTTCACGCGCGACCTCGCAAGCGATCAGAAATATCGGTGACGAGTCTAAAATATTCGGGTGATTGGCGGTATTGTTGAGGATGAAAATCTTTTTTCTGTAAATCGAGTTCTTTGAATTCCTGCTGATTGCCTTGAGGAAATAGCCATAACTTCTGAGAAAGAAAAACACTTTCATTCACCGAATGGGTGACAAAGAATACAGTCATCTTGTGCTGCTTCCAGTAGTCCAGCAGCTCCTCTTGCAGTTCAAAACGGATGAAGTCATCTAAAGCCGCAAAGGGTTCATCCATAAATAAAACAGATTTGTTGTTGATGAGTGCGCGGGCAATAGATACGCGCATTTTCATTCCGCCCGATAGCTGATGAGGAAATAAACCACCAGACTCTTTTAATTTTACCGTTTTTAAAATGCTTTGTACCTGCTCTTGTTTTTCAGATAGGCTAATCGTTTTTGAAGAAATGCCTATACCCACATTTTCTGAAACAGTTAGCCAAGGTAGCAAACACGACTCTTGGAAAACAAATCCGGGATTGGTGTTTGCCGGTTGAGTTAGACTGCCTTCGCTTAAGGTGTCGAGTTCAGCTAGAATGCGAAGTAGTGTTGATTTTCCGCAACCCGATGGGCCCAGAATAGAAATGAAATCGCCGGTTTGCGTTTGAAAGTTTAAGTTTTTAAACAACCAACGCGAATCAAATTTTTTCCCAGCGTTCTTAAGTTCTAACATGTAAAGCCTAGCATTTAAGTCCAATCATAGTTGAAACTTATGCTGATGCGTAAATCATCGGTGTTGTTTTGTACGACTTCGTGACGAAGCCAGCTTTCAAATAGAACGACCTCGCCCTCTTTAGGGATGAAATTAAAAAAGTTCAAATTCTTAGTTGGGACGTTTTTCTTTTTTGGTGGGGTTGCCATCATTTGGGTAAAACGTGGATCTTCAAACTTCAGCGCCGGCACGTTTTTCTTTGGCAAGCTGATATAGACGGTCCCAGAGATAACGCTTAATGGATGAATGTGGCCTGTATGAATCGTTCCTCGAGGCATCACGTTGGCCCACATTTTTGAAAGGTGCAAATCGGATGGGGAAATATCCCAGCCTAATTCTTTGACGTATGTAGCGACATGTTTATCGAGCTTTTTCTTAAGCTCTTCAAATGTGGACGAGAATAGGTGAAGCTGGTCCATCGAGCCATATGAGGTGTAACCGAATAGGTAGTTTTTCTCTGACCATTCTTGCCCGTCATGGTCTATTTCCGAGATTTTTAGGGTGTCTTTCTTAAGGTCCTTGAGGAGGCTGCTTTTCGCCGGTGAAAGCTGCGCTGTAAGTATCTGGGTAGGAAAAAGAGTCTGAATCATTGATTACCTTCATTGTTTCAAATGGATACACTGACTATATGATTTGTTTACACCTGTTATCAATAATTAACACTCTCGGTTTAAATGATTTTTAAGTCTACCAGGATGCAATAGGATGGGCCCGTCATTGCACTTATGTCTATCGAGACTAATTCTAAGGAGAATGACATGAAAGCTTTAATCTTAACTCTAATCATCAGCGCGAGTGTTTTTGCAAAAGTAGCAGATTTTAACTCACTGATCAGTGAGGATACTAAAGCTCAAAAAGAGTTGCACACAAAACTGAAATCTCAAGTTTACACTCAAAATGAATTAGACGCGCGTAAGAATTTGGTAAGAACTAAAAAACTAGAAAAAAAATCTACGGTCGTGTTCTATGATGAAGCGCAAACAGAGATCGCGGCTCCTTCAAGTGATAAGTTTTTCCGCTATAAAAAAGAAACAAAGCAAAAAACTACGAATCCTCGCAAGAACCAACACCGTATCGCTAAAGAATTGCGCGAACTAGGTCTGTAGTTAGCAGTATTTATATAACTCAAACTTAAATTAAAAAAAATCTATTACAGGATGAGTTTTCTGAGCTCGTCCTGTGTGTAGACGTAGTCAGCGTAAATCATAGTGTTCGTGATGTTGCGATGACCCAATGCTACCTGGACTAGGCGTAGATCTTTTGTTTTTCGATACAATTGAATCGCAAATGTGTGACGAAGTGAGTGAAATTTCTTAGGTACTGGGCGGTACAAATCCCAAATTTGATAAAGACGATCATAGGTAATATTGAAAATCTTTTGAGTCTCGACCGATTCAGCATAACGCTGAAGTTTTAAAAACAATCCGTTGTGCAGAGGAATTTCACGATCATTGCTGCCTTTGAGCCCGCGAATGAAAACCGACATGTCATATGTGTTTAAATCTGACTTCTGGATATTGAGTATTTCTTGAGCACGAGCACCTGTTTTTAAACCAAGTAGTAAAATTAAACAGTTACGAGTGTCCTTATCAATGTAAGTATCTATTATTGACGTAAGTCTGTCGACCTCAGGAGCCAAAAGATACTTATTTTTGTTTAATTGATAGCGCAAAAAACCACCTTAAAATCCATCTCAAAAAATCACTAAAAAACAACCGAAAATCGCATGTATTTCTGCATCGAAAACAGCTGTTAAGTCGCTGATAATTCTCAAGGATCATCCAAAATAACCCGAATGTAAATACGGGAAATAAATTAATTTTCGAGAGTGGAAACTGCAAAAATTAAAAGCGACACATAATAATGAATTTTAAAAAGAGTGCGAGTGGAAATCGATTCGTAACGATAAGCTTAGAGAAACAATAAATTCGGAATTTTAAATCTGGATTTGCTAAATGCATATCATCGAAATATAAAATACTACGTTATTTCAATTACATAGTGCTAAAGCTTATAACTA
>NCGL01000134.1 GCA_002256935.1 Bdellovibrio sp. 28-41-41
GTGCGCGAACTTGGCAGTATCGCAAACAAAGGTTACGAGAAAATTAAATCATTTATCAAACCGGGCGTTACAGAGCGTGCGATTCAAATTGAATACGAAGCTGAAATTCAGCGCTATGGATCTCATGGAACTCCGTACGATTCTATTGTCGGATCTGGCTCAAATGCAGCGGTCCTGCATGCGATCCCGACCCTTAAGAAAGTTCAAGATGGTGAATTGGTCTTGATCGACGCCGGCGCCCAGATCAATGATTACTGTGTGGATATCACACGAGTGTACCCAGCGTCTGGAAAGTTCTCTTTACAACAACAGTCTTTGTACGATCTAGTTTTAAAAGCGCAGCTGCAAGCGATAGATAATTGCAAGATCGGTATGGAATGGAATCAAGTTCACCGCATCACAGCTAAAGTGATTACAGAGGGTCTTGTGTCGATGAACATCATGAAGGGCAGTATTGATTCAATTTTAGATACAGGCGCTATCGCTGTGTTCTATCCTCATGGTGTAGGCCATTTGGTAGGTAACCTTAATCCAAAATTCTATTGTGGCGCTCGTATTCGCGTGGATTTTCCGTTAAAAGAAAACATGTTAATTACTGTAGAGCCCGGATGTTACTTCATCAAGACACTGATTAACGATGCTACCATTCGCGAAAAATTTAAAGATTTCATCAATTTTAGCGAAGCAGAGAAATGGCTTAACATCGGCGGCGTTCGAATTGAGGATGATATCTTGATTACTCAAGGTGCAGCCGATAACCTAACAGCAGCTGTTAGCAAATAGGACGGAAATGTTAAAAACAGTTCTTACATTTTTTCTTTTCGGACTCATAGCGATCGCGAATTCGGCTCCGCAAGTTATTATTCTTTCCAGCCACAAAACTAAAAAGAAAGCTAAGTTGGACTTAGCACCACTTGAAAGAGAATTTCATTTTTACAAAGGCTATCCTAAATTGGTTGAATCTAAATCTGTTGGTTTGGCCGCAGGATCATGGGTTTGGATTGCTGGCTACTGTATGGCCGATGAAACAGCTGTTTTTGCACCCGACCGAGATAAGCCAGCTACAGTTAACTTGCCTATCGCAGAACAAAAATTTTTGTTAAAAAAACTAAAACTAGTATTGAAGACCACCTACACAAAAGCGATCAAGTTCTCGGAATCTAGTTGCCCAATCAGTAAATTGAAACCTGAGACGTTGTTTCTATCTAAAGCAGGTCCTTCAGAAACAGGTCTTCGCTGGTCAAAGAAACCATTTTCATTCCCGGAACTATCACGTTTTGCGATTTATTTAAGCCCCGAGCAAGCTGAAGCCAGCAATTATCTAGCGTCTTACGGCTACAAATATATGCAGAAGGATGAAAATTTGCTGCAAATCATCTACAAAAACGTTTTTAACAGCGGACAATAATTTTCACTTGAAAAAAACCCTATGTGGTGAGCAAATCAGTAGATTATGAACTCTACTGAAATGAAACAAAAGAATGTATTTATGCGCAGAGCGATTGAGTTGTCGAAGAACAATGTTGTATCTCTCAATGGTGGCCCATTTGGCGCAGTGATCGTTAAAGATAACGTTATCGTCGGTGAGGGCTGGAACAAAGTAACAACGAACAATGATCCTACGGCTCACGCGGAAGTCGAAGCCATTCGTCAGGCCTGCAAAAAATTAAGTACATTTAGCCTCGACGATTGCGAAATTTATACGAGCTGTGAGCCATGCCCCATGTGCCTATCAGCTATCTATTGGGCCCGTATTAATAAAATCTATTTTGCCAATACAAAGTTAGACGCGGCTGGAATTCAATTCGACGATGATTTCATTTATCAAGAAATTCCAAAGCCACTAGATAAACGAAAAATTCCAATGGAAGCTATGTTGCGCGATGAAGCGCTTAAAGTGTTTCAAATTTGGTCATCTAAAGTCGATAAGATCAGCTACTAAAATGAAAGTCCGAGACTATATCGTTCTAACCATCAACGGAAACGTACACAAGATCAGCGGCGAACAAGCGTTCATGCCGTTTAGTAGCCTTTTGCGCTACGAAATCGGTTTGACCGGAACAAAGGTTGTATGCGCCGAAGGTGACTGCGGCGCCTGTACTATTTTATATCGTCGCCATTCTGCAGATGCTGACAAGTTTGTATCTATCAATTCATGCATCAGTACTTCATTTTTAATGGATATGTCTCACGTTATAAGTGTCGAAGGTTTAGCTAAACAAAATCAGCTCTCTGAAGTGCAAGACTCTATGATCAGAAATTTCGGCGGCCAATGTGGATTCTGTACACCTGGTTTTGTGATGGCGTTATCTAGTATGTATGAAAATACAAAAACAATTACGGAACAAAAAGTAAAAAACTATCTAACAGGCAATCTGTGCCGTTGTACTGGTTACCAGCCAATTATAAATGCGGCCATGGCCGTCGATACGAAAAAAGTAGCACCGCTGAAATCATGCTACAATTACGAAAAATTAACCAAAGATTTAGAATCCGATCAATTCGTTCCCATTAAAATTACTGTTGGCGAGAAAGAATTTTTCGCACCAACAACATTGGCTCAAGCGGCTGAGTATAAGAAGAAACATCCTAACGTTCGCTTGTTTTCTGGAGCGACGGATATCGGCGTTCAAATAAATAAAGGTAGAAACCCCGGTGCTAATTTGATGAGCCTGCATTTGATTCCTGAAATGTATGCTCTTAAACACGATGGCGATCAAATTGTCGTGGGCGCGCGTGTGAATTTAAACACACTTCAAAAATTTCTTGAGGGCAAGAGTCCAAAGTTTGCCGAGTTTTTAAATATTTTTGCATCACCTCAAATTAAAAATGCCGCAACACTGGTTGGAAACTTAGCCAATGGATCACCCATTGCCGATACAACACCTTATTTATTAACAGCAGATGCGATCGTTGAATTATTTGGCTCATCGGGCACGCGATCAGTTGCGCTGACGGATTTTATCAAAGGCTATAAAAGCTTTGATTTAAAGGACGACGAATTTATTACTGGCATTCGTTTTAAAATCCCGAACGCCAGTTCTAGCAAAATTGGATTGTTTAAAGTCTCTCAACGACGCGATCTAGATATCTCGTGCGTGAATTCAAGTTTTGTTTTTCAAACTCAAAATAACAAAATTGAAAAAGCTAAAATCGCGTATGGCGGCGTTGGCCCCAAAGCACTTAGACTATTTGACGTAGAAAAAGTTTTAGAGGGTCAGGAAATGACGCCAGCTTTGGCTTCAAAAGCTAAGCAAATGATAGCCACAACGATCACGCCAATTTCTGATATGCGTGGCTCAGCCGAGTTTAGATCCCAAATCTGCTTAGATTTATTCGAGCGCTTCGTGCAGGAGAATTTCTAATTATGAGCAAATCGGCTTACCACGATTCCGGAAGAAGTTACGTTACTGGTGATGCAGAATACATTGATGATCGCCCCCTCGTTCAAGGCGAAGTATTTGTCGACGTATTCTATAGCCCAGTTGCTCACGGAAAAATTAGGAGTCTTGATGTCAGTGCCTGCCTAGCAATGCCCGAAGTTTTGGCGGTGTACACTCATAAGGATTTAAAGCACAACTTATGGGGATCAATTTTTCATGATCAAGTATTTTTGGCAGAAGATCGCGTTCAGTTTGTCGGCGAACCGATCGCTGTCATCGCGGCCACAAAACGTGATGTGTTTCATACAGCTAAATCCAAAATTAAATTAGAGATTGAAGAACTAGAACCTACTTTAGATTTGCAAAAAGCGATCGACACGAAATTTTTTATCGGTCCATTGCGGACGATTCAGCGTGGTGACGCTGATGCTGCATTGAAAGCAGCGGTTCACAAACTTAAAGGCGATATTGAGATTGCCGGCCAAGAACATTTCTATTTAGAATCTCAAGCTTCGATTGCCTATCCTAAGGAAGACGATCAAATCGAAATTCATTCTTCGTCTCAGCATCCGACGGAAGTTCAGCACCTAGTTGCCGAAGCTCTGGGACTACGTCATCATCAAGTCGTCTGCGTTGTTAAGCGCATGGGCGGCGCGTTTGGTGGCAAAGAATCTCAGGCGGCTCCATTTGCAGTTTTCGCTGCGCTGGTAGCGCAAAAATTGAAACGCCCGGCGCGTGTCATCCTAACTAAAGACGATGACATGATCATGACAGGCAAACGCAATCCGTTTAAAAATTTCTTTGAGGTCGCTTTTGATAACTCAGGAAAAATTACGGCACTAAAAGCAGAGCTATTCTCTGATGGCGGTGCCTATGCGGACTTGTCCACAGCCATCATGGAACGAGCGATGTTACATTTGGACAACGCATACTTTATTCCAAATTTTAAAGTCGCAGGACAAGTTTGCAAAACACACACGCCGCCCAACACAGCCTTTCGCGGGTTCGGTGGTCCTAAGGGTGTGGCGACAATTGAATCTATTATTGAAGACATCGCTGTCTTTCTAAAAAAAGATTCACTAGAGATTAGAAAAATCAATACCTATCAAAAAGATCAAACGACTCCGTATGGTCAGAAAATAGAAGACAATGTTCTGCCCCAATTGTTTGCAGATATTGAAAAACAAACTCAGTACAAACAGTGGCGCAAAGATATTGAAACTCACAATTCCGGTAATCATTCGACCTATCGTGGTTTATCCGTAACAGCAGTGAAATTTGGTATTTCATTTACTACCCGTTTTTTAAATCAAGGCAGTGCTTTGGTGAACGTCCATATGGATGGGTCTATTCAAGTGTCTACGGGTGCCACAGAAATGGGCCAGGGCGTGAATATTAAAATCGCGCAAGTCGTGGCGGAATGTTTTTCGATTCCTATCGATGATGTCAAAGTCATGACGACATCCACAGAGAAAATTCCAAACACTTCGGCAACGGCCGCCTCTAGTGGCAGTGATATCAACTGCCAAGCGGCATTGACAGCGGCTCAAACTATTCGGGAGCGAATAGCTAAGGTGGCTAAAGCGGTGCTATCTCGCCCAAAAGAATGGCGTATCTCGCCCAAAAGAATGGCGTGGTAAGCCAACTGCAGGCGCAGGAACTGCACCAGAAATTCAAATTGAATCCATTCAAGATTGGCAGACGATCGAATTTCAAAACGGTTTGGTCTTTGATAAATCTAATCCAAAAGAGACGATTAAATTTAGCGAGCTAGTTTTAGAAGCCTATCTAAATCGCCAGTCCTTAACTCAACAAGGTTATTTCAAATACCCAGGCATTTTCTATAATAAAGAAACCGGCCAAGGCAGTCCGTTCTTTTATTTCACTAATGGCGTGGCCGCAAGTGAAGTGTCCATCAATCGTTGGACTGGAGAGGTTAAGGTTTTACGCACAGAAATCCTTATGGATCTTGGCCGTCCGATCAATGAAGCCATTGACCATGGTCAGGTGACTGGTGCGTTTGTTCAAGGTATGGGCTGGGTTACAACTGAAAATCTATTTTATAAAAACGGTCGCCTGCTATCTAACACTCCAAGTACGTATAAAATTCCGAGTGTGCAAGATATCCCGCGCGTATTTAAATGCCACTTAATTGATAATCAGATTAACATACGCAATGTTCGTGCAAGTAAAGCAGTGGGTGAACCACCATTATTGCTTGCGATATCAGTTTGGTCGGCTGTGAAAAATGCATTGAGCTATTACAAACCGAAATCGTCTGTTGCGAAACTCGACAAGCCCGTGAAATTAAAAATTCCGGCCACTCAAGAGCAAATCTACATGAAAATGAAAGAGCTAACGCCATGACAGTTTGGCTTGAACATCTGAGCGATGTTTCACGCAGTCATACCGATCACGTGATCGTCACGTTAGTGAACGTTCGCGGGAGCGCGCCACAAGAAGTCGGCGCCAAGATGTTAGTAACCATCGACGGATTACGTTACGGAACTGTCGGCGGTGGCAAGATCGAAGGATTCTGCATTAAACACGCGATGGAAATGCTTCAATCCAAGTCCCCTCCATTCATGGGAACTTACAACTTACAAACTGAAATTGGCATGACTTGTGGCGGAGAGGTCAGCGTATTTTTTGATACGCAGTATTTCAGCACATGGTCAGTCGCTATATTTGGCGCGGGTCACGTGGCTCAAGAGCTGTGCCGAGTGATGCAAACATGGTCCTGTCAACTGCAGGTTTTTGATAATCGTAAAGAATGGGTGGATAAACTTCCGGATTCTTTCAATATTAAAAAAGTGCATACAGAAAATATGGCAAGCCATGTAGACGGATTGCCAGATGGAACATATTTAATGTCACTGACTCAAGGCCATGCGGCCGATGTTCCTGTTTTAGAAAAAGCACTTCAACAACATCAACGTTTTTCATTTCTTGGGGTCATTGGCTCTAAAATGAAGGGCGAGAAAATAAAAGGCGAACTTCGCAATCTCGGAGTTTCTGAAGACGCCCTTCAGCGATTGCATTGCCCGATTGGACTAGATTTCGGCGACAACACGCCGCCCGAAATTGCCATTAGTATCGCCGCCCAGATACTATCGTATAAATCGAAACTATCAGACAAACTTACAGGAACTCTGTGGTCACAAGTGAAAAAAGATAAAACAAATGCTGACGGTCGTATTAATTTTGAATGTCCCTATGAAAACGGACAATACAGACTCACGTTTGAAATTGAAAACTATTTTAAAAAACAAAATTTAAACCCGTTCTTTTTAGCCGTACCCGTGGCCTTTAACATCATGGATGTTAGCCGAAAATATCACGTTCCGTTATTACTGAGCCCTTATGGTTACAGCACGTATCGAGGCAGCTAGTACATGAAACCATTTTTTGAAATTGACTACTATCACGACTATATCTCGGCTCCACTGGCTCGACACTTGTTGAAAAATGCAAAATCTGTAAATGGTGTCGATGGAATGCAGGAAGTAGACACCGGTGGTGGTTTAGAAAACCAAATCTCGTTGAAATTCCTGTCCGATTTATATTTGGCTTCTAAGAACGATTTGAAAAAAGTGCTTCAGCAACGCCGCATCGATAGAAAATTTATCGATGAGCGCACG
>NCGL01000048.1 GCA_002256935.1 Bdellovibrio sp. 28-41-41
ATGCACGGTAACCAAGACAACGTAGTCAGCATCGACCAAGGCGAAGAACTCTACAAGCACGTCAAAGACCCAAAATACTGGAAAGTCTTCGAAGGCGGAGCCCACTCAAACTCTTACTTCATAAAAAATGGCGCCTACAGAAAATATCTATTAGACGCCTTAGAAAAAGAACTAAAATAGTTATTATTTTCTGATCTCTCTGGCCTTTTTAACTAGGCCGATGAATTCTTCTTTGAACGCGTCTTTCTTGTCCTTGGTCGACAGGCATCCTTCACTGATTTCTAAGATTCGTTTTGAGTCGAAATCCTTTAGCTGAGCTGACTTGCGCATCCATTGCGAGAAGCTGGCAACAGCCACCGCGAATCGAGTGGAACATGATGAATTTGGTAAGGACACTACTTTGTTAGTTAGAGCTTGCTCAAAATATTCACTGCTCGAGTTCGTTGGTTTTTTATAACGAATCTTCGCCGTTAAAATTTCATCCGTAGATCCTGGAGCATCTTTAACTTTTTCTTCCGATTGATATTTTAATTTGATATCTGACGGAGTATTGCCTTTCCATTCAATTTCATACAAAGCCGTCACACTGTGACCCGCGCCCATTTCGCCAGCATCCACTTTATCGTTCGCAAAATCTTCTTTTTGCAACATGCGATTTTCATAACCGACCAGGCGATACGAGTGAACTATTTTGAGAAAGTTAAACTCTCTTTACGATGGTCTGGTGGTTTATTTCGCGTCTTCTTCGATCTAAATTGAGAATTCTTAACTAATCGTCTCATTTTGATAATTAACCTAGACTACGAAATTTTCACCGAACTCCAATTTACTTAAGGTCTGGTAATTTTCTCCGACAACTAACCATGCAAAGAAGAAAAACGAAAATTGTAGGGTCTATAACCCTGAAGAAGATAAAAGCCTTGAAGTCATAAAAACACAATTGCTGGAACTTTCTTCTAACGTCGATGAATTGAAAGAAGCTGCTACAGAACAATATTCTCGTATCGAGGCGGAAGTTTTCGTAGTTTTTGACTAAAAATAGACTTAAAAGTTGATGGAGATAAAGAAAATGAATGAAGAAAGAAAATCTCAAGAATCTCCTGGTCGATTTTTGTGTTTTTCCCTAGGAAAAGAAAAATTTGCTATGCCCTTGTTACAAGTCAAAGAGGTTATAGCCAATACAGAGACAACAAGTATCCCACAGGCGGCTCCCTACTTCAAAGGTATTATGAATTTGCGTGGACAAGTTATTTCTGTAATTGACCTACGAATAAAACTAAAAGTAGGAAAAGCAGAAGCAACACCTGAAACACCAATCGTCATTCTTGATGTGAATGGGCTATCGCTTGGAGTTGTCGTTGACTCCGTCAATTCAGTTACGGGCTTTGAGAATTCCATGATCAGCGAACCTCCGGTTCACGATTCTTCTACAAAAACCGATTACATATTCGGAGTCGCTAGACACGAAAAAGATCTTACACTTTTAATTGATTTAAAAAAATTACTGAACACAGACGACGTTAAAACTATGAAATCACAATCTATGAAGGCAGCTTAGGTATAATTATGAAGAATTGGAGAAACAATGAACTTTTTTAAAAACTTTTCTTTTCGGGCGAAATTGCTGCTAACGGTGGCGCTTGCTTGTATTATTTGCGGCACAATATCCGTAGGTGTCGCAATACACTATACCAATAAAGAATTTCATAACGGTTTAGTCGACAAGTCCCGAATTATACATGGACGATTAGATGTGGCAGCAGCCTATGTTGCGGAGCAAGGGGGTCTCAAACCGATAATCGAGAGATTCACCCATAAATATAAAGACTCAAGTGAAACTGACCGAAGAAGACAAATCCATAATACTTAAACAAGTTCCAATTTATGCCGCCATGAAAATTGGCGCCGATGGGGCAAGCAGCGATCAATATAGTTTTCGGGTTTTCTCAAATGAACCAAGAAATACAAATAATACAGCATCAAAAGAGGAAATGGAGATTTTTAGCAAGTTTGAAAATGATCCAAACTTGAAAGAATTAGTTTCTGAGACGACAACCGCTGTAACCGTCTATCGAGCTGTTCGACTTTCTGAAAGCCGCGGATGTTTAACCTGTCATGGCAATCCATCGACAAGCCCTTGGGGTAATGGCAAAGATATTCTAGGGTACAAAATGGAAAACTGGAAAGATGGAAAACTTCATGGAGTTTTTGCTGTTTCTAATGATATTCCTACAGTTTTAAAGGCTCATGCTCAAGCAGGTGGGGCTTCGTCGACTACAATGCTCTCATTGTTTATTTTTCTAGGAGCAGTTTTGGCACTTGTTCTCGGTGCATTTATTATTAATACACCGATTAAGACCCTAACGAATTTAGCTTCAACACTTTCACATATCGGAGAACAGGTGACTGTCGCCTCTGCAGGAATCGCGTCGTCTTCGCAGCAACTTTCCGAAGCAAGCACTGAACAAGCGGCCTCACTAGAAGAAACAGCAGCTTCGCTGGAAGAAATCACCTCTATGATTTCAAAGGCAACTGAAAATGCACAAAATACTTCCGAAACCTCATCAGAATCTCACAAGAAAGCTGAGGAAGGACGCGAATCTGTCGATCAAATGCTATCTTCTATGGATGAAATTAGCCAAAGCAACGAGGCAATCTTGACTCAGATCAACGAGAGCAATCGTCAAATGTCTGATATTGTCAAAGTCATCCAAGACATCGGAAATCGAACTAAAGTTATTAACGAAATTGTATTCCAAACTAAACTATTGTCCTTCAATGCCTCTGTTGAGGCAGCCCGCGCCGGCGAACACGGTAAAGGTTTTGCTGTTGTCGCTGAAGAGGTCGGAAACCTGGCGCAAATGTCAGGAAACGCAGCTAAAGAAATTACAGACATGCTAGATGCAAGTATTTCAAAAGTCGAAGGTATCGTTAGAAATACCCAGCAAAAAGTTGAAGGCTTAATTCAGTCTGGAAAAGAAAAAGTTGACTCCGGCGTAACAGTAGCAAAACAATGTTCAGATGTTCTGAATGAAATCGTTCAAAATGTTTCGCGAGTGTCTGGTCTGTCCCTAGAAATTTCGCAAGCAGCAAAAGAGCAAGCGCAAGGCGTTTCCGAAATTAACAAGGCTATGTCACAGCTAGACACAGTGACTCAACAGAATGCGGCAACGAGTGAAGAAGCAGCCAGCGCGGCCGAAGAACTTTCTGGACAAGCCGAATCACTAAAAGAATCGGTTGAGGAACTTATGGCAGTAATTACTGGAAATCGAAATTCAAGCACTTCTCCTCAGGCTTCACGACCTGTTCCAACGGTCACGAAATCACCTAAGTCAAATATCGTGCATATTAAGGCTACAATGCCAAAGGTTAAGAAATCCTCTAGCTTTGAATCAAAATCACTTCAAAAGGCATCAGGAGATGACTCGTCAATGCCAAATCGAGACGACGACGGCTTCAAAGATGTATAGTTAACTGAACAAAATCTATGTCATCTGAATAAAAAAAGGGCTCTATTTTTAGGAGCCCTTTCGGTAATTGCATATCGAAAAAGAAACAAAGAACTATTGAATAACGTTGTTCAGAACACCAGGGAATTCTTGATTCAAGAACATATCGCCCTCATTCTTCAATGACTGAACTTCGCTGACTAACTTATCAACCGAGAATTTGTTAAAGCTCACTTCCATTTTCTTTTCCATGACTAAATTTTTGAAAACAGAATAGCCCATTGGACCACGGAAGAACATGCGTAGAGGCGCTTCGCTGCTCGCTAATGAATCTGTCAACGGTGAATTCGCGATACCTGTGACTGAGTTCACTAGTACGAACATCTCGTTACGTTTGCCTTCAGAAATTTTAGGTAAGCACGCCACAACACCTTTTGGTAAATTCAGCTGAGAAAATTCTTTTCCAGCTTGTTTTGCCAATTGGTCTTTTAAAGGAGCACTTAAGTTAGCGATCCAGCATTTGCGGAATTTACCTTGGAAACTGAAAATTTTCATTTCCGCATTCGCACCAAATTTCACAGATGTAGTGATCGAACCTGTTTCACGACGAGCATCACTTAAATTCCAAGTGAATAGATCGTTATTGTAAGTCGCCATACCACCGATGTTACCACCCAAATTCGCACCGAGTTTTGCACCAAATGTATTTTTTGGTGGAACAACTACTGGGTCACCTGGCAGTGACGGTCCGTTTGGATCTTTAGGATCTACTGGGATTGGTTTTCCCGGAGCTGTATTACCAATCATTTTTGAAATCCATGATAACAATTTAAATCCGGGAACTTGTCCATCTTGCAATGTGTTCAACAAATCTAAATCTAACCCTGCATTCAAACCCGCTGTCATACCGGCTGTTAAACCCGCATTCCAACCAGCACGTGCTGATTGCCCTTTCCCTTTGATTTGCTCTTGTGAAAGCAAGTAGTTCATGTTGATCGTTAGATCTTCATTTAGAGTGATGCCTTCACGTTGTGGAACTGGATTGGTGATTTCTTCCACGATTTCACGCATACGGAAATTCACTAAATCCATCGCTTTAGAATCACACACACGCAAACCACGCGCACGTTCTTGAGTCAAATACGAGCAGATCGCATTTTGAGTCGCGTGGGATAGCTTCATATCGTTCTTTTCAAGTGACGTCATTAACTCAGCATAGTGAGCTGTTGAAGGTGCTGTAGATCTAGCCATCACTAACGTGTCGATCGCGCGAGGCACATCTACGAAACCAGTTTTTTGTTTGAAGAAATTAAAGTTAGAAACTGTTTTCGAACGATTTTCTTTTTTCGCAACGTACTTCACGTTATTTTCGTGAATCACTTCAGCACTCCAGTTAGTTGGAACAAAAGAAATAGACGAAGCCGCTACTAATGGACCTACCGGAGAAATATAACTACCATCACGAAACTGGATGTAACCAGGCAATGATGACGCTGTCATAAGTAATACCGTTCGACCAGTCAAAGGCGCTAGATCTTGGAATTTCAAAGTCACGTCAGCAACCATCACACCATCAACCATTTCGCCAACGAATTCCGAAGTCGAAAGAACATCATTCAATTGGTACGATGTACCCGCTTTAGGATTTACAGTGTCTTTTAAAATCGCAACGTGGAATTTAACATTACCACTAGCAATCGTTTCAAAGATTTGTTTTCCATTAAAATTCTCGCGAATGAATTGCGGGCTAATACGGATTCTGTATTTATGAGCCACCTTCAAATTCAATGTCGGCGTAATTTCGTACTGACTGTAATCATGACCTAAGAATTGCATTTGGATAGCATCTAAACGCATTCGTGTTTCAGGAGCCGTCGAAGCGGCTTTACCACTTTTTTGACTTGCGATCGCTTCTGCCACACGAGATTTATTAACTTCCATCGAGAACGCTGGGCTAGAATGACTCTCATCAGATTGAAACTGAGTCATCGAGTAAGAAACTGCATTCCCTGTTGTCTTAGCTTTTAATGCTTCGTCATAACGTAAGTCAGTTACCGTCAGTGTATCTTCAGATACCCAAGGATTGATGGCTAAATAAAGAACTACAGTTCCCGCATGGCCGCTGACAGCTTGAACTTTACGTTGAACCAACAACTCGGCTTCGTTTGCCAGCGCATCATAACGAATTTGCTCATCCCAAATGATGCAGCCAAATTTGTCCGTTGTTTTCACCATCTCTTGCCCGTCAGCTGCAATGACTTTAAAGTCTTGGAACTGAACGATCGCAAGCAATGCGTTGTCTTTGATACATGCTTGGATTTTGTAATCTTTTTGATTTGGCTTTTGTTGAACGTCACGAGAAACGATCACTTTACCCCAAATTTTTACGTCTTTATCTACATAGAAAGTCGCATCTGAATCTGGATCAGAGTTACGCATATGATCATCACGTTTACCGCAGCTAACTAGAGTGCCTAGTACAAAAACTAAAGCGAAAGTTAATGCTTGTTTAGAAAATGTCATACTTAGCCTCCACAGCTATATTGTATATTTCACGATCTGCAAGATAAGGATTGGCGTCTTTTAAATCCATCTTGATGTAGTAATTTTTTAAAGCGAGTCTTTCTTTTTTCAATTCGATGTCGATACCTACACGATAGCCATCACGATTTTGAAAACGGCCCGTCATTGTTGTGTATACAGTCGGAGTCACATCCGCATCGTAGTTAAAGCGTGTGTACGAAGGACGAACGATGTAGTTACCGAACACAGTCTTAACACTGCCGCCAACCATGTTACCCTTGTTTTTACCAGCTTCCGCTTGATCATTAACTATTGTTGAAGCGAACAAGAACAATTCGTGCTTACCGATTTCTTGCTTAACCGTAACACCCGATTCAGTTCCCATGAAACCATGACGGAATCGGAATGATTTAGAACTACCTTCAAACGCCGTTAGCGAGTTTCCTAAGAAATAAGAATCTGTCGCTACGTTTGTTGATAGGTTTTCAAACTGGAATCTAGTTGCTGCTAATTTAACTTCTGTACCAGTTTGTGCTTTTAATTTACCTGAAACCGTTTGAGACAAGAAATAAGCTTGAGTGCCATCATCATAAATCCGCTTAGTCACTGTGCCAGAAGATGGAATCGCTTGAAACGCATTCACAGTGATATTGGATTCATCCGCACCAATTTGCCATTCTTCCTGAGTCCCCATGAATGCACCCGGAGTCATGATTGACATCAAAGGATTCAGAGGAGTTTTGATCGCTCCGGCCTTAACAAAAAGATTGGGGTGAATATTGATTTTAGCATAGGCTTCACTCAACACGATTGAGTTAGGCGCTTTGCCATCGTCAGTCCAAAAGTTGCTAGCGTTACCAGTACCAAAGAAGCCGGCTAAGTCTAAACCCAGGGTGATATACTCACCATAGCGTGCAGAAAATTCTGGATTGATGACCGTTACACCCTGATGACTGCGCGAGAATTCATCTTCTGTTTGACGACTGTAAACAGAGAATAAAACTTTTCCAGTTGGTTTATACGGTTTTTCTTCTTCCTCTTTAGGAGCTGAAACATTCGGTGACACAGACAGTGTCGAAGAGCTTTGGGCTTTGGCTGAGAAGCTAGCTGACAAACAAATTGTCAAAGTCAGAGCCAAATGAGTTGCTCGGTGGTTAAAGTACATTCGTTCCCCCCTGGTCCCTGCGGCGTACAAATTTTTAAAATTTGCAAATCACAAATCGCATGTGCTTTTAAAAGTTGACCTGGTTATACAGAAAAGATTTTAAAAGAGAACGAAATAAATTTTATAACTGAAAAAAATTTACCTAAGGTAGATGAATGTTAAGGTTGCGTTAGGACAGGTGAGCTTGGGTTATAACAATACTCACTTTTCAGATCCCTTTTGGCCCCATGAACAGTGCCTTCAGAAAAAATAATCGTTTTTTTTCTGGCACTGACGTCATTTTGCCACCGAGCTGAAACATCACGAAGACGTAATTTCAGTATCAAAAGTACTTTATCTTGATCACTCATATTAGGTTGTTGCTTTAATTTCAACGCATAATCATCAAATACACGCTGCTTAAAACCACCATTTTGCACTACGAAGTCGAACATCAACAAGAAATGGCTCAAAGTGCTTAATTTAAAGGATTGAAAGTAACGAAATGCCTGATTGTAGAGCTTCATAGCATATTTCAACTGCAAGCTTACATAGAGTTTTGACTGTGCCATGTTCGTTAAATTGTCAGCCCAATCAGATTTAAATGTTTTACCGCCATCTCTGAATACATTCTTGAGTGCCCAGTTCACCGAGTTTTTATTTGCCGAAGCAATGCTCTTGGTTGAAAGTGCATCGGTTAGAGGTACGATTTCATTAGACACTTCTGAAACTGGCGCGTCATAGTCCGCATCGTACTGCGAAATGTTTCCGTCATCGTTCAAAAATGGAGAGCCATCAACACCTTTAGATTCAGAATTAAATGACGTCGCTGCGGCTTTAGCGGCTTGATCCTTGTTCCATTGGCTAACCATGGCTTTTAAGGCCACATAGTGAGCTTCATCCATGTTTACGTTAGCACCTTGGCCTTTAGTTGTTATAAATTCATTTAGCAGTTCTTTTAACAGTGGCTGCAACGATCCCATGCCCAAATTCTGCTGAAGCAAACCAATACTAAAACCCATTCCATCAAAATTATTACTTAAATTAGCCCAGCCACTGCGACCTTCAAAACTGCCCGAGATATTTAAAGCTAAAGCCAAGTGAGCTTGCCCTGCCGATGCTAATTCGATTGGCCATGTCACGCCCGCTAAATCTAATTTCGAACAGAAATTAGGAGCTGGACTGATAATCACCGGAGTCGACTGATTGCCTTCGTCATCTTCTGGCGGCGGATGAAATTCAGAATCATCATCCTCTGGTGGCGTTAATTTAGATGTATCAGAATCATTAGATGTATCAGAATCATTAGCGCCCAGCGCGTGCAAACTGCTTTGCGAACACGACACCGTCATAAATAAACAAATCGCCAGAAGCGATCGGATTAATTTTTTGGACATAATTTACTCGCAATCCTATTAACGTTAACTTTAACGCTGTCGTCCGTCGATAACGCATCTGAGGTTGTACCGGCCCGAAGACATTGTTCCCAGTTTGGTCCGTTTGGATTTTCTGTAAATAACTCTTCGATTTTAAGCATTTTGTAGTAGAGCGAACATATGGCCTCAGCTTTCGCAGGCATAGTTCCGCTTGTAGTTTCATTTGTGCATTTAGTATCGACATCAGACACAAACTGCAAAAATTCTTTCACTGTTAAATCAGAACGCGCAGCCATCTTAGCTAGTTGAGCTTTTTCCGCAGCAACTAAGTCATTTTTGTCTTTCGCCGGATGCGCCATGGCCGCCGAAATAGATAACGCCGCACAAATAAAAATCTTTACAGAAGTCGACATGAGCCCCTCGCGATTTTTTTCACTTCCGCCATTTTTGCAGAGGTGTTTTTCAAGTACACTTCATTTCTAATCTGTTTCTTGAAATGCTCGTTCGAATTCGGAGGTGCTCCGATTCTAAGTGTACGAATTAATGTTAACGCTCTGTTGGCACCTTTCGGTCCATAGCCGACTAATGTTAATAAATTCAGTAGCTCGGGATCGTTATATGCCGATGGCGCACGTCTTTTTAATTCTTTGCCGATCACTTGATGTTTTAAAAATGAAAAATAACCAATCGAGTATATTAAATTTCTCGCTAGACCGTTTTCCATTGAAACCCACTCACAATTTGTTTTTCTTGGGGAGTGGTATTTAAATTTTAAATCATTTTCAATAACCGGTTTTAACCCCGCACACTCAGGATTCGATGAATTTAAAATTTCGTCCAGGATAAAACGACCATTACCTTTAACTACTTTTCCTTTTGTCCGCTTTGGATCAAGCACGTTCATTTCTTGAACCGCCCAGCCTGTTAATTGCCCCGCACCGACTCCGCCACCGTAGGAGTAGGTAAAATTAAAACCACTTTCGTTATTCAACTTTGAAAATAGAACTTTGGGATCGATCGCTTCTTTGGCGCCATTTTGCATAGGCAACCCTTGAAAACACGAAATGACTTTGTTTGTTACAAAGTGAATGTAGTCCACACTAGAATCATCAATACACGGCGTTGACGTCGATCGTGCCGAGTGCGACTTATATGTCCAGTTGCCTTCGGGCGTGCGTGTACATTCAATACTGGTTTGCGCTACCTTTCGTTTCAACGAAGCTTGGATACATTCTTTTGGAATTTCAGCCAATTTTTCTGGAAGCCCAAGACTTTGAGCGGTCGTCGAACAATCCTTACAACCGATTCCACCCTCTTGGAGTTTGAATAAACCTTTGGCTCGAAATTCTTTAACAAGATAGTAATTCGATGACTCTAAAATTCGTTTAAATTTTTGATTTTTTGGAGACCCATCTAGACATTGATTGTCCACAGCCAGTAGCGAGAGATTGAAAAATAGTACGGGCAAAATAAATTTTAGACGCATCATTTTATTATCGGTTGTGAACACTCACAGTTCTAGTATAATAAACCAAAAATCTGAAAATTAAGACCCCGACCTAGGGTCAGAATCCTATTCCCTTTTATTATTTCTAGACTACAATTTAGCTACAAATTAAAATAAAACTGCATTTTCTTTCAAAAAAACAAGTGAGCGTATGAAATTAAAATTTATTATTCTATTTTCTGTTTCGTTATTGTTGTGCTCGTGCGCCTCTTATTTTACTCGTAAAGATTGCGAAAGCAAAAACTGGTTTGATTATGGTTACCAAATTGCTATGTCGGGAAAGCGATTGAATAGCGATACCTACCTAAATGATTGCCGTAAAGTCGAAGCTGACATTCAAGAGTCACAGCTGGACCTTGGATTTAAGTCCGGCATGTCTAATTATTGCAAACCAGAAATCGTATATGCCAGCGGTAAGAAAGGTCAGTTTTTCAATTCGGAATTCTGCGATCCAGGCCAAGTTAAAATCTTAACGGCGAAGCACACCGAAGGTGTTCAAGCATTCTGCGAACCAACCAGCGGTTTTAGTTTTGGTTCTGGCGGAGGAGTCTATAATCAAATTTGCCCAAAAGAAAAAGAAGAATTCTTCATGAGGGAATATCGCAAAGGGCGAAAAAAATATTTAACCGCATCGATCAGCGAGAATCAAAATCGTATTCAGAAAATTAACTCTGACATTAACCTATCTAGTTTACGAAAATCGAATTTAGAAGGCGAGCTGAAAGTTGTCGAAGCTATTCAACTGGCTCGCCCGACTCCGGCTAATGCTAACCAAACAGATCCGACGGAAGATAAAAAACGGGACCTAAAATCAAGGATCAACCAGTCTGACAATGAAATCAGAAGTTTTAATAACAACAAGTCACGTCTTCAGGAATCCATTTATGCTATGGAAAAAGAAATTCTAACTCTGGACTAGATAACTTCAAACTAAAGAAACCAGAATGTCAGCGCCACCGCGCTAACATACAACAATGATGAGCTTAATCGACTTATAATTGGCTCTAGCCACCAACTCTGCAAGCCTCCCAGAACTACTAACCCCGCCAAGAAAAATCCAACCAGGCCAGATTCATTAATTTTCAATTTATCTTGGCGAGACTCCGTAAATTTAACAAAAACTAAAAACACTATAAATAAACCGACAAAAATCAGCGACACTAGTTGCACCCACAATGGCGATACCTGAGTAGCCGACATATCCCAGCCCCATTTTTCGGTTACCATCAATACAGGCGGAGCCGCATACGGGGTCAACGTTCCTCCGATAGAAATATTCAAAACCAAAGTAGCAAGGATCGTCATAGCTGCCGGCTCTGTGATAAAACTTCCTAATATCGGAGCTATTGCAAATGTAGTAAAGAATAGAAACTGCGAAAAAGGCTGTAGCTATATATTGCACATTATAATCGGACATGTTTGAACGCTACCAGATTAATACGAATATCAAATCTGAAATTATAACTAAGATGGCTTTTTAGTGTGAGCCTCGATCATCGATTGAATTTTCAGAATAAACAAATCGAAATCGAAAGGTTTATCCATATAATCGACTGCTCCCTGTCGTTTGTTTTCCATCATTTGCGCGTGATCACCATTCCCGCTGATACAAATAAACGGCGTGTGGATACCTTTAGTGCGCAAACTTCGCAGCAGTTCATCACCTTTCATATTTGGCATTTGAACATCAGACACAATTAAATCATAGTGATTCGAGGTAATTATATCGTAAGCTTGTCGACCATCACTGCACGTATCCACTTTTTCAAAAACAGACTCGAGACCCATCTTCATGGTCTCTAGTAAGTCGATTTCATCATCTACAAGCATGCACGAATTATACTTTTTCATAGAACCTCGCTACTTATTCTTTCGACATAAAGTTCTCTCGACATAAAACGCTTTCTTCTAAAAACAAAATACAGCTAAATTTGATCATATTGAGACACAGCTAAGCGCCTTTTTTACCACATTTTAGTGTACGATTCTAAGTTATAGCTGGACAATACTTCCATTTGATCCGACCATTTTAAATATATGCCTTATCAAGTAGCAAATACCTCTCAAGGTAGAGTTTCATATCGAAAACTCGGCCATGGGAAAAGAAAAATTTTATTCTTTCACGGCTTTCCCGGATCGAGTCGACAAATCGATATTTTCAATTCTGAGCTACAATCTCAAGACCTAGAAGTTCTCTGTTTTGATCGACCGGGCTACCATTACACACAAATAAAAACTGCAGACTCATTGAATGTAACTGTAAAAATAGCGATGGAGTTAGTTTCAACATTGTCTTGGACCAAGTTTGAAGTTGTCACGGTCAGTGGCGGAACCCCATTTGGGATTGGACTCGCTTTGCAGAATCCTGATTCGATCCGCGCCATTCGAGTGATTTCGGGATTAGGCGATTTGAGCCTGCCTTCAGTGCGGAAAAATTTTCCAACCCTTTCTATTTATGGTCTAAAAGTTCTACCTGTTGTTCCAACCCGATTGATACGAAATGCCCTTCATATTAATCCAGGCCGACGAAATCCTTTTATTGATTTCTTTCTGCCTCCATCAAAAGCAGATTTCGAACTTGCGAATAACAAAGATGTTCGAGATTCATTAAATCAAAGTTTAAGTGAAGCTCTTGAACAAGGTTTCCTTGGCCCTAAACAAGACTCACCCGTTTTTCTTTCCAACTGGTCTGCGGGGGCCGCCGGATTGAAAGCCCCCATCCATTTTTGGCATGGTGATTTGGATAATGTAATTTCAAATAAAGTTTCAGAATTCATGGCACCCTTATTTCCCAATGGAAAAATGACTTTGGTTAAAAACCATGGCCACCTGAGCCTTTCTATTACTTTGATCGAACAGATACTGAAGTTTGATTTTGCAAACCAGCCATAATGCGATCAAAGAATTTTCTAAATTCTGTGCCTTTAGGAATGAGTTGATCAATTCGTTTCTGCGCTAGTTCGATGTTCAAGTCGCTTGCCTCAATCCAAAGGTCTTCATAGATATGTTGAGTCGCACCTACTGCTAATGACGGAAACGCACCGTCCTCAACTTCACCAAAGCCGACAATCAACAATCGCCCAAACAATTCTTTCATTCCACGATTATAGGCGCTTTCATTATCTTTACCCTGCAATCCTGTCAATTTCTTCAAGTCACGAGTTGATAAAGGAGAATCACTTTCTAGTTCGCTCAGCAATGCCTTGGCCTGCAAAGACAGTTTAAACGCAATACCTCCCGTCTTTTTAAAAAGTGCCAACATCGCTACAAATAAATCACGCGAAAAAAAAGTCGCACGACCACCTAGCCATTTTGAATAAACAACGTCTTTATTTGTAGAAAGTTCTTTCATCAACTGCCACATTTTAAAAACTTTCTGATCGCCGTTATCATCCCATTCCCACTTTAGTTTTGTGCGAGGATAAAACTCAGACCAGATTGAATTGGGCGTTGGTTTGTTATTCACTGGGAAAACTAGCAAGGCCCCATTTGTATTAACGGCTTTTATCGCTGCAGAAATTTTACTCACTGTACATGCCTCTTACTTTGCAATCATTTCAATAATACCCGAGCGGACGAACATGACACCGATAGCCGCCATCAACAACGAGAATACTTTATTAAACGCATCACTTGCGTCGTCACCCAACCAACGTAGAATAATATTTGCGCGCAAGAATAAAACCAACACGATCAGTAAATTCAGCACTAGGCTGGCAACGATCGTAAACATTCCGAATTGATCGGATCCAACCATTAATGTTGTCAGCGCCGCCGGTCCCATCATTAATGGAATCGCAATCGGCACCAAGCCTACCTTAGTAGGTGTCGGTGCACCTTGATGACTCGCTGTTACCAACAAATCACGAATGGCAAAAATCAAAAGCAGTAACCCACCCGCTACTTTAAAATCGCTTTCGGTGATTCCTAAAAATTCAAATATCTTTCTACCTGCCACAATGAAAACTATCCCGATAACCAATGCCGAAATAGTAGCACGGTAAATTAAATTTTTTCTATCTTTTTCAGATAGTGATTTGGTTAATCCCACCAAAAATGGCAATGCACCGACCACATCAATTGCAACAAACAAAGAAATAAATGACTTTAAAAAAGCTTCCATACTCTAAAATTTATCACCCAATATTAAAGAGGTCATTTAATAAAACATTTGAATGTCACAAAGACTAGCTGGCTTGTCGTTACTCTACCATTTTCAAATTAGAAGCGCGCAAGTATACTAAATCGTTGATTTCACTTTCACTAAACAAAGCTTTCTTTCGAAGCTCTACATTCACTGGTTCCATACGCCTTGGCAAACGCGGCATTAAATCGGTCAGCAAGCTTTTAAATTTATGATCAGCATCTAACTTAAATTCTGTACAGAAGTATCTATACCACTGACTGCCAAATTGCACATGGTCCAACTCTTCATTAGAAATCACATTCATAATTTCTACTGTTTTATTGGGAGGAATCGCACGAAAGCGCTCTATCAAACTTTGCCCAGCATCTAAACCGCTGCCCTCAAGGTAACGATGTACGATAAAAATGCGATCAATTAAACTATCCGATGTATCAACGGCATTCCACAAAACCAAATGTATCGGCCAGTGACCCCAATCATATCCAAGTTCGCGCAATCCATCGACACACATTTTTAAATGGCGCCCTTCCGACAATGTGAGGTCGGCCAGTTGCTGCCGAAATGTTCTATCGACGTCGGGATATTCGCATAGAGTTCTAAGCGCTAATTCCATTGCTTGAAGTTCAATATTCGCCATATCATGCAATAGCCGAGCTTGGCCTTCGACAAAGCTTAATCCCTTTTTACCGGGATGACGACCCCGCTCTAAAATCGAGATATCACGCTCAGGAGTTTTAGGAATAGCAAACACGTCCCCTAGCAACGCGCGATGAACTTGATTCTCTACAGAGCTCAATTTTTCGTCGACAGCGGCAGTTAGGAAAACGTTTCGATTCATGATCCAAGGTATACAAACGGCGGTATTCCAACGTCAATAGCGAATATAAAAGTTTCTAGGGTAAAGCTTTAAAGAAACCCCAAATAACATCATTAGCATTGAGGGCTTTAGAGCCATCTTCGGTTACACACGACTGTACATGCGCACCAGCTTGGCTTTTGGAGTACAGTTCGCAGTAAGCTCCCTTTTTATCCATCGTTTTAACTGCGGCCCCTTCACCCTTATTGATGCTCGTCCATTTTTGAATGGTACTAGGAACCGACATAGGCGCCGGGGATGGACACGCGATAGTATTATCGGTTCCAGCAACGGCAGCGATGCCTCGAAACAATGAATCCTTCTTTGTCCGATTTTGAATTCAATTTATAATACTCATCGGATGATTGAATCGACATATTAGCTTATTTACTATGCGTTGCCTGATCCGTTCTCTGAAAAAACCAGCAAGGCTGTTCGTCCGATCACTTTAGCGCCCCTATCTGTTTGCAAAAATCTTCAAACACAGTTCGTGTATTTGAATCTGAAAATGCTCCCGCAGTATCAATTTTTGATCGTACACCTTTAAGCAGCAGTACCTGACTAGGGTTAATTTTAAAATCCATGGTCTTGATAATTTCTATGAGCTGATCCCTTGTATGGTCGCCTTGCGCGGTTCCGATCACAACAAAGACCGGTTTGCTCATTGTTCCCTCATGAAACAACCACTCGAGCGCATTTTTTAAAATGCCAGGCAAGCCATGAGCATATTCCGGCGTTGCAATAAAAATAGCATCAACGGTCGCACCCAAATTACGAAACTCTAATACTACTTGTGGAGTTTGCACTGAGTATTGATTATCAGGATCAAAATAGGGCAAGTCGGCCAAATTAAAATCGACCCATAGATCGTTTGGTCGGCAGCTCTTTGCCGCCTTTAAAAGGTAACCATTAGTTGAATTGGATCTAAGGCTTCCGCACAAACTCAAAATCTTCATTTAAATATTGAACCACTTTAAAAATTCAAAGTCAGGAGAAACTACTAGCATCGAACACATTTAGGAATTATTATGAACAGCAGCGAGGTTCCACACTATGAAGCAAGTTTTAATCCTAAATGGCAGTCCTAATGGAAGCACCGGCAACTGCGCTAAACTGATTACAAAAATAGAAAAGCTTTTAAAATCCATTGTAAAAGTACGCGTTGTCCATTTGGACAAGTTAAAAACAAATACGAGCCTTATCAACGAACTAAAAAAATCGGACGGAGTTTTATTTGTAACGGGAACCTATTGGGATTCATGGGGCAGTCCTATGCAAGCTATGTTTGAAGACTTAACTGAATTTGAAGGCACCCATGTATTTTTGGGAAAGCCCTGTGCCGTTTTTGTTTTGATGCATTCCGTGGGTGGCAAAGGCATCTTATCGCGTATGCAAGGTGTGCTTTCAACATTAGGATTTTTGATACCTCCAATGACGGGCATGGTTTTGTCATTAGTTTCACAGTTAGCCAAGTCTGGTAAAAACTCCAAACACAAAAAAGATTTCTGGGATCTAGACGATCTAAATGCCATACTTGGAAATTTTATCTTGGCCTTAGATATCAAAATTCCTTGGCAAAGTTGGCCCGTCGATCGAGATAATTTTCGCAGCGTTTGGTTAAAATAAATCATCCTGGCCCTTCAAGTGAGTTTACCAGCAGAAATGATTTCACTTATAGTTCTTGAGTGACGTCAATGAGTCGCGTGATTTTCAGGTGGTGACTTTTGGCCAACTATAATCTGGCTAGCCTTTTGCGGCAGGGTGATTCTGAAAATGCATCCTTTTCCGGGAAGGTTTTGAACATTGATTGCACCACGATTAAGAATCATGGCACGTCGTGCGATGGTCAGACCAAGACCGAGTCCTTCGCGGTTTTCATTCTGCTGCTCGAATGGCTTAAAAAGTTCTGTTTCGGCATTCGGGGCGAGGCCACCGCATTCATCCTCTACTTCAACGACTATGTTCTCTCCGACATAACTTCCTCGTACCTGAATCCTACCACCGTCGCGAGTGTACTTAAGTGCGTTCTGAATTAGGTTCGATAAAGCCGAGTGAAAGAGCTGCTGGTCGGCTTCGAACTTCAACGTCGGACTGATTCGAACATCCAAGGTTTGATGCCGTGAACGAGCCTCAATCTTGGCGGTAAATAGAATTTGATCTACAACCTGCAATAAATTGCTAGATTCAGCAATAATATTTGAATCCACCTTAAGCCTGACTTCCGTTAACGATCGATCAATAAGCTCATTCAGTCGTTTCAAGCCTCTTTCTACTATCTGTCCAGTGCTTCCACGGGGTGCCACGGTTCCATCTTTAACTAACTCGTAGGCCATAACAACGGCGTTAAGCGCATTTCGCAATTCGTGGGCTAAAAATCCCAGATGTTTCACTTCTCGATCGGACTCATTCGTGTTTCGTTGAGATGCATACTCAGTAACGGCGCCAGCCATCGCAACATCTAAGCACTGATTCAAATCATGAAACTCCGTCGTAGTAATGAGGGCACTTTTCTGATTCGCAAGTTCAGTGATTGACTGGCACATGGCTCCGTATGCGTGAACAACATGCGAAAGAGTGTAGCCAAGACGAAGCAACTCTAGACCATGAACACCGGCAGCTGTTGCGACTTCCACTTCATGCTTACGGCCGGATGCAATTGACATTGCGGGTTCATCCGCATCACGAGCAGCCTGAGCCATACCTTTTTTATCGATCATATATTCCGGATGAGTAGATTGCTCGAGCCTGAGCACAGTCATAAGTTGTTTGTAAAAGATAGGAAGACCTTTTTTAAGTAAGTCTGATGTTGGACCACCACCGGCAAGGTCACGGGCTTTCTTTTCGGTCATGTCCAAAATTTCTTTTTCGTTGTCCAATAGAAACTCATGCAGCATACGGATTCATCCTTGGTATTTAAGTAGGCTATCCCAGTGAGTAAACTGCAAGAACGGTTCCGCAAATTTGGAAAACTATATTCCAATGCATTTGAACTGATTTAGAACTGATTTAGAAATCATTCAAATTGAAAAATTGTCTCATTTGAGACGGCAAAAAGCTGAGTCTTTTTTCGATCCTATGGGGATATAATCCCCATAGGATACTATAACGGAAGTTCAACTCGTATCAAAAGTTGGTGCACCAACAGTCAGAAAAATCAAAAGATCTTAAATTCAGATACTTTCGTCAAAACTTGACTCCTGAAATCCAGCTCAGCCCTGTACAAAGTGTACTACACAACATTTATGCAGAATCTGGTAAATATATCTTCAGTTCGAGTTCGGATAAAAAAATGTTACGGTTTCGCTAACACGGGAGTGCGTTGAATTTTCGCCATGCCGATGACGCACATGGTGCCTTGAAGAAGTGATCCTCCCCAGAAAATCGCTGAATCTAAGACTCCGGGTTCCGAGAAAGACGCCTGTCGTAACTCTTCACATTCTTTCATATAGTGATTGCAAATCCCTGCTGATTGTTCATTTTCACAAACCCAGTTTAAGGTTTTGTAGGTTTGTGAAATCACTTTTACATCTGCGCGCTCAGAGTGAATTTCGACACTGCAAATAATTTTGGCTTGGCCATTTTTCTGAATTTCACTTGTCAGCGAACGTGTAAAATTTTTATATTTCAAAACAAGATCTTGGTTTTTGCCAAGCTCGATTTTACGAGCTTCGATATTAGCTATAAACTTTTCACAGTGTTCACCAAGTTCTTGAGCAGTACCTTTGCTCGCCCAATTTAAGACTCTATTGGAGGGCAAACCAAATAGACAATTTGTGCCTTCTTCGTTACACCCAACACCTGTATAATAGGGAGCCGCTTGAATTGAAATACCCCAGGTTATCGTCACTAAGATAAAAATCAAAGATTTAATCATTAAGCCTCCTCGTCTATTTCCAGTCACTCTAACCGACGTGAAATTCAGTTTAGCGATAATTGAGCCTGCCCTAAGTTTAATCTAGTTGAGATCAGAATTTAAGTAAGACTGGCAAGCGTCTATACATTTAGCAGTTAAATGCCACCTTTACTTGTTCAAAAGTCAGGGGCTGGAAAAATTATACTATTGCCAAATCCTCGAACAGTCCTTCGCCAATATGATGGACGGATATGACTTTTGGAAACAAAAACCGTTCGCTGCAATCGAATATGAAAAAGTAAGTTGATATTTTTGTAAATAAAATGAATATCGTTTTTGATGTCTAAGCAAGAGCTGGATGTTTCTTCGAACTCAGAAAGCCAAAAGAACCAGAAAAAATCGCCTGAATATTTGAACCCGTCGTTCGGATCTTGGTTGTATCCTCGAACCAGTTGATTAAAAGTTCGTCTGCGTTTAAATGGTGCGCCCGGCTTGAGGAGTTTCGAACTGCGATTTTGAAGAACAACTGAAAATATAACTCCATGAAAGCACGGCTATTTTCAAAATTTGGTTGGAGAACAATACTTGAAATTTAAGAATTGTTCTCCAAATGGAGAACGTTCTCAAGTTTGTTCTACATAATTAAGCACCAATCAGCATTTCCGCAAGATCGGGCTTTTCCTGAAACAGCTGAAGGAGCCTGTTTGTGGTGCTCGTTGGCTTTCTTCTCCCTTGCTCCCAGTGGCGAAGAGTTCCAATATCTACATTTAAAAGCGAGGCAAATTCCTGTTGGGTCAAATGAAGCGCATCTCGAAGCTTACGAATTTCATTCTTTGAAAAAGTCGGAGCTGGAGCTGTTAAAGACCGTTTTACTGTTTTTAATTTAAGCTCGCCTTTTTCATAGGCGGCAGCACTTTCAAGACCACGAATCAACGCTTGGCCTAACTTTGTTTTCTTTTTCATTTTGAAGACTCCTTTTTAATTCGGCCCACTAATTCTTTTAAAATCTGTTTTTCATTTGGTGAGATATCGTCAGCTTCACCTTTTTTAAGCAAATAGATCAAATGCGTTCTTTCTTTATCGGGAAGATCTAGGAAAAAGACTCTAAGACCTCCACGTCTTCCTTTATTTCTTCCTGGATCTGCTAATCTGATTTTACGAAGTCCGCCAGTTCCTTGAACAATATCTCCAGCCTCAGGATTTTTGAGAATTTCGTCCTCAATCTGTTTCGCCAAGTCATCACGATTATCAAATTCGGCCAAAACTTCCTCTATCAGTGGTGAGTATACGAATAAGCGATCCATACCAATATACTACTACATTTGTATTAGTACTACAAGTGTATTATATAAGACTTGAACAAACCTATGAAACTATTGTAGATTATCAAATTGCTAGTCTGCTCAGCCTGAGTATTATCGGGCAATTGCTTTTAGTTAGAAGCCTTTAAAGCAATGCCTTTTAATACAGACCTTTTTATACGGAAGGCTGATTGTTATTCATTCCCTTGTTGACCAAACATCAGACAGATCAGGATTTATTACAGAGAGTCTATAAGTTTGTGCAGCGATATGATAAAATGCAGGCACGAATATTATGAACGGATGGATCGATGAAATTTTTTAGTTTAATTTTGATGTTAGTTTCAGTTTCGGCTTTAGCTGAAAATGTTACCTGTGAAATCTATTTGAAAGATGGATATACAAATACAGAATGGAAAAAATGGGACGCCATTTCTATTGCACTAAATCCTGATGATTCATTTGTTTGGCGACAACCCGTTGGTCCTGGAATGGACGATCACTATTTTGTCGGTGTTAGAAAAAGCCAACTGGTAATTGAGTCTGAACGCGTGGACATAATAGATAAAACCCTCATTAGAAAAAATAAAATTGGGTGCTACAACACAGCTCCGAATGTGGCTAGCTGCGAAGATGATAGAGTTAAAATTCGGTGTACCAAATAGACTTGTCACATGGACACTATTTGACCATCTAAGATATCTTTAAAAAGAAATCTTTTAATTCAGCAATGAAAACAAAACTTCCTTGCTGAATTAGCTGGTCTTCCATCTCAAAGGAAGCTTTCCTTGCCGGCATGATAGATCCGCGCCTTAAAATTGACGATCTTAGGTATCCAGATTTTTTACAAAATGCCATGATTGGCTATATCTTTAGAATCTTGCATCCCTTTACTGACGAAGAAGTCGCTGAGCTAACCGAGTTCTATCGGCTATTATGGAGAATAAGAGAAAAACCTCGAAAACACCTTGAGCTCATCAAAATTTTAAAAATGTATAAAACTAAAAAAATTTAGGAGGAAAAACAGACACTCAGAGATAAACTTAAAAACCTGGAGTTATTATAAGTTCAAGTCTCCTTCGGTGAGTTTGGCGAACTTTCATTTTTAGTTCGAGTCTGTTTGGGTTTTTAAACTACTGAATTGAATCAGAATTTTTCTATTTGGTTTTTCGGTTCGAGTGTTTTATTTGGGTGCAATTCAATGATTTCAAATACTTAAAATTTGGTGTGCCCAAGTTGAGGAGTTTCGAACTGCTTATGTAAATTGGGCAATTTGAATTAAATCTCATAGGTGAATGTGTAAAAGTGCTGCCCATCGACAATATCGATTTTCATTTCGCCTTTGATTCCAGTCAGATCGTCCGTCCCTGAATCTGGAACTACAGAAATTGATTGTTTTGGACTTCCCTTGTGCATAGATGAATTGTGCTGCATATAAAATGTCCCCTTTTTTGAATCAAGCTCACCTGTAATTTTCTCAATTGCAACATATCCACCAGATCCAATTTCTTTGTTCATTAAACCCATCATAGAAACAAGACCCGTAGCACTCAAATGACCATCAAATTTTTTTTCAAACTTCATGTGCATCAGCCCAAGATCTTTGGTCACTGAACTAGCTTCTGCCGGTGTGCCTTTTACTTCAAACTTTCCTTTAACTTCTTTCATCAGAACCTCTCAAATAATTTCAAATAAAAAAATATCAGACTTCTCAAACAAAGACCACAGCTCACTGAATTTGAAGTTTGCAATAGTCGAGTTCGAGACCTCGGACTGGGTCATCTGGCAAGCCATTCATTTTCTTATGATTTAAAAAATGGTGCAGTCAACTTGAGAAGTTTCGAACTGCCCGCACCGCTTAAGCCGCTTCAGTAAGAGCTCTACAAACCTTCGCCAAACTCTCCAATGTCGGATTAGCATTTGGCTCCATCAGCTTAAACAAGGCCCGTCTCGAAATACCCGCATCTTTATAGAAGTGGTCTTTGTGTACTTGCTCAAGATGCGAGAGAAGAATTTCACGAATTGCATCCGCGTCTCCATCAATGAGTGCATCAGCGATAGCTTCAGAAATAAATTTGCGATTCGCTAGCTCTGAAGCCGCAGAGTAATCATAAGCTTGACTATCAGCTTTTAAGCGTGGCTTCGCCTTAGCCTTCGATGTATTTTTTGAGGATTTTCCTAGCTTTTTTGATGTCTGAGTCTTGCCCATTTTTATTTCCTCCAAGGATTAAGAATGTTAAATCGCCACTATCATCTTCCATGATCGCATAATAAACTCGTCGACCATTGACCCATTTTAGCTCCGACAAAAATCACCCAAATCTTTCACGGTTCCGAAGTGCCCGTGTTGTTCGATATTGGTTAACCGTTTGGCAATTTGCGCTTTTCCTTAGTCTCTTTGAGACTCATACCATTCAATATATTCGGGAGTTCGCTTAAGCCTCATATAATGATAGTGCATTATAATGCACTATCTGTCAATAGCAAAAGTCGTAAAGGCTGCCTGTAAGGTCGAAAATGATGCCAGTTCGAGACCTCTGGTTGGGTCAAACCGCCGCTAACAATTTTCTTGGCGTCGTTCATAAATTTGATTTTGAGGAGCTATTTAGAAATATCAATGCGTGCCTACAAAACAACTTTAAAAGTCAGCCCTAGAAAAAATCTATCACCTACCTACACCAGTGGGAAAAAGGTCTCGTAGAGCAAGATGTCTTTTCTATTAAAATAGCCTTTAATTCGAAATAGCTTTTAAAAAAAGCACTTAGATGAAAGACAAATTTTCAAGTCGTCACCGCGGATACTAAAAAAACAAAAGGCTCAATTTCTTGAGCTCCTTGAAACTCATCTAAGATGGGTGTCCTAGATAAGGCGTTGAATGTAAAAGGTTTTAACCTAAGCATTCTTTCGACATTTACAATAAAAACTTAAGTTCCTTTTAATTAAGGCTGTCAGTGTTCTAATATGATATCCTTTATCAAATCTAAAGCGATGATAAACTCTAGTGTAATAGTTGATATAGCATTTTAGTTTAGTTTAGTTCGCCGAGGTAACCGCCTAAAATCTCATTTTTAGATACAATAAAAATTGTTTGTCCTTAAGTCTTGGGTTTAGAAATCCGAGACTTTTAGCGAACCAATTTTAAGGGGAGCCATCTCATGTATCGCTTAACGGCTATCGCTATTCTATTGTTTTCTCAATTCGTCCTTGCTCAAAACACGGTCGACCAAGTTGTGGTCTTTCCAGATAAGACCTACCGTGGCTCCTTCAAATCGGTCAATCAAGCTACCGAGACTGTTAGTATCACTTCAGACGCAATCAAAAATGATTTCATCATTAAGATAAAAAACGCCGACGGCCAGAACCATGAAAATGTCGTCTGCACGGGCCGGCTATTTCAAAAACTGTCATGCGGCCTTAAGAATCTTGCCAACCTTCTCTATAGAGAGTTGTTTCGTGTAGAATACGCAGAAATTACTTGGAATGGCAAAAAAGTTGTCGATGCTAATGCGCTTAATAGAAACGTAGCCGCTGTTTCTGTCTCAGTAAAACCCGAAAGCACATTCACAAATCAAAAATCGGTGGCCGTGGAAATTCAAGATGTTTCCAATGTCACATCCACAGTTTCCATCAATGGGGCTGTAACTAAATCGTCAACGGCAAAAAGTTTTAGCTTCGATCTTGTTAATGGAAACAATAATATTGAGATCAAATCTCAAGACCAGTTTAACAACACGGCTTCACCAATACTGATTTCAAATGTGGTTTTAGATCAATCAAACCCAAATGTTTCTCTATCTTCGAATGCTCCTATTTATGTTAATTCGCTACCTAAAACTTTAGCTGTCCAACTGATCTCAAACGAGCCTTTGAAATCGCTTCTTGTGAATTCAAATCAGGTTTCGCTTGATGAGAGTGGAAAAATTGGCGTCTATAATTTAAGCATTTTGCAATCTGGCGCCAATAGTGTCGCTGTTCAAGCGACAGATCTAGCGGGAAATGTATCAAATCAAAATTTATCGCTTTCGGTAATTCTCGACAACACTGCCCCTGCAATTTCTTTTGGAATAGCTGAGGGAACACTAACTAATCAAAGCTTGATCGTAATCCCTGTCAAAATCACAGAGGCCAATGATGTTCACTCAATAATAAAAGTTAACGGCGTGGATGTACTCAGAACCGGCGCAAAGGAATTTGATTTCGAAGCTAGTCTTTTATTGGAAGGTGAAAATCAAGTTCAGGTTGAAAGTACCGATATCGCTGGAAATGTTTCTGTCTCTGAAATATTAAAAATAAATCGAGATACTATACCGCCAGTATTAACCATCACTTCTCCGACGCCGAATCAAATTTTGCAAGACATCCAGTTTACCTTGTCGGGCTCGTTTAGTGAGCCGGTAAGCAAGCTAAAAATAAACAACAAAGATATAGTTTTATCGTCAGATAAAAAATCATTTTCGATTCAGTACTTAACTCAATACGAAGGAACTCAGGAAATTCTATTTTACGCAGAGGACTTAGCCGGAAATATTTTAGAAAAATCAATGTCGATAGAAATTCATTCGCCGCTTCTAGTTCCTGAGTTAATTTCATTAACTCAGGTCGAAGACCAGGTTTTAATTCACGGCGCGCAGCAAGCCTCTCGACCTGGCTTAACCATCAAAGCCAGCGAAGGTTTTTTAAGCTTTAACACTGATGAATCCGTCGTTAATCCAGACGGCAGTTTTTCATTAAAACTGACGCCATTCCAATCGGCGACAGTTTCAGTTGAAGACCCACGAGTGAACCAAACCTCGTCATTCGTTGTTCAGTTTAGCGGCATTACAAGACTTTCTGGTATTATTCGCGACATTAACGATGTCGCCATTCCAAATGTTACGGTCTCTCTATCCGGAACCACGTTTCAAACGCTAAGCAACGGTCAAGGGGCATTTAGTTTTGAGCTTAATATTTCTGGTGACCAAACGCTTAATTTTGATGGATCGACCGCTCCGACTTCTTTTACTGGACCAAATCGATACTTTTCAAAATCTTCAATGTCTATAAACCTCGGGTACGCTCAGCAAAATATTTTAAACAGACCGATTTACCTTACTCCGACTCTTTTAGATGGAACGCAGACACAAGTTGTGGCTAATCAATCTGCTAATGTCAGCAGTTCCCATGCTCCTGGGGTAGCACTAGTTGTTCCTTCTAACGCGAGTGTATTCCCATCTGGTTCTGGTCAAGGCAGTATAAATATTATGACCATTCCTTCAGATAAAGTCACAGTGCCAGTTCCGGCCAGCGCAGTTCCAAATGCAGTGGTTTCTTTGGAGCCGTCCGGTTTGAAATTTAATCAGCGTGTGGAGTTAACGCTGCCAAACTCATACGAACTAAAGCCGAATACGGATATGGTAATCTTTAGTATGAATTCTGCCAAAGGTGCTTGGGAAATTGATGGTATTGCCAAAGTTTCTAGCGACGGGCAAAAAATCAAGACCCTTCCTAATCAAGGGATCTCACACTTTAGTATCGTTTATGCAGTTCCGCTGATGCCGACTCTGACTGGGTTAGTTGACGGCAATTTAAATGCTGTTGATAGCAGCAAAGATTCCTACGAAACAAGTTTGCAGCTTCCATCGTTTAAAATTGGAGACGAATCATTCTCGCCCCAATTGAAATATAAGTCTAACTGGGCAAATCCCACCGCTTTTGTTTCTAATTATATCGAGATTCCGGAAAAGACGATTACTTACTCTAAGTCCTCGGCCTCACAAACAAGTTCGTATAGCTCCGTGTATGTTGGGAAAACTTGTGATATTTTTCGTTGTTATTCCCGTTATGCCGATTTTTACACAAATACGTTCTACAACTCAAGTGTAAATCTACTGTCTAGTTATGTGCCAAATGGAATTAAGTCGCAGTTTTTCATAAGCTCGATTAAATCTAGCGACATTGCGACAGGAAATATTTCTAGCGATCTATCCAAAGTAACGACGGAAATTTTTGATGATGGCGAACGTAAAGGCCTGGTTTCACAAATCGCCAATTTTTCTGATCTTAGTCAATTCTCTGCGTTACCGATGAGAAATATGGTATCTTATGCTGTCGAACTAAAAGACCCAAGCACAAATAAATACCTTGAATCGGGACTCTACCCATCACTCGCAAGATATCAAATTCAATTAAAAAATCTTACGATCAAAACGGTTCAAGATAGTGTTACAAACAAAGGAAGATTTGATTCCAGCTACATTCCGGTAGATCAACGAAATATTCAGCAAAATACGACCACTACGAAAACCACCCTAGAGACTCAAGTTTTAAATGACTTTCTTCCAAAAGATGTCACCGCAAACGTGGTAGTACAAAATAAAGTTGATTCCGAATCTGGTCGAGGATGGAAAATTAACGGGTATCAACAAATTCTAAACCCAGCAGCACGAAATATTGTAATTGAAGAAGCCGATGGTTCGGTAAGTACTTATGAAATGAGTAATATTATTTCTACTGTTTATCAGCCAAACAATCCTTCCATAAAATTAGATCAGGCTTTAGATTTCTCTCAATGGCCCAAAATAGTTACAAGTTACGTGTCGGGAAACGGAAAAAGCTACTTAGGAGAGGTTGATTTATCGCAAACGCAGCCTTCTTCTATTTTGGGTTTATTTGAAATAAACTCAGCTGCGGGGTCGATTGGGAATCAAGGCACCTATATTTGTATCGAGTCTAACTATACAGGATCATTTTCTACAACTCGGCACTCATACCTTTTTCAGCCGCAATTATCTAATTTAAGAAGAGCCTCTAATGGTAGATGGATTGCCTCTGATTCAAGATCGCATAGAGTGATTGAAATTGGATCGACACCAAAAGACGTTGCTGGGAAAAAGGCGTCTATTGAGGAAGTTCTAAGTTTGAACTTTGGCATTGAGCGAATCGATGCCAATTTAGATGGCGTGAATCAAACATGCCAATCGGTTTTTGGGGTTGGTTGTGGAACGCCAGCTGTAGAACAAGCAAACTTGTCATGTACTTTGGCTCTTCCCAGTGAATGTCCTCCTGGAGTAATTTGTAAGCCAAGTCCGCCTAAAAAGTTTATTGCGAGCACGGGAGATGGTTATCTTTCTACGTATGAGGGTGACGACATTCAAGGGCTTGCGACTTCTGGCCCCAACGGAATTGGTTTAAACTCCCCACAAGGTATTGCGCTAGATAGTTTGAATAACATCTATATTGCAGATTTTGGAAATAATCGCGTCAGGAAAATTGATGCTCAAACGTCGACTATTTCAACAGTAGCAGGAAACGGACAAAACTTTAATTTTCCAGAGAATCCAGGTTTAGGCACGAACGTATCGATCTATCACCCTAAGCAACTATTAATAAATTCCCAAAACGAACTATTTATATCAACTGAAAAAGGACTAATTTTAAAACTTAAAGTAAATGGACAAATTGAAAGAGTCGCAGGTCTGCCTGTGGAAGAGGGCGGTGTTTTTGCGAATCAAACTAATGCCCTTGTGATGGCATTGAATAATCCGAATGGTATGGCCATTGATGAATCGAAAAACTATTTATATGTGGCAGACACCGGTTACCATAGAGTAGTAAGGATTGATTTAACTAATAAGCAAGCAGACGTGATTGCGGGAAATGGAAGTTGTTCTTTGCAAGTAAGCGGTGATGGATCAGCAGCAACCAATGCCTCGTTATGTAGCCCAACTGCTGTTCACTTAGATAGTGATAAAAACCTAATTGTTCAAGAATCCGGCAGAAACGCTATTAGAAAGATACTTTTAACGGAGGACAACTTAAATCAAGAGATTACGTTTATTGCCAATAACAAGGATCAGTCTCGACTGATCAAGAAGTTAGATGGTACTTGGGTTAGAAAGCTACGTGATGGCTCGGAAGTTAAATTTAACAACTCTGGCTTCCAGTCGTCTGTTACTGACCGCTTGGGCCGGATTACAAATTTTGAATATAATCTGGACGATCGAATTTCGAAAATCACATTCTTCTCTGGCCAAGTAATTAACTACTCTTACAGTGGGAATTTATTAACTGAAATTTCAGATAGTTCTGGGAAAAAAACTCAATTTAGCTATACGAATGCAAAACTGGTTGCAGTTCACCTACCTGACGGTACCGAAAAAAGTTTCGGTTATGACGAAAAGGGTCTAATGCTTTTTGAGCAAAATCAGTTAGGACAAAAAACTCAAGTCGAGTACTCCGAAAACAATCGCGTTTTGGGAGTGAAACTCGCAGACAATACTGTTCTGGGTTCTTCTGATGCTGTCTCAAAGTCGCTTGTAAGCGGTTCAAATGATCGCGCCCTTTTAAACGGGGTGGGAATAAATAATAACCAAAGCAATTCAAATATTATAGATGGAAATGGCGGATCTACCGTGCTCGTCCCGGATATTAATGGATATACTTCTATGATTTCTAATGCCATGGGTGCTCAGACAACTATAAATCGTGATTTCGAGGGACTGCCGCTAGGAATTCAGCGTCCTACTGGCCACTCCACCCAATATACATACGATCCAATTACAAAAGATGTTTTAACTGTAAGCGAATACTATAATTTAGATACCGATCCGATTCTAAAAAAATACAGCTATAATTCCTATGGACAAGTACTAACTGAAACTCATTCAGTTAGGTCACTTCCTGATCAAGTAACGACAAAAGAATACTCAAGCTCAGGCCAACTTATCAAGGTAACTTCTCCAGATGGAAGCAAAGTTGAATTTTCCTATGACAGCAATGGCTTTCAGCGAACTAAAACTATTTATCCTTCAATAGGTTCGTCAGGTTTGACAACAACATATATTCGGAATCAGAATGGCTGGCCAACAAAGATTATTTTCTCTGACAATAAAGAGATTAATTTTATATATGACTTATCTGGCAACGTAGTTGAAAAAAGTGAAAATATTGGTTCAAATCAAGAAGCAGTAAGTAAGTTTGAGTATGATCTTTTTAATCGGCTGAAAAAGGTTACATCGCCAAAAAATGAAGTCACTATTTACTCATACGACGATGTCGGAAACTTGGTCTCGATACTAGATCCTAAAAACAGGTTGGCAACCTACGAATATAATAGTCGAAATCAAATGGTTAAAAAAACCGATGCTTTCGGGGCCGTGACCGAAATGAATTACGACGGGAACAACAACGTAATTTATATGAAAGATCCAAACGGAAGCGTTCGTACGATGGCGTATAACTTGGTAAACGACTTATTACAGGTAAATATGCCAGACGATGTATTTAGATACATCTATGATATCCCAGGTGAATCTCCAGTTGCAATAAGCAATAAAAATTCGAATATCTCTTTTTTCAGAAACCTTAAGGGCCAAAATTTATACGAATCGATTAGTGGAAGCGGCGATTTGTCTAGCTATCCTGAATTCTATATTTCCTCAGAATATAATAAGCGAGACCTACTTTTTGAGCAACAGACGAGCGTTGGAAATCTGACCTACTCTTATGATGAACTAAATCGGCCATCCAACTTAAACGCATTTTCAAGAAACTATGGATTCAGCTACGATAGTGCGTCTCGATTAGTCGAAATTTCAAGAGGAGTATTGAAATCTTCATATAGCTATCAGAGCCAAATGTTAGATAAAATTACACATTCTCGTTCGGGAGTTTCTTTATCAGAGACTGCATTCAGCTACGATTCCCGAAACTACCCAGTTCAAAAACGCACGTTAGCCAGCGTAACTGATTTTGGTTACGACTCAAATGGTCAACTAGTTCAAGCTTCGGGAGGACAAACCGAGACCTATAGTTACGACAACCTTAGAAATCGATTGTCAGATTCCAGCAGAACATACGAGTATGATGTGACCGGACAAAGATTAAACCAAGACTCATTTTTTACTTATCAATACGATAACAACGGCAACCTAATTAATAAAATTTCCCGGGACGGTTTAAAGAAGTCTCATCATTATCAATATTCAAGTTTAAATCAGTTGGTAAAGGTACAGATTATGAGTGGCAGTATTGGCTCTCTTGCCACAATCCAGGAGATCAGCTACGCTTATGATGTGTTAGGACGGCGAATGCAAAAAACTGTGAAAAACTTTGCTAACTCGAGTGCATATGCAAGAAGGTATGCGTATAACGGATCAAATGTAATTGCGGAATACGATGGCAATAACGACCTATTAGCAAAATATTCTCATTCACCTCTCAGTGCCGACGATATTCTAGATGCTGAAATAACAGATCAAGGCGTCTTGGCAGGACTAAGCGCACAAGCAGGTGTCTTTCACTATTTAAAAGATCATTTAAACTCAGTAACCGAAGTTGCAGATGCAAATGGAAGCGTCATTCAAAAATACGAGTATTCCAGTTTCGGCGAAATCAATAATATCAAAAACGCAAATGATGTCGTTGTTGAATTTAGCCAAGCACCGCTGCGTACCAGCTTTACCTACACAGGAAGAGAATATGAAGCTGAAACAGGGCTATTGTATTATCGCGCAAGATACTACGATCCAAGCAATGGAAGATTTTTACAGCAGGATACTGACCCAGGAAGCTTAAGAAATCCAGCGAGCGTGATTAACAAATACACCTATGCTGATAACCGCCCGATTTTATTAAATGATCCAAGCGGTAAATTTCCACTTCTTGCTGCCGTCGTTGTCGCTGGAGTGGTGGGTGGTATTTTTGGAGGCTACAATGCTTCAAGAAACGGTATGAGTTTCTGGTCAGGGTTCGCATCTGGCGCAGCAATTGGTATACTTAGTGTCGGAGCCACTTGGGCTGGAGCCGCAGCTTTGACTTCAGCTGTCGGAGCAATGGGGTACGCAGTTGGAGGAGGATCTGCTCTTGGCATAATATCCGGCGCTGTCGGTGGTGCAATTGGCAATATGGCGCTCTATGGAGGAGTGTTCGGGGCACGTGGCACATCACTATTTATTGCCGGACTAGCCGGTGCACTAAGCGGAGGGATCGCTGGCGCATACGGCTCAAACTATGGCCAATCCGGTGGGATAGTTGCGCCAGCAAATCAAGCGGCTTCGATAGAAGCAGTAGATTCATTCAATAGAACTATTACTCCGATCGATATCACTAACGATCCAACAAGTTTTATAAATGATCTCTTTAGACAAAATCCAGACGGAAGCTGGACAAATGGCGCTCCTTCAATGGATGGGCCTCCAGTTTATAGGCATTAGGATGGAAAAAATTTATTCTGCAAATTTGGTATATAAAAGCTACTTAGAGTTTATTTTCTCCAAAGTTAAGCAAAAGAATGTTGTTGCAGTCCCTTTTGTATTTTATTTTTTCTTTTTTTTCTTGAATCTTTCAGGAAAGACTATTTTTCTCTCAATCGAGAACGGTAAGTTTAAACCTGTCTCTTTTGATATGATAGTTGCTCAGTTAGAATATTTGGCTATTTATATACCAATTCTATTTATCTTGTATTTGATATTTGCATCGGGAATGTGGTTTCAGAAATTTACTATTCGTCAAAACAAAATCATTGATTTGTTTCCTACGGAAAAGGAGTTTAGCTTGTCCGACATTGCACGGGTCGTTCTGTTCTCTCCAAACTTAGGGCAAATTATTTTACAACCAGCTTCTAGCAAATTAACACATACAGTTTATTGGCATGGGAAAAATGAGAAAGACTGGCTAGAATTTATTGGCAAAATTGAGTCAATAAAACCTTCAATAAAAGACAAAATTTATGTAAAAAAAAGTAAATGGGGTTCTGGTGAAATTAAACAATCAACTGTCACAGACAGTTACTCTGAAATATTGAAGATATATAGTTGAACGACTGAAAGCTCTGAAAATAGGATCAAGTGTGGGAACCTTGTTGCAGCTGGAAAGTGTCGTTTCAAAATGACTCATTTTAATAACTAAATTAAATTTATTCACTATAGATGCTTAGGTCCCGGTGTGAAGCAAACAAAATAAAATAACTTTTCGTTCAACCTTAAGTAAAATATCCGATAAAACCAAACAAGCCAGAAAACCATTCGCAAATTTTTAGAGTAGGAATAAACACGAGTAAACTATGAAATACACCGAAACAGAAGAGGTTCTTCATATTAAAGGATTTGATTTAGAGTTTTGCCTCCTAAACGGTTTATCCGCATTTGTTATTTCCCTGGTGGGCCTTTACATTTATTTTTTGTTTAGTCAGACCCCATATGCCGGAGCAGAATTTTTTGGCATTACCATATTCGCTGTATCTTTTTCATGTCTAGTTTACCTATTTTTAGGCTACAAGTTCTTTGAGATCTTTATTACTGCTCGTTCAATCAAAATAAACTTTTTATGGCGTGTCTGGAAAATCGAAAACGGAGAAATAAAAATTAGGGTTCAAAATAGCTATAGGCCAACGGGGTGGATTATCACGTTCTATTTTGAATCAGGACGTATTTCACTCCCCGTCTTGAAAAATGATAAAGCACTAGAATTTATCGAAAAAATGAAAATTCATTACAAGAAACCAATAACTATCATTGACCACCAATATTCTAAAAATCGTAATTAATAGTTTTTCATTATTTTCGTTTGAATAGCAAACTTGGAGCCCTACATTCCAACCTTAAACATGAAAGATCCAAAATCGTTGCTTTTACCAACAATCGCTAACTTGGAATCACTAGTTAAAAATAGGTTTGCATAATAGATACGGCCAGGTTCTAAATTGTTGGAAATTCCGGAAACACCAAATTTGGAATCAATTGTCCCATCGATGTTATATCGCATCAAAAAAACGCTACTATTAGAGCTAGTTGGAGATTTAATTCCAGCTACTACTATTTTCCCATCTGGCTGGATCAACATAGATGATGACTCGTTGTTATATTCTGAAACCTTGTCACCCGCTCCACCCAAAACAAAACCGCTGCCTCCGGCAAAAGTTGTATCAAAAGTTCCATTCGCCGTAAGTCGCACAATTTGAATGGACCTTCCCAATGTCGAATCCCCATAGCCAGCCACAACAATTTTTCCATCCGTCTGAGCTGCCACATGCTTGCAGAAAAAGCTGAATGTATCTGGGATTTTTAGTAACAATTTTCCCGATTGCCCAAAAGTCGTATCAAGTGAACCGTCGGTTAAGTACCTTGCGACAATACATGGGCTAAATGACGGGCCATTAGAAGCACCGATCACTATAATTTTTCCGTCGGATTGAATAGTTGAATCTCTAGGATAATCGCGGGAGTTGGACGCAAATGAAGTGGTGACCATACTAGAGTTTCCAAAACTATAGTCAGGGGTACCATCATTTTTAAATCTAGTTAAAAAAAATGAAGAAGTAGCGGAAAAACCTGAAAAATAAACATCTCCGACAACAACTGTTTTTTCATCAGGCTGAACTAACACTTTCGAAATAGACAAATAACTTGTCGAATAGTCGATTAATACTTTTCCTTGAGTCCCGTATGCGTTGTCGACACTTCCGTCTTGGTTGTACCGAACCAAAGCAATCTTTCCAATCGGAACAAGTGGCGTAAAGCTACCGGCTGCAATTAGCTTTAAATCTGGTTGTACGGCAAAATTCGACACGTTAGACTGTCCAGCTCCAAAACTAGTTTGGACGGTACCATTTGTTGAACCAAAAGATGAATCGACGGTACCCGAAATTGAAAATTTGCCGACGGAAAACAGAGTATTGTTTCCGCTATTTGAGTACCCACCTAAAAAAATGTTTTCACCAACTAGTATGTTGGCCGTAAAAAGCTCATTACCAAAAAATTTTACCCCAAAAGTAGTATCTAAATAACCGGCCTTAATACCGCTACCTGGGCTCAAAGGACTATCTGCCACCATTGGCGAATTTGTAGAGGCAACGTCGTTAGAAGGATTTGATTCACTACAACCAATAGTCAAAGTAAAACAAAAAATTGGAATCAAAATCAATAAATATGAATTGGGTTTTATTTTATCGACACTCAATATAGTTGTATCGGAAATATAGTAATTTACATCAATCAAATCCCTTTAACATCCGACCCAACCCCGTCTACGAAATGGCGTCTCGTAATGATAAAACTTCCCCTCCGTTCAAAACCGGTTTTTAACTGAGAAGAACCCAGTCCTCGTAAAAATGTCAAAAAATCCTGAAAAAGAAAGTTGGTGCTACTTCGTTGATTTCATTCAGGTTTGTCTCTCCGCCAAGCTTCTGAATTCGGAAGAAATTGGTAGGCTTTACCTGGAAGAGAAGCTTTCCCTCAATCAAATTGCATCCAGATTTAAGGTTTCAAGATCTGTCATCAGGTCTCGACTTCGCGGCCTTGGAATTGATATTGACGCCGTAAAACCAGTCTCAACGAATCCGGAAAATTATCGCTATAATACGCCACCCTATGGTTTTCTGGTTCGCGACGGAAAACTGCTTCCCAATCGACTGGAAATGAAAATTTGCCGCCTCGTTATTGAACTGGTCGAGCGTGAAGGTCGCAATCACAGCGAAGTCGCAAGAGAGCTTGCCCGACGAGGTTTAAAGACTCGCACCGGGAAAGTGAAATGGGACAGTAAAACGATTTTTAATATTTTTAAACGATGGAAAGATAAACTTTAACAAAGGATTACTTTATGAATGATTTGATTAGCACTGCTATTTTAATCGCTACGCTTTTTGGTGGTACTGTTGCTGCCGATAGAATCTATGTTTCCATGCGACGAGCGGCACTAGAAAAATCGGCCAAAGGACTTCCGAACCTTGCTCCATTTGCGCGCCGACTATCAAAGAAAGACAGCATTTGATATACTTATAACAAGTAATGTATAGTATTCAATCACCGCCGTATTCGCACGAATCCATTTTGTGAGTTGGACTTCGGTTGAGTAATTAATAATGTTTAATAAGTTGATGAGCCGGCGGTCGAATATGCAATGGGCTAACCCCGGGTTTTACTTTGGCCACTTAGCTATGGGGTTTCAATGAACCAAGTTTGTAACTTTCCATTACTGGTGCGGATTTCAGTGGAGCTATTTAGACATTCAGCCAGTGTAAAATAATTCATTGATATAAATCATATCGGTTTTTCAACTCGAAGCTTCATTTTTTTTAAGTAAAACTTTGCGCTAATAGAGACAAACATCTGTGGCGCCCCGCCGCTAGGCGGTTAGTCCACTGGCACTTATTGCAGTAATTAGAATGGACTTGTGGTGGAATTGGTAGACGCGCTGGACTCAGAACGTCGGTCGAAAAGACTGACACTAAATTGAGTGTGCCCTTGAAGAAATCCTGGGAGTAGAACCGCCCAAATTCGGTGAAGACTTTAAAATGTTAATGCCGAGCCAAGCCTTAGAAAGAAATTTCTTCGGAAGGTGTAGAGACTAGACGAGCTGGACCTAACAATCGAAAGATTTACGGTTAAGGCATAGTCCAGACCACAAACTCTCGGTACAGAATGTTTCTTTGAAATAGTCGGTATATGAGCTAGTGAAAACTAGAGTGGTAAGAAAATCCAGTATTCGCAAGAATGTGGGAGTTCGATTTTCTCCGGGGCCACCATTTTTTGAAGTAAAACTTCAAATCTGATATTCATTTAATTAGATATTTTTTTGTCTTTTTGCCCAGATTGAAAAGACAGTTAGACCAAGCAATACCGATATAACTGAAAATTCAATTAAAGTGATAAAATCTTTAGTCGAAGGCAATAGCGCACCTGCGCCATAAAGTCCTAATGTTGCGATTCCTGTTAAGGCATTTGCAAAACCGTTCACTTCTCCTCTTGCCTCTGGCTTGATTCCAACTTGGCGTATTTGCATTTCGCCCAAACTGAATCCATACAGTCCAATTCTGGATAAAAGAATAAAGAAAAGAAAACCAATTTGACCAATTCTAGAATCCATAAAGAAAAATACCAACACCATAAAAACAGCAAGACTTTGAAACCCAATGAAAAGATGCGTGCCTCTAACTAGGCCCAACTTTTTTATTATCCATGGGAACAATAAAGTTGCCCCTAAACCAAAAAATGCACCAAACCCTCTGAATAAGCCAATTTCCCACTCGGGTAACTTCCATCCATCATTTAAAAAGGCAGTCAAAAGAACCCCGTGAGGACTCAATACGGAAAGCCACAATATTGCGTAAGCTAAGACAGCTAATGCAACTGGCTCTTTAAAAAATGAACGCCAGCCCTTTGTAATCTTTTTTATAAATGAATTGTCCTTAACCGAGGTAACCGTCACCTTTTTATTTTTTAAATCTGGGCGCTCATTAAAAATTGATCTTAATAAGAGATACTCAGGGACGAAAGAAATAATATTCCACATTCCCACTAAGAAAAATCCAAACAGCGCCAAACGTGGCGATTCCAAAACTAGAATTAATCCAGCCACAACTGGTGCGGTGACTTCAGTTAATAAATCGACCTGACGAAGTCGGCTATTAAATTTTGCTAATTCACTTTCATCAAAACTTGAAGGTACTAGATCATTGGCAATAGCAATATCCATAAAGCTTGAGCCCAAGCTGCTTAAGATTCCTCCTAAAACTAATGCTATAAATGAAATAATAAAGGGACTTGCACCCCACATAGGCTCAACTGAATTTAGAAACGAAATGGAATAAATAGAAATCAATCCTATTATAACTCCGATTAATTGAAGCAATATTCCAATTCTAGCGGCGTTGAATCGATTAATACGATCAATAAGGGACGTTAAGCGAGGCAGGAAAATAACGAGAGCCAATCGAACCAAAAAATAATAAAAAGCCGCGATTCTTAATTGTCCCGGAAGCATTTTTAATAGTACCAATGGAACTACGAAATCCCACGCCTGGTCTCCCGAGCGAGTTAAAAGCCTTCCAACAAGTAATCGATTGGCAAAAGACAATTTCATATAAATTAGTGATGGCTACCTTGGATTGGTCCTTTAAGTATTTGCTGAAATAATATACTCACTTCATTCAAAACACTCTCTTTTCCGGGCGGCAAAGCTGATTGGATACACGAAGTAATATGATCTTGCGCCACTATTCCTCGACATTCTGCAATTGTTGCAAGAATTCCGGAAAGCCTACTGACCACGTCGGTGCATGGTTTTTGTTCGTTTAACATAGATTCGACAGATTTAAGATTATCTATTGCCACCCTAATATGCATTAGTGCTTCTTGCGAATGATGATGTTCTGCTTTTTTTGTTTCCATAGTTCCTCCTTTAATTTATTTCCAAAAACTTCGTAATATTTCCGTCACTTCTTTGCCCGCTTGGGCTGCGTTTTTTTTTGTAGGCGCTTCCACAATATGTTCCAATATATGGCCTTCCAAAATTTCGCCCATAAGTCCAGACAATGCGCCTCGGCTTGAACTTAAAAGCTGAAGTAATTTGTAAGGATCTTCTTCAGCGTTAAGAATTTGTGATACGGCATCGAGCTGACCTTTAATTCTATTAACCCGAGCAATTAGCTTATCTTTATCCCGTATTGTATGACTCACTTTATCCTCCCTGCATCTCGGTCCGAAACTACCTGTCTCAGAATATACTATGGGGAACTATACTATATGTCGTATCAAATTAAAACTCTATAATAATTAGGCTTGACCAAAAACAAAGCGCTCACTACAATCTTATACATCGTGAAGATGTTGTACGTTTTATCCTTAGTCTTGCTTCATTTAGTCTCTCTGTCTAAAGAGGGATATTTAGCGTTTCCTACAAATTTAAGCATTCCTATTCACGATCATGTTCATATGGAAAATTCTCACGACATGTCTGATCACGAAGATGATCATAACGACCATGACTCTGCTGACGTTGCGGAATTTTCATACCATGAACATACTCACCGGCACTCTCCAGGGGAAGCTGAGCATTCTCACTCCCATCATCACTCAAGTGCCGCAGGACAAACCGTTCCCTTTATTAACGACTCTCATTTTCAATACGTGATAATCATTAACGAAGATATGCGCTTTGGAAGATTCAACGAGTTTTCTATTCAAAGCCCTTATCTTGAATCTGTTTTCCGCCCTCCAATCACCTAACCGCATTTCAACGCCCAAAATTTAATTAAAATAAGCATTGTTACCTTCGATACGTTTAATTTGCGTTACTTAATTCCTTTTGGCGTTCCACTTTTATCATCAAATTTCTAAAAACTTATGCAGCTTTTGCTGAGAAAGGTAATTCATGTTATTTAAACCACGCTTATTTATTTTGGTTTTAGGTTGGACGGCTATAGGATTAGCCCAGACTGATAAACCAGTTTGCGACAATATCGCTAATTATAAAGATGTCATTCGATGTGCCGTCGAAATCCATCCAGATGCCGAACAAGCTCGATTGCTTCTTAAACAAAATGAGAACTTGATCGGAGTTGCGGAACAACGGCCCAACCCTGAAATTGATTCTCAAATATTAGGCGGAAAATCTGGTGATGATAACTACCAATATACGCAAATTAATTTAGCGCATACATTTGAACTAGGCGGAAAGCGTGATGCGCGAATTCGCAGATCTGAGATCCAGCTTAAAAGTAGCGGATTTGATTTAAAATTAGTTCAGGAGCAAGTCTATTTAAGAACGTATTTGGCGCTAATTCGTCTCCGTCAAATTTCGTCTGAAATTTCGGTATACGACGATGCGCTTTCAACGTTTGGGCGAATACAAAAACAATATCAATCGCGTCCCCGTATGACGCCAGAGCAGAAGGCCACTTATGCCATCATGGATATTGCTGCCAATGACTACCGGTTACGTCGTCGTCCTCTTTTAAATGAAATTCGTGAAAACGAGCGATTTATCGCTATGGCGATCGGTAGAAAGTTCGATGTTCGTAAAGACTTCCTGCCGCCATTCAGAAAAAAATGGCCAGTGATCGCTAGTGCGGGACAAACAGACTTAACACGAAGTCTTACGCTACAGAAATCACTTTCTGACTTGGAATTGGCGCAAGCTGAACTCAAAGAAGCCGAAAGCCTTTCTTGGCCTGATTTGAAACTTGGCCCTACCGTCGAGACACAAACTCAAGGCTCTCAAAAAATGAATTCATTTGGTTTGAATTTATCGTTTGCCATACCATTGTTTCACACTAATGGAGCCGGTAAATCTTATGCCTCTGCGGGCGTCCACCGCGCGCAATTGTCATTGGAACGATCTAAATCAATTGAACAACAGCAACTTCAATTGCAAGTCGAAAAATATAAAGATGCCGTGAAATCTTTAGAGGAATCTCTATCGAGTGCTGATTTAGATAAAAAACACCGCGATGTTGAAGGCTCTTTCAGCACCGGCATAATTCCAAGCTCACTTGTAATCGAGATTCATCGTCAGATGGCGGACTACATGAAAAGCCTTAGTGAACAAGAAAACTCAGCTATCGAGGCGCTAGCTAGAATTTACTCCATCGAAGGTCGCCTTCTTACAGAGGGTTTATGAAAAATAGTTTCTTAGCAGCAATCTTTGCCGGTTTTGCAATTGCGTTTTGCGCATTAGCAGAAGAGGCTCCAAACGGTTTTCGAGCTGGACCAAACATGGCAGCACAAGAAGCAAATTTAAAGGACGGTTTTAAACTTTCAGATAAAGCCAAAGAAGTCATTGGCGTAAAAACTAAAAGTTTAGGCTCAAAACCATTCTCTATTCCTAACACTGCACTTGTTTATTATGGGGACAAAGTCGGTGTCTACAGATTGCGGAATGGCTGGTTCAAACTAATTGAAATTCAAAAAAATAATAAAGTCAGCGGAACTTCTTCTATTTCAAGTTCCGATCTTTCAGAAAGTGATCAAGTAGCCATTGAGGGCGTCGCACTTTTAAGAGTTAGCGAAATGGATGTCTTCGGAGGTGAAGAATGATGAGCAAGATTATCGCTTTTTCAATTTACAATCGTATGGCTGTTTTAGCCATCACCCTTGGAATCGCAATCGCCGGTTGGGTTACGTTTGAAAACCTACCAATCGACGCAGTTCCGGATGTCACAAATAACCAAGTTCAAATCAATACGGCTGTCGACGGACTTTCGCCGGAAGAAACTGAGCGAAACGTTACGTTCCCAATCGAGACCGCTATGCGAGGACTTGCTGGTGTAACCGAGGTTCGATCATTGACACGTTTTAATTTATCGCAAGTCACCGTTATCTTTGATGACGAAGTTGAAATCTATCGCGCTCGCCAATTAGTAGCCGAAAGACTTCAATCCGTTTCGGGCTCCCTGCCTGTTGGAGTTCTACCTCGCCCAGGTCCTGTAAGTTCAGGATTGGGAGAGATCGTTCACTATTCTGTGGAAGCAGAAAAGATCGAAGAAGGTCAGAAACGAATTGAACAGTTAATGGAAATGCGAACAATTCAAGAATGGTTTGTGAAACCTCGTTTACTGACAGTTAAAGGCGTTGCAGAAGTTAATACTATCGGCGGATTTGAACGACAATTTCATATCCAGCCCAATACGACTAAGATGGCCAAATACGGAGTTCACTTTTCTGAAATCATCGAAGCCATTGAACGGACTAATAAAAACGTGGGTGGTGGCTACGTCCAGCAAACCGGCGAACAATTCTTGGTTCAAGCCGTTGGGTTATTAAAGGATATTGAAGATATCAGATCCGTACCCTTAAAATCGCTCGAGACGTTTCAGACAATCACCATTAGCGACGTTGCGGAAGTATCCCTTGCAACAGAACTTCGCTCTGGCGCTGGTCTCGTTCGTTCGCGTGAGGCGGTCGTTGGAACAGTGATGATGTTAATGGGTGAAAATAGTCGTACTGTAGCTATGAGAGTTGCAGAACGTATTAAAGAAGTTCAGAAAGGGCTACCCCAAGGCTACAAACTTGAAACTCTTTACATTCGATCAGACTTGGTGAGCTCTACGATAGGTACCGTTGAGCACAACTTAATGACGGGAGCTTTTCTTGTTATCGTTATCTTAGCTCTGCTCATGGGTAACTTGAGGGCTGCAATTATTACGGCAATCATGATTCCATTATCTTTACTTATCTCATTTATCGCCATGAGATACTTTAATATTTCAGGCAATCTAATGAGTCTCGGGGCTTTGGATTTTGGCATTATTGTGGATGGTACAGTCATCCTCCTCGATCACTGCGTTCGGGTTATTCAAGAGCGTTCAAATGCGATGAAGAGAACCTTAACTAAGGAAGAACTACAAAAGGCCGTATATGATGCTACCGTTCATATCCGAACGGCAGCTGGGTTTGGACAATTAATTATTGTGGTTGTGTTTCTTCCAATCTTCTCTCTTGTAGGAGTGGAAGGAAAAATGTTTCGCCCAATGGCTGCAACATTTATCATTGCGATCTTGGCTGCTCTAATTCTTTCATTTACTACTGCCCCTGCCTTGGCCAGCTTACTAATGACCGGCAAAGTTGCAGATAAAGAGCCTTGGTTAATGAGAAAACTTGAGCATCTCTATGCACCGGTTTTAAATTTTGTACTTCGCTTTAAGGTTGCCACAATTTCAATCGGAGTTATTGCGACAATCATAGGCGGAATTTTATTCGCTCGTCTTGGAGGAGAGTTTTTACCCCAACTTGACGAAGGTACATTACTTGTTCAAACAACAAGACCGGTAAACGTGAGCATTGATCAATCGGTTGTGCTTCAAGCCAAAACCGAAGAGATTGCGTCGCAGTTTCCAGAAGTCGCCTATACGTTTTCTAAAATCGGCACTTCTGAAATTGCAAATGACCCAATGGGGGTTCATCAAGCGGATACTTACGTAATGTATAAACCAGAGAAAGACTGGCCAGCAATTGATGGAAAAAAACGTACACGCGGTGAAGTAGCCAATGCCATCATCGAAAAACTAGATGCGGAACTTCCTGGACAATCGGTCTTAAGAAGTCAGCCCATCCAAATGCGATTCAATGATCTACTTGAAGGATCTAAATCAGATGTCGCGGTAAAACTTTATGGTGATGATATGGAAACATTATCCTCAATTACAAAGAAAATCGCTGCGATCGTTGAAAAAATTCCCGGTGCCGGAGAAGTCGAAACTGAGCTTCGCGGAACATCGCCATTACTTCGAGTGACTCCAAAAAAGGACGTCCTAAGAAAGATGGGTATTTCTACGCAGCAAGTACTTCAGACGGTCGGCGTTGCTCTTGGTGGCGCTGAGGCTGGAACACTCTACGAAGGAGAGCGTCGCTTTCCAATTTTTGTTCGTCAAAGCGAGACTCAGCGATCCGACCTAAACGGAATCAGAAACTTACCTGTCGGAATTGGCAGCAACGCAACGGTACCATTGAGTGAAGTCGCTGATATCAAATTTGAGGAAGCTTATGGGACTATAGTTCGTGAAGATGGAAAACGTCGAGCAGCCGTTATGATTAATCCTCATGGACGCGATACCGAGAGCTTTGTAAATGATGCTCGTAAAGCGGTTGAAGCCCAGATTAAGCTACCTGAGGGTTACTACATCGAATGGACAGGAACATTTAGAAATCTCCAAGAAGCAAAGTCACGTTTGATCGTTTTAGCGCCTCTGGCATTGCTATTGGTTTTAATGATGATCTATGCAGCGTTTAAGAGTGCCGGCGAAACACTTCTTATCTTCGCGTGTGTACCGATGGCTCTCGTTGGTGGAGTTCTAGGACTGATGCTGAACGGTCTTCCATTTAGTATTACAGCTGGAGTTGGGTTTATCGCCTTATCAGGGATTGCCGTCTTAAATGGGGTCGTGTTGATGAACTACTTTAACGACCTTAGGAAAGAGCGATTAGATTCCCGGACGATCGTTACTCGGGGAGCTCTATTAAGATTGCGCCCTGTGATGATGACGGCACTTGTAGATATTTTTGGATTTTTGCCGATGATGCTTTCAACCAGCATTGGGGCTGAGGTTCAAAAGCCACTGGCGTCTGTGGTGATCGGTGGAATTGTTTCCTCGACATTACTTACATTATTGATACTTCCTGCTCTTTATTTAACATTTGATAAATACATGAAAACTCATGACCTGAGCGAACTTAATTTAAAGGAGACGTAAAGTGAAACTACTATTTTTTCTATTTTCTGTGATAGCAAGTCCGCAGCTGTGGGCGCATGGAATTTCGGCTGCGGACAAGCAAGCTATGCTAGATGGCGGTTATTTGCGGTATATATGGTTAGGTGCAACTCATATGCTTTCGGGATACGATCACCTGCTATTTATTTTTGGGGTAATTTTCTTTTTAACCTCATTTAAAGATATCGTGAAATTCATTAGCGTATTTACTTTTGGCCATTGTATAACTTTAGTATTTGCCACATTTTTCAAAATCACGGCGAATTACTATCTAGTCGATGCCGTTATCGCAATCAGCGTAATGTATAAGGGATTTGAAAACATCGATGGTTTTAAAAAATATTTTGATTGGAAGGCTCCCAGCCTTCTGACAATGGTTTTTGCCTTTGGTTTAATTCACGGATTTGGTTTGTCCACACGGCTTCAACAGTTGCCGCTAGGCGATGACAAGATGCAAATGCTTTTCAGAATTTTATCTTTCAACGTCGGTGTTGAAGTTGGTCAAATCGTTGCCCTTACAGCGATGCTTATAGTTCTGAGCGGCTGGAGAAAAGCTCAGTCATTTGCCAAATTCGCCTATGCAGCCAATGTGGGCTTGATAGCTGGCGGTATATTTCTATTTTTTATGCAGTTCCACGGCTTCTGGCACACATCTGACCCCGATGCATTCCCACTAAACAAAGATGATCACCATCATGTTCATGAGGATATGAAGGCCGAAGAAATAAATATTCATAATTAATTAAACAATAACCATAACAAAGGAGAAAAAATGAAAACAATTCTTATGGTGATAGCGTCCTTACTAACAACTAACTTTGCATTTGCGCACGGTCCAGAAGGTCACGCGCCGGATACTCGCCCCGTCGTTGTGACATGCGAGGATCAATCTAAATGTAAAAAAGCAGAAGTGGAAAAAGCAGCTGCTGCAATTGTGGCGAAAGTTGCCGAAAAAGACGAGAAGAAGAAGTCATGGGCTGGCGGAACATTAAAGAGTATCGAGGAGTCTGCCAACGGAAAAGAATTCGTTTTGAAATATGAAGACAAATCGAAATCTAAAGATGAACAAACTCTTCACGTTTGGGTTACTTTAAACGGCGGCAAATTAAACGGTTCAAACTATTCGGGAAAATAATTTCCGCAAATCCTACGGCTCGTAAGGGGTCGTAGGACAACTTAACCAGTTCAAAATTGCAGATATGCTTAGTGAAAAGAATTTTTATGAATAAGACCTTCCTGCCAATTAAATTTAACCCTGCAATTCCAATTATTTTCGTTAGTCGTCTACTATTTGCAAGTGAGGAAAACAAAACCCATACTCATGTTATCAGATTTAAAAACGTTTACGATCCGCGAGTGCTAGTAATGGGGATAGTAGCCTTCGCTGCATTAATTATTTTTCTCTGGCTAAAGCCTCACTCATCGACGAAAAAAAATAAAAATAGACATTTAAAAACAAAAAGAAAACGGGGAAAAGGAATGAAACTTCCCTACTAAAAAGGAGTACGTATGAAGACAAAAAGTTTGCTACTAGTTCTACTCGGCATGGTTCTATTTGATCTAGGTTGCGCCCACTACCACAGAGTTTTAGGCAGACAGGAAAAGACCGAAATCCCAGAAGGCATAAAGGCTAACATTGGCTCACCACATGTTAAGGAAGGAGACTTCGTTGATATTTTCAAAAAGAAATGCACTAAAGTCTATGCTAGTAAAGGCAACTCGACAGAATCTTGTGTAACAACTATGGTGGCCCAAGCGCCGGTACTAAAAGTACTATCAGAAGACATTTCTATTATTTCGCCGCCAACTGGATTTCAGATCGAATCTGATATGTATGTCGAGGTCAGCGATTCGAATGGAAAAAAACAAATGAAACCTTTGATATGCCCCCAATAAGAGAAAAAATAAGAATGCTAATAATATAAATGGTCTTAACATTGCGCATTGCTCATGGTGTTTTGAATATACCCTCTAGCCATGCTAAAGAATAGGTGGTTGTGAGACGTAGAACGCAAGAAAACTTTTTTTCAAAAAATTTCGTAAAACATTTTTGGTTTTTCGTTGTCTTAGTTTTTTCAGTTCAAACCACCTATTTACCGATTCATGAATTTTTTCATCAAGCAAAGTCCGAAACTCATTCTCATCACTCTCATCAAAACGATGATAATCAGAGCCAGTCAGATACTTCAAGTACGGATCTGGATTGTCCTTTATGTATTGCCAAGACTCAATTTAATTACTTAGCAAGTAAAATTTCCGTTGTCGTTTCCAACAATCTCTTTCGTTCCCCTGGTATTCATCTTATTTTTACAATTTCATTATCTGATTTCTATTCCTCTTCTTGGGCAAGAGGACCGCCTTTACTGAACCCTTCTAGTATTTGCTAGATTCCTAACTCATTTTTTTAGCACCTCCGCATTTTTCTTTTCCAACTTCACTAGGAGACGTTTATGTTTGATAAAAACTTAAATCAGGTTTTCGTTTTTTCGTTAATCTTATGCATCACTGTTTGTAAAAAATCTTTGGCACAAAATGATTTAAACCCGACTCCGGTATTAGCATCGCCATCGCTGCCTGCAGGAGTTTCTTCAGGAAATTCTGCAAAAATAATGAACCCTGATATTAGTTTAATAGGTCTATTTAGTTTCTCCCAATATGACACGGGGGAACCACTCTTGTTTAGCGGAGGTCATGACCCCAAACAAAGTGGCTTTAACACCCAACAAATAGAACTTACATTGGGTTCGGTAATTGATCCCTATTTACGTGGGGACGCTAATCTAGTTCTTGTCCCTGAAAACGGCGAAACCAAGATAGAGATCGAGGAAGCCTATGTTACATCACTCGATCTTCCCTGGAATTTGCAAATAAAAGCGGGACAATTTTTCACGTCTTTTGGACGCCACAATACGTTTCATCCCCATTCTTGGAACTATGTTAATAAGCCACTGATTATTAGCCGCGTTTTTGGTGGCGACGGTCTTAGAAACCCTGGCGTACAATTGTCTTGGCTGAGTCCGCTTCCATGGTATTCAGAATTCATTCTTTCTTCTCAAAACTCTAATGGAGAGACCGCTGTCAGTTTTTTGTCGGAAAGTAAAATGAAAACGACGGGGGATTCGTTAACTCTTTTAAAATGGAATAACTATTTTTCTCTAACAGATATTTTGTCTATAAATATCGCAGGGAGCTATGTGCAAGGACCAAATGAGACGAATTATCACAGAGACATAACTCGCATAAAAGGAGCGGATATATATATTAAGTACCGAAACCCGAATTCGGTTTCGTTTATCTCGCTGCAATCAGAGATAATTAGACGTGATTATGGTTTAGAAAGCGCGACACCAAATGATTGGGGTTGGTATTCTGAACTCAACTATCGATTGGGGGAGGAGCTTCAGCGATGGATGATTGGATTACGTTATGATTGGGTCAGCGCCAAAATGCAAGACGCTCCTAATACGTCGCCCGGCACAGAGCTAGATACAGCGACAGGTAAATATCCAGATCGGGATATATCCGGGCGAAGTCGCGTGTCTCCGGTAGTGACCTTTTACCCCAGCGAGTTCAGCAAGCTGCGTCTGCAATATGATTATGACAAGCCTGAGTCTTGGCAAAATGCTCAGCATGCGGTTCACTTACAACTTGAGTTCCTTATGGGAGCCCATGGGGCTCACAAATTTTAGAAGGAGATAATCTATGAAAGTAAATTTCAATTTTTTAATTTTTATTTTAATTTTCAATGTCTATGGACAAGCAAAAATTAAGGTCGTCACCACGTTACCTAGTTTTGCTGACATTACGAGTATCGTTGGCGGCGAAGAGGTGGAGGTAAGTGCTTTAATTAAGGGTACCCAAGACCCTCATTTTGTTGATCCTAAACCCGATTTGATTTTAAAACTTAATCGAGCCGATTTCCTAATTCGAGCGGGGCTCGGTCTTGAGGATGGTTGGCTGCCTCCACTACTCACTGGTGCACGAAATGGAAAAATTCAAACCGGCGGTGAAAGAGATCTTGATGCCTCAACATTAGTTGTACTTAAAGAAATTTCGAAGACTGCAATTAATAGAGGTCAAGGAGACGTTCACCCCGGAGGTAATCCCCATTTCATGTTAGATCCGCGTAATGGAATATTAGTAGCCAAAGCCATCGCCGAGCGCCTTGGTAAAATCGATACGTCCAAGGCAAGTATCTTTAAAACGCGGGCAGAATCTTTTTCTCAGGACCTTACAAAAAAAATTATCACTTGGGAAAAAACTTTAGCTAACCTTAAGAACCTACCTATTATCACTTACCATCGCAGTTGGATTTACTTTTCTGATTGGGCCGGATTAAATGAAGTTGGCTATGTTGAACCCAAGCCGGGCGTGCCGCCCGCTCCTGACCATATCGTAAAGCTCTCTCAACTGGCCCGGGAAAAAAAAGTAAAATTTGTGCTGATTGAACCCTATTACCCTAAGGGGAATGCCGAAGACGTGGCTCGGTTTGTAGGCGCTACATTCCTTCAGTTACCCACTGAAGTTCAAGGCAGTAGCGACGCTACAACTTACATCAATGTATTTGATGAGATCGTACATAAGCTCGCTGCAAAAAAAATGTAACAATTGGAAATAATAATGACAATGCTAAACCCAGAAAAAATAGGACCACTTCTAAGAGCTCGTAATCTTGAGATCGGCTATCATGGATCACGCGTGGTGCCGCCAATTACTTTTGATCTTCTACCTGGCCAAGTTACTTGTATTATCGGTCACAATGGATCAGGTAAATCTACACTTTTGAAATCATTGTTAGGGTTGGTGCCACTACACGGAGGAGAATTAGAATTAGCAGAACAAACTCGCATCGGTTATGTTCCTCAGCGAGAAGCAATGGATCCTATCTATCCCATTCGCGTGATAGATTTAATTGAGACTGGACGATATGGCTTGCGTGGTGTCGGAAGAAAATTAAACTCTGAAGACAAAATTAAAATAGATGCCGCTATCGATTCGACCCGTATTACCCATCTTCGGCGGCGTCTATTCAGAACTCTTTCAGGAGGCGAACAGCAGCGCTGTTTACTTGCCAGGGCTTTGTGCACAGAGCCGCAGATATTAGTCCTTGATGAGCCCACAGCTTCAATGGATGAAAGCGGAGCCAAAGAAACAATCGAAATGACTTTAAGCCTTGCCAAAACTCATCACTCGGCTGTGCTTATGGTAAACCACTTCATTGAACTTGTCGGAAAGGTATCTGATCAAGTCGTGTTGCTTGATCGTAATAAGCAAAGAGTATTTATTGGATCCCCATCCACAGTTATTGGCATTCGGAATGGAGATTTGTTTTGATGGAAAAATTAAATTTCTTTTTTTCATCGTGGGAATTTTGGGGAAATGCCGTAATGGCCTCTATCCTACTAGGAATCGTATGTGGATTTATTGGGATCTACGTTATTCTTCATAGAATTGTGTTTGTATCAGCTGCTATGTCTCAGGTATCTAGTCTAGGTGTAATGACCGCATTTCTCCTAGTGAATATTGATATTCTTCATCCCCTTCATCATTCCGAAGATATCCTCCCGTTAGTATTGGCCACTCTTCTTACGGGATCATTTGCCTTGGTGATGGCTCGGCATACCCAAGCAAAAATTAGCGATCGTTCGAAATCGATTGAGTCTCTTATTGGTGCCGTATATCTTGCCGCAACTGCGGGATTGCTTTTAATAGGTGATCGTGTAGCTCAAGGAGCACATGATGTTGCTAACGTTCTTTTTGGAAATGCGGTTGCGGTCGATACGCAACATCTTTTAGTTTTAGCTATGATTTGTTTACCTATTTTACTTGTTCATATTTGGCTAAGAAAAGATATCCTCTTTATATCCTATGATCCCTCTATGGCCAAAACTCTAAAATACCCCGTCGGAATCTTAAGATTTTTTTTACTTATATCGTTAGGTGTGATTATTAGTATAGGTACAAGAACTATTGGTGCCTTACCTGTATTCAGTTTTTCCGTCATTCCACCGATGGCGGCGCTATTGATTTTGGAAAATTCCAATAGTAGCTTTGCTATGGCTGCATTGCTTGGAGGCGCGTCTGCGTTTCTAGGGTATTTAGCATCATTCTTATTTTCATTCCCAACGGGCGCATGCATGACGGCGATTACTGTAGGATTTTTGGTTATTGCTAAAGGTATTAATATTTTCAAAAGAAAATAAACTCAAAGGAGTTTTTATGGAAAGACGTGAATTCATAACTGCAACAGCCGGGGCTTCACTATGGCTATTAGGTACAGCTAAAACAGCAAATGCTGAAGAGAAGGTCTTGGCGACGCCAAAAATTAAAGGAAAAATTTTTGAACTGGAACATAAATTAAAACCTTTACCTTTTAATCCTACTAAATTGCAGGGGCTTTCTGAAAAAATGATTCAATCCCATTGGGAAAATAATTACGGGGGTTCAGTGAAAACTCTCAATGGATTAAGAAAAAGAATTGGCGAAGCAATCGAGGATAAAGACACATCCCCTTACATATTAAATGGGCTAAAACGCGAACATTTGCTGCGAACTGGTTCAGTTATACTTCACGAAGTTTATTTCGGGAATCTCGGAGGTAGCGGGAAATGCGGAACGGATTTACAAAATAAAATCAGCTCCGATTTTGGCAGCTTCGAAAACTGGCAAAATGAATTCAAAAAAATCGCACAAGGCCTGGGCGGCGGCTCTGGCTGGGTTATTTTAGGTTACAATTATCATTTTAAAACCATAGAAAATTATTGGTCATGGGATCACATGCACTCGCCTCCGGCTACCGTTCCCCTTCTTGCAATGGATATGTATGAGCATTCTTATCAAATGGATTATGGTGCAGCGGCGGCAAAATATATCGATGCATTTATCCAAAATATAAACTGGGAAATAGTGGAAGCGCGTTTAGAAAGAGCTCTTAAACTAAAATGGATATAACTTAAAATATGGAAGACCCAACACCCACTTTTACAATTACCCTACTATTTATCCTGCTTTCTCTTGTTCTTGTGGCATTAAACGGTTTTTTTGTCGCCGCCGAGTTTGCAATTGTTAAAGTACGCAGAACTCGACTGAAAGAACTTGAAGGCCAGGGCGTGGCAGCTGCGCGTATTTCTATTTTAATGGTCGATGAGTTGGACGAGTATCTTTCCGCAACTCAACTTGGTATTACCCTAGTAAGCCTTGGATTGGGCTGGGTTGGTGAAGAGAGTTTCTATAATTTATTCGTTCTTTTGCTTCCGGATTTAGTTAAGGCAAATCCCATTCAATTTCATGGAGTTACACTAGGAATTTCATTCTTTATCATCACTCTACTTCACGTGGTCCTCGGCGAATTGGTCCCTAAAAGCATGGCGATTCAACGAGCCGAACAAGTCACTTTGGTGATTTCTAAACCACTTAGTTATTTCTACAAGGTTGCGAGGCCTCTCATCTGGATTTTCACTTCTTTGGCAAATAAGATTTTAAGACTTCTAGGTTTTCACAAACTTGAAGAAGAAGCTCTTTCTGAGGAAGAATTAAAAATGGTTCTCCAAGACTCACATGACGAGGGGATTATTTCAAAAAGCGAAGCCGAAATCATTAACCAAGCGTTCACTTTTTCTGACAAACGCGCTCGAGACATTATGATTCCAGAACATCAAGTGCAGTTTCTTTCTCTAGAAAGGAATTTGGAAGAGAATCTTGAAGTCGCCCAAAGGCGGATGTACACCCGCTTTCCAATTGTTCAAAATAGCTTTCAGAATATAATTGGTGTAGTACATATGAAAGACGCGCTATTGGCTATGCTGGACGACTCAAGCAATCAGGCATTTGTAGGCACTGCAAGAGAAACGCTTTATGTAGACGCCTCAATGAAACAGGATAAAATCATGAAGTTGCTGAATGAAAAACGTTCGCATTTGGCGATCGTTAAGGATTCGAAAACCAACGCGAACATAGGACTTGTTGCACTTGAGGATATTCTTGAGGAACTAGTCGGCGAAATTATCGACGAACATGGAAATTAGGCGCTCCTAGAAGAATACGCGAGGTCACCTAGACCAACCTAGGCCCTCTTTCTACTTTTTTTCAACGGCGAGCTAATAAAAGAAAGTAAATTTCCCTCTGGATCTTTAAACCAAATCACCTTTGATTTTTCTGGCGACGTCCAAATCCCACGCGACGTCTGTTTTATATGGGAAAATTTCTTTATTTTTACTTTGTTTTTTTTTAATTTCTCGGCCGCAGATTCTAAATCTTTTACTTGCCATGCTAAAACCGTATAAGGCGAAGGAGCAAACGAATTCAGTTTCACTATTCTAAGAGAATATTTTCCAAGCTTTAGACGTGCACACGAACTATCTTTAGAATGAATCTCGAAACCGAATATTTTTTATAAAAAGAAATAGAGCGTTCAAGGTTTATAGAACCGAGGAAAAATATTGGTTTACCAGTTTCAATCATGTGTAGTCATTTCACAAAAAGTTCCTATACATATGTATCGAAATTTTAAAAAAGAAAAGTCAGCGTTTCGTCTTATGATGATAGGCGTCGAAAAAATGCCACCTATTTCCAAAATCGCCATTTAAGTTTTAATTTCTCCTTCTCAAGGAGCTCCCGCCAATCGATGAATAGAAAAAGTAACATTACGATTAAACCGACCACCATTAACACGATATTTTTCAAATCAAATGAACCTTCGTATAAATCACTGAAGTTCGTAATCGCGTAATTGCCAGAAATAATAATGAAACCGTCTCCAATTAAGTTGCCTAAAAAAAATGGTGGAATAATTAAAACTCGTTTTACCTTAGCAAGGCTAGCGGCGGTGAAAAGAGCCGTCGTCGATAGTGGTAAGATAGAATAAATGAAAACGAAAACAAATGTGGTCCAGCGTTTTCCAAATATTTTATTCCCAACAAATTTGAGGTCGGCTTCTTTTTTCTTACCGACCGCCTTTTTGCCCACCCATGGGACTATGTAAGTAAAAAATATCATTCGACCGCATACTGTACCTGCTGTTCCAATTACTACCACTGCCCAAGGATTAAGATCGAACTTAAACATAAGGAGCATCATTAGCATCCACGCGGGCGGGGCAAATACTGGGATACAATCAACTGCTAAGGCGCTTAGGTATATAAACAAATAAGGAAGCATAGGTTATTATACTTAATCTATAGTGTTCACTTTTGATATCGTTTTTAGATGCAACCGCATCTCAAATTAAAACTTACCGCAAAAATGGCAGCGCTGGCGATTTTTTTGTTTTTAATGTTGAATCTAGAAAAGATGCCCAACTGTAGAGATTTTACTTAAGCTAAATAAGGAATAAGCTTTCTGAAAATTTGAAAGAACTATTCTTGTATTTGACGATCTTTCAACGTGTACTTACAAATTGTTTAAACCGATTGAATTTTTTTCACGCCAGTTATGGAATTGAATTCAACGTGAATTGTACAAATCGTTCAATAATTTCAATACGTTTGATCTATTGAGACTATAGTCTCAATAGATTTTTAACAAATTTATTAAATTCAGCTATTTGACGTTATTAGAGTATCACGATACCTGTCTTCTAAGTGAGACTTGGAGGGGCATTGAATCCGATAAAAAGCGAAAATACCAGAATTGGCGGACCCACCGATTATTCTAATAATGCGCATTCGATACCTAATTCCCCTCGTATAGACGGCCCTGAGGTCAAGTAAGATTTTCATCCGTGGATCTTTTTGAGAGTTGGATTTGACCTTGAACCTACATCCTCGTATTCGCGTGC
>NCGL01000135.1:0-8228 GCA_002256935.1 Bdellovibrio sp. 28-41-41
GAAACGACCGAAGTCGTCATCAAAGAGATCCATGACTGGATACGATCCCTAGACCTTTAGAATTAACTCCTCGTTGAACTAAAAAGTAAATTGTCCTAAGCTGTGAGCAGTCTAGACTAGGAGTTTACGTTGGACGCTGAAACGCTAAAAAAAATGGCCCACTTAAGTCGCTTAGAACTTTCTGATGCGGAAACAAATCAGCTCGGAAAAGATTTAGGTAAAGTTCTAAATTTTTTCAATCAAATTGCAGAAGTAAATACGAAAGGTGTTGAACCAATGGTTACGCCCGTCGAAATCGAAAGCTATCTGCGCGAAGATGAAAAAAATAATGAAATCAAAACTGAAGACATCATGGCGAATGCACCCTCACGTGCCGGCAATTTATTTAAAGTACCTCCTGTCGTTTAGGAAACAAAATGGACATCTTAAAATCATCTCTAAAAGAAATCAGTACGGCTGTTCGTACCAAGAAAATATCCGCAAAGGAAGTCGCTGAGTTTTATATGAAACGCGCTCATTTACACAATCCAAAACTAAACGCCTACATCACGATGAACGAAAGCGTGCTAGAGCAAGCAAGCGACATAGATTCTAGAATCGCCAAGGGCGAAGACGTGTCGGCGAAAAAATTATTGGGCGTACCCTTTGGCATCAAAGATATGCTTTGCACAAAAGGAATTAAAACAACTGCGGCCTCAAAAATTCTAGAGAATTTTATTCCTCCGTATGATGCGACTGTTGTTGGACGTATTAAATCTAACGGCGGATTAATTTTAGGAAAATTAAATCAAGATGAATTTGCGATGGGCAGTTCAAACGAAACTTCTTTTTATGGACTCGTTCGAAATCCATGGGATTTAGATCGCGTTCCGGGTGGATCAAGCGGGGGCTCGGCCGCAGCGCAGTCCGCGGGACTTGCGGCTGCTACGATTGGTACAGATACGGGCGGATCGATTCGTCAGCCCGCTAGTTATTGCGGGGTTGTTGGCGTGAAACCAACATATGGCCGCGTTTCACGTTATGGAATTATAGCGTATGCTTCCAGCTTGGATCAGGCCGGCCCGATGGTAAATACGGTCGAGGATGCCGCCCTTGTTTTAGAAAGCATCTGTGGTTTTGATAAAATGGATTCAACAACATCACAGCGCTCAGACTTTCAATTTAGTCAGAACATTAATAAATCTGTAAAAGGATTAAAGATCGGTGTCTTGAAAGAGTTTTTCTCAGATCAATTAGATGCCGATGTAAAAAAAGCTCTTGAGCTCGCTATTGAGAATCTAAAAAAACAGGGAGCTGAAATTGTTGAAGTTTCAATTCCATTAACTAAACACGCTGTTCCGATATACTACTTGATCGCGTCCAGCGAAGCATCTTCGAACTTATCTCGTTATGACGGGGTTAAGTTTGGCTACCGCCATGATTTCAAAGATTTATCGAGCGTTAGTTTAGATTCATTTTATTCTAAAACTCGCGGCGATGGTTTTGGTTCTGAAGTTAAACGAAGAATCATTATGGGGACATACTGCCTATCCAGCGGATACTACGAAGCCTATTACGGAAAAGCATCGCAAGTACGTCGCATGCTCAAAGCTCAATTCAACGAAGTATTCAAATCATGCGATGCTTTAATTTCGCCGGTATCAACTACGCCAGCGTTTAAAATTGGCGAACGTATTGATGATGCTTTAGCCATGTACTTAAATGATATTTTCACAGTCTCGACAAATTTGGCCGGAATTCCAGGAATGAGTATTCCCTATGCTCTTAGCCAGAAAAATCTACCTATTGGAATTCAGCTAATGTGTAAAGATTTTGACGAACAAAAAATGTTAAACATCGCATCCGCCCTAGAAGAAACATCACCTGTTCGCGGTGCTCAGCCAAAGGGGTTTGAGTAATGGCTTACGAAATTCGCGGTTATGAAGCCACTATTGGTATCGAGATTCATGTTCAATTAAACACGAACAGCAAAATATTTTCTTCAGACGGAACCGAGTTTTCAGCTGGCGATAACGAAAATATTTCTACAGTGAGTGCGGGTCTTCCTGGGTCACTGCCCGTTCTAAATAAAAAAGTAGTAGAGCTAGCAATTAAAACGGGCCTTGCTTTAGATTGTAAGATTCGTCAGAAATCTATTTTTGCACGTAAGAACTATTTCTATCCAGATTTACCTAAAGGTTATCAGATTTCTCAGTATGAAGAGCCTATTTGTGAACATGGTTTCGTGATGCTTAAGATGCCTGATTATGAAAAACGAATTAGTATCACGCGCGCCCATCTTGAAGAAGATGCGGGTAAATCGACCCATCACGGCGATGTGACACTTCTAAACTACAATCGCGCGGGTGTTCCATTGCTAGAAATCGTATCTGGCCCCGATTTAAGCTCGCCGCAAGAGGCGGCAGAATACGGTAAAATCATGCGCCAAATCGTTCGCTACCTTGATGTGTGCGATGGAAATTTAGAAGAAGGATCTTTGCGCTGTGATTGTAACGTCAGCGTAAAACGTATTGGCGAGAAGAAATTAGGAACTAAAGTTGAGTTGAAAAACCTAAATTCATTTCGATTTATAGAGAAAGCGGTCGAATACGAAATTGATCGTCAAATTGATGCCGTTGAAAGAAACGAGAAAATCGTTCAAGAAACTCGTTTGTATGATTCTGATAAAAACAGAACCTATTCCATGCGTATGAAAGAAGATGCGCAAGATTATCGTTATTTCCCAGACCCTGATCTATTACCGATTATTATTCCAGATAAGCAAATTGCGGATATTAAAGCTACGTTACCTGAACTGCCGCAAGCTCGTCAGGCTCGCTTAGTGCGCCAAATTGGCTTACCGGCTTATGATGCCGAAGTGTTGACGGAAGAAAAAGATATCGCGGACTTCTTTGAGACGGTAGCTAAAGCCTGCGGAAACCCTAAAGCCGCTTCGAACTGGATCATGACTGAAGTTATGCGTGAAATGAAAGAATCTCACATGACGATCGGCCAATCAAAAATGACTCCGGTATTGTTAGCAGAGCTTATCACGTTGATCGATAAACAAGTTATTTCGGGAAAAATTGCAAAAACTATTTTCCCAGATATTTGGCAGACAGGCAAAAATCCACAGAAATTGGTGGATGAAAAAGGTCTGGGTCAAATTAGCGATGATTCTGTTATAGAAAAAATCATTGATGGCGTTATTAAAGATAATGAAAAAAACGTGGCTGAATATCGTTCGGGAAAAATAAAAGTATTTGGGTTTTTCGTTGGCCAAATTATGAAATTATCTAAAGGCCAAGCGAACCCTGATAAAGTAAATGAAATCTTGAAAAAAAAATTGGATCAGGGATGAGCGCAAAAGATCTAAAGATAGCGACAGTCGACATAGGGTCTAATTCCTTTTTGTTGCTATTATGTACAGCTAACAAGAATGGCATCGTTTCTATTAAAAACGATGTCGTTGATATTGTTCGCTTGGGACAAGGCCTTGCTTTGAACAAGAAATTTATGCCAGAAGCTTTAGAACGCGCAAAAACAACGCTTACGATATTCAAGAAAATGATCGATGAATTTCAGCCTGATATCGTTTTACCCAAAGCCACTGCGGCGGCCCGAATTGCTGAAAACCGTGCCGACTTGCTTACTATTGGAAAAAACTTAGGACTAGACATTGAAACAATCCCTGGAGAACAAGAAGCCAAAGTGACTTACCAAGGCGTTTTCTGGGGACAGAAGACAGACGAAACTGGATATAACCTATTAATTGATATCGGTGGTGGCTCTACAGAGCTGATTGTTGGTAAAGGGGCACAGATTGAATACAGTATTAGTATTCCGTTTGGCGCTGTACTTTTAACAGAGAAGTTTATTAAAAGTCATCCCGTTAGCCCTCAAGATGAGAAAAACCTACTAGCGGAAATTGAATCTGGAATTGCGCCAGCTATAAAATCTATATCTAAATTCCCAATTAAAACAGTGCTCGCTGTTGCGGGAACGCCTACGACACTCGCGCAAATTATTTTGGGTGGATATGATGATAGTAAAATCAATGGCTACAGACTGTCGCACGAAATTCTTTTAGATTTGGAAAACAAATTAAAAACCAGAACTGTGGAACAGAGAATTCAAGAACTTGGAGTTCCTAAAGGCCGCGCCGATATCTTGTATTCGGGCGCCATTTTATTAAGAAAAATAATTGAAGCCGTAAATTTGAAATCCGTGACCGTCTCCACGCGAGGAGTTCGCCACGGCATCGTTGCCGACTACTTTTTAAGTCGGGCCCAATAAAGAAAGGTTATGTAGATGTTTTCATTCGTTAGATCTTTTTTAGTTCTTTTATTAGTATGTCTATCTACAGCCAGCTTTGCCGATGGCCCTAAATTCAAGAAGGGATCGGTACAGATCGGCACAACAACAATAAAAGCGGAGTTTGCGATCACAGACGCTGAACAACAGCATGGATTGATGAATCGTTCAGAGATTCCAGATAATTTCGGAATGTTATTTATGTTTAAATCCAAAAACGTACCCAAGTAGTGCTAAAGCAAAGTATGCCTTAGAGGTTAAACAAGGCTGGTTTGCGAAAAACAAGATAAAAGTCGGTGATGTTATTAAGAAGATCAATATGAAATAGCACAGGTTTTCTGGTCTGAAGAGTTGATTCTAGGCTTTAAGTCTAGAAAGAAATATTTTTCTGGAGTCCTGTACCTATAAAAGAATTGATTGTCTATGCCGATGTGCTTAAATAAAAAGTGAAACTTAAAGAAAACGTTGGTTTCAAATAGATCAAGGATGAAATATATGAAAAAAATATTATTGATTCTCCTAGCTTCCACCGCACTTGTGATTTCGAGTGTTCGATGTACGTCAAGTGACACTAGCGGAGAAACAGGTGACCAAATTGCCTCTGAAGGTGGCGAAAACCCAGAGTCAGTCTCTCCTGAAGCTTCGGTTGGAGATGAAACTGGTGAAGTCGGTTCTGCCGAAACCTTATCAGAAGGGAATCTGACAGATCCAAATGCAGCCACTGATCCAACTTTGGATCCAAACGCGGTTGCAGGCTCAGAGACAGCGCAAGTCACTGATCCAAATCAACAAGCTTTAGATGCTAACGGAAATCCAGTTGATCCCGGTTTGCAAACTCAAGCAGCCCCTACCGAGACTCAGCCGGCTCCGACTGCAACAGATACATTAGCTAACAACCCACCGCCAACAGAAACAGTTCCAGCTCCAGCAGTTACTGAAACAGCTCCGGTTGTAAGTGATGTTCCTAAACCACCACCTCCTGAGTATCAAAAAATGAAAACTGAGACTTGGACAGTGGGCGATAAAGTAGTTAATACTGTTTATTTTGCTCGTAAAGGTGACACTGCCAAATCAATCACTGAGAAAATCTACGGTGATGCGACCCGCTTAAAAGAAATCAAAAAAATCAATGCCGTTTTAAAAAATAGAGAAGCTCGTGTAGGCGATAAAATTTATTACAATTCGCCCACTCGCCCAGATGATAGCACTAAAGTGATCACATACTTTGAAGACAAGGGTATCCAGCCACAAATTTACCAAGCTAAAGAAGGCGACAAAGTTAAAAATGTAGCTAAAGAGCTTTTGGGATCTTCAGATGGATGGAAAGAACTTTACGGTTCAAACTCGTTCGAATCTAAAAAGACACTAGATCCGGGTACAGAAGTTAAGTACTGGAAAGACGATGCTGGCGCGGCCGCTCCGGTAGCAAGTACAGATACTGGCTTGCCTCCAGCTCCACAAACCGAGATGGCACCTCCGCCTCCAGTAGATACTGCGACAATGCCTCCGCCTCCACCGCCAGATATGGGAACACCTCCACCACCACCGGATATGGCAGGAACACCTCCGCCTCCACCGCCAGATATGGGAACACCTCCACCACCACCGGATATGGCAGGAACGCCTCCGCCTCCACCGCCAGATATGGGAACACCTCCACCACCACCACCGGATATGGCAAGCACGCCACCGCCTCCACCGCCAGATATGAATGGTGCTGCGGGAATGACGAAAGATCCAGCAAGTGAACATGGCGATGGATCAACGATTGCGGGAATGGATCAAGAGACAATCATGATCGTTGGTATTGGTGCCGCAGCTTTGTTACTAGCAGTTATTTTCATCGTGAAGAGAAAAAATAAACAGAGACAAGAGTTCGAACAAGCAATGAACGAAACACAAGTAGGTTAATCCCTACTTGTTTCTTGTTAGAAAATTTTAAGCTTGAAGAAATTTGAGCGTCAAAAAGAAAAAGCTTCTGAAAACAGAAGCTTTTTTTATTTGTTCTTTATGAAAAAAGAAGAAGAAAGTGTTAGCCGACTTTCTTAAGGATTTTATCTAATACATCACGACGATCTGTACGTTGTGCTTCAACGAAATAAATTAAATCATCAACGATTTGAACGTCACGGTTGTTTACCGGCATAAACTTTAAGCCACAGCCAACAGAATTAGCCCATACAACAGTAGCTTGAATTTTTCTTTCGCGGCCTGCGACCTCAAAGAAAACGACAAGTTTATCATTTGGTTTCAAGGCAGATGATTCACCATGTTCTAAAAAAGCGCCTGTTAAGCTAATGTTTCTTAAGTTTCCCTGAGAGTTTTCACGGGAATAGTTCTTTTTAAAAGAAACAGGAAGTAACAACTGTGTTCTGGCTGCTGGAATGTTGTTTGAATCCACGTATTGCTCCTTTATTTACTATAAGATACTCGGAAATTCTGGCAAAAAACTTTACAAAAGTTTCTCAAAACGATGGCGGATAGGCGCTTTCAATGAAATTTGTAGAGAGTTTTTTAACATCTCAAACTTATGCAGGACTTTGGTTGAAAAAAACTAACTTCTCAAATTAAATGAGTGTGGGAGAGGTATCCTGATAGAATTTAGAGGATCTAACCTCAAGGGCACTAATTGAGCGTTAGTCACGTTGTTAAAAAGCACAATGATTATTAGCACTTACGGTTTTATTTTTATACCCAAGTTCTCATTTTGAGACGATAATATTTTAAAGAGTAGGGATTTCCGATTGACATAAGTCGAGTTTCCGCTAAACTGAGGGAGTATTTGTTCTAAATACCCTTGGTTTAAACAACCCCACAATAATTCCTTTAAAGGTTCATTAATAAATTAATTTAAAAATCAATTTAGATAAAAAATCCTAAAAGAATTTCGTATGTCAGTTGTTTTATACCCAACCAATTATATATAAGGAGTCGTGTTTGTCGGATTCAAAGAACACCAGTGACAAATCAGTTGATGTAGTTAAAAAAAGAGGTCGCGCAAAGCCTGCCGACGAGGGAAAAAAAGCCAAATCTGACGATGGCGCTCACGAAGCCAGTGTTCAAGAAAGCGCACCGCCGCCTCCTCCTCAAGCAGCCGAAGCGGCCGCTCCTAAAGAAAAAACTTCGACTGAATCAGCACCGACCGCAACTGCCGCCGCACCTACCGAAGGCGCAGCACCGGCACCAGCGCCGACAACTGGACAGGCAACGGGTGGAGCAGAACCACGACCACAACAAAATCAAGACAACAGAAACAGCGGAACTAACAACAAGCCACGCTACGATAACAACCGAAATAACTACTACAAAAACAACAACAGTGGCGGCGGTGGTGGTGGTGGTAGTAGCCACAAGCAAAACTATCAAAATAACAACAATAGAAACCGCAATGATCGCGGTGATAGAAATGATCGTTACGATCGCAATAATAATAACCGTAATGATAGAAACGATCGATATGACAATGACCGGAATGATTTGAGAGATCAAAGAGAGCAGTATCAACAAAGACAAGCACAGAAGGGCCAAGTTCACGGCGATGATGTGAATCCAAATCCAGACGACATCAACTTAAAAAATGGAATTAACGGCGAGGGCGCCGAAGTCGACATCACTGGAATCAACTTAACTGACGAAGAGAAAAGCTGGCTATCTTCAAAAGACTTAAAAACAAAAAATATCCAAGAGCTTACGGGTCTAGCGATTAAATTAAAAATCGAAAATGCGGCCGGTCTTCGCCGTCAGGACATGATTTTTGAAATTCTAAAACGCTCAGCAAAACTAGGTGTAGATATTTACGGATCAGGCGTTCTAGAAATTTTACCTGATGGATACGGATTTTTGAGATCACCAGATTACAACTATCTACCAGGACCAGATGATATTTACGTATCTCCATCCCAGATTCGTCGCTTCGGTTTAAGAACTGGTGACAC
>NCGL01000135.1:8241-9044 GCA_002256935.1 Bdellovibrio sp. 28-41-41
GGCCCCGCTGAATACACGACTCGCGTTGTGGATTTGATGAGTCCTTTGGGTAAAGGTCAACGTGCCCTGATCGTGGCGCCGCCTCGTACAGGTAAAACAGTATTATTACAAAATATTGCAAATGCGATTACGACTAATCATCCTGAAGTAAAATTGATCGTATTGTTGATCGATGAACGTCCGGAAGAAGTAACTGACATGCAACGAACGGTAAAAGGCGAAGTTGTATCATCAACATTTGATGAGCCACCAACTCGTCACGTTCAAGTGGCAGACATGGTTTTAGAGAAAGCAAAACGTTTAGTAGAACACAAGCATGACGTTGTTATCTTGTTAGATTCTATCACTCGCCTTGCCCGCGCCTACAACACGGTTGTTCCACCATCTGGAAAAATCTTATCAGGCGGTGTGGATTCAAATGCCCTCCACAAACCAAAACGATTCTTCGGTGCGGCTAGAAATATCGAAGAAGGCGGATCATTAACTATTATCGCAACGGCGCTCGTAGATACTGGTTCAAGAATGGATGAGGTTATTTTCGAGGAATTTAAAGGTACTGGTAATTCAGAGATCCACCTTGATCGTAAGCTTATGGAAAAACGTATTTTCCCATGTATGGACATCAACAAATCAGGCACTCGAAAAGAGGACTTACTAGTTGATCAAAAAGATCTTCAACGCCTATGGATTTTAAGAAAAGTTCTAGCGCCGATGAATCCAGTCGATGCGATGGAATTCTTGTTAGACAAAGTTGCAGCGACGAAGAGCAATGCGGCGTTCCTGACGAGCATGTCCGGCGGCTA
>NCGL01000136.1 GCA_002256935.1 Bdellovibrio sp. 28-41-41
AACAGATGAAATCCAATTTCATCAGCTTAATCTCGCACGATTTAAAAAATCCACTCGCTAAAATTCAGAGTGTGGTCGCTCGTAATTTGGCTTCCTCCGTGGAAGGCCCCATGGCAAATGATCTAACTGCTATCCAAAAATATTCCGAAGAATTAGATCACTATATTCGTTCCATTTTAAATATTGCCCGAGTCGAATCACAAAATATCAAACTCAACATAGTCCCTAGCGACCTGAACCAGCTGATTGACGCTAGTATTATATCGCTGCGCCCCTTAGCCCATGACAAAAATATAAAAATTGATACCGATTTGGCACCACTGTTCTTAACCGAAATGGACCCAATCCTGATCAAAGAAGCGCTTATAAATATTATAGAAAATGCTATTAAGTATTCACCTAGCGGCACGGTCATAGCGATCAAAACGTTCGAGACTGACCTGCACATCGTCACAGAGATTAAGGACCAAGGCTACGGTATTTCTGAAGCCGAATTACAAAAAGTTGGTCAGAAATTTTTCAGATCGGCCTCGGTTCCTGACAGCATTAAGGGCAGCGGATTAGGACTTTTCTTAGTGAAGTACTTTATCGAGTTACATTCGGGAAAAATGGAAGTAGTTTCAATTTTGAACCAAGGCACGACGGTCAGAATAAAATTACCTAACGGCTAATAATTCCTTTCTTCTAAGAACGCCTTTATGGTAGTTTTTGGCCCATGAATACTATTTTAAGAACCCTAGTTGTAGATGACGAGCAAGAGCTAAGAGAATCCTTAAAGCAAATTCTGCCAGCATCGTTTCCTCATGTGACTTTTAATTTTAGCGAAGCTGTCGATGGCCAAGATGCGATTGATAAAATCAAAACTCAACATTACGACCTTGTTTTAATGGACGTGAAAATGCCTCGCGTAGATGGCATCACGGCCCTCAAAGCTATCAAAGCTCATGACCCTCGTACATTTGTCGTAATCATGACGGCACACGGAAATTACGCAGATGCCGTTGAAGCCACCAAAGAAGGCGCTTTTGATTACTTTCAAAAGCCAGTACAAAAAGAATCACTATTCAAAGCTATCGACGGTTGCCTCAACGCCCGCGAAATGGTTCTCGAGTTGTCGGCGTCAAATCCAATTTTTGATGACGATATCGAAACAGAATTTGTAGGAAACTCACACCAAATGCGTGAAGTGTTCCAATTGATATACAAACTCAGCAAAGTCGACACGACAGTTTTGATTCGTGGAGAGAATGGTACAGGAAAAGAATTGGTAGCCAAAGCCATCCATCACAACTCGTTTCAAAAAACGGGACAATTTATCGCAGTCAACTGCGGCGCTATTCCAGAAAATTTAATTGAGAGCGAATTCTTCGGCCACGAAAAAGGTGCGTTCACTGGCGCAACAGAAAGAAAAATCGGTAAATTTCAGGCCGCTAACAATGGCACTTTGTTTTTAGACGAAATCGGCGAGTTAAAAATCGATATGCAAGTTAAACTATTGCGCGCGATTCAAGACAAGGCATTTACACCAGTTGGTTCAGTTCGGGAAATCAAAACGAATGTTCGCATCATCGCAGCCACTAATCGCAATTTAGAAAAAATGATCCAAGAAGGTAAATTCCGTGAAGATCTGTTTTACCGCCTGAACGTGATGCCGATTTTTATGCCACCATTACGCGAACGTCTGGATGATCTAGATAAACTGGGCGACTACTTTATTAAAAAGTTTAATCGCAAACAAAATCGCAATTTCGAATCGATTGAACCAGGAACATTGGCTCTTTTAAAAAAGTATAAATGGCCAGGGAACATTCGTGAACTTGAAAACTTTGTCGAGCGCGCTTTCATTATTGAGTCTGGAAATAAAATCACAAATGCCTCGCTCACAGAAAGCATGAAATCACTTCTGCCCGCGACGTCGGTTATCAGCAGCGCACTTGCGAACACCTTGCCAGTTGGCACTGGAACTGAAGATTCTTTCAAACCGCTCGACTTTGACAATTTCAAAGAAGAAATGGAAAAAGAATTCATTGTTAAAGCATTGAAACAAAACAAAGGTCGCATCAATCAAACAGTAGCCAACGCGAATATTCCAAAAAACACCTTGCTTCGAAAAATGCGCAAGTATGGAATCAACGCGAAAGACGTTGCCGAGTAAGCAAATCTATTTTGATTTCGATCGGGATTTACTAGATCCCGATCTTGATAACTGATCCCAAATAACCTGAGCAACCGGTCCCATCGGTTTATGTTTCAATCTCATAATATGAAGATCTAATACAAACGGTTTAATATTTTCATCCCGAATAGCAACTAAGATTTCCTTTTTAAGTTCACTGGCGACTTCATGTTGCGCAAGTCGTCCCCACCCAAAGCCATTGCTGATCATTTTATGTTTAAGCGAGTGATCGCTGACGTAGCACCTTTTAGTATCAGCCACAACGCCGCGACTATCTCTTGAAACCATATTGTTCTTATCTGGTTGCTGCTGCACAATGATCTGCGGAATTTGTTTTAACGATTTAAATGTCAAACTTGGTAGTTTTTTCGAGATCGCTTTTGCCACCACCGGAATCATTTCAATTTTATCAAAAGCAATACTTTCGATCGCCTCGTTCTCTGCAGCCTTCACCGAAATGGCAAAATTGGCTTCACCTGTTAACAAAGATTCAACACCACCGCTCATAATCTCGGAACGAAATGTAATTTCAGTCGGATACTTTCCCGAAATAATATCATCGAAAATATCGCAGAAGACTTCTAGACGTACTAATGGATCTAAAATGATGTTTAGAAAAGGCTCGACTTTTTTCGTGCCTAATTCCAAACCGACTGTTCTTAATTCTCTAAAGGAAAACAAACACTGCTTTGCCCAATTGTAAAAAACTACTCCTTCTGGTGTCAGTTTAGGACGATACTCTTCGCGACTAAAAAGCTTTAGATCGAATTCCTCTTCAAGTTTCTTAATTGCGACACTCAGGCTGGGTTGGGTCTTGTGAAGGTGCTCGGAGGCGGCTTTAAAACTGCCCTTCTCTACAACCATTTCTAGAGTCTCTAATTGATCAATTGTCATATATGCCCACCCAAACTATATAGTTTAAATATATACAGAATATAGAAACATTATAATTTCTTGTCCAGCGGTTTTAGACGATACTGGGTTCATCAACAGGAGATAGTTATGATTACAGTAAGAAAATCAAATGATAGGGGCTTGGCAGAACATGGTTGGCTAAAATCACGTCACACATTTTCATTCGCGGAATACTATGACCCAGAATTCATGGGTTTTGGCTCTCTGCGCGTAATTAACGAAGATCGCATTCAAGGCGGAACTGGTTTTGGAACTCACCCACACAAAGATATGGAAATCATTTCCTACGTGATATCGGGTGCTCTACAGCACAAAGATTCAATGGGTAACGTGGCGGTAATTAAACCCGGCGAAATACAACGCATGAGTGCGGGAACCGGTGTTGCACATTCCGAATACAATGACGAGAAATCAAAAGAGACGCATTTCTTTCAAATCTGGATTAGCCCGGATCATCGCGGCGGCAAACCTGGTTACGGACAGAAGTCTTTTGAGAAAGAATTGACCACACAGAAAATAGTTCACGTGATTTCAAAAGATGGACGAGATGGATCGATTAGTATCAATCAAGATGCGAACATGTATATCTCACGATTGAAAAAATCCGAGGCGTTAGATTATAAATTGAATAAAGGTCGCAAATTATGGATCCAGTTAATAAAAGGCACTGTTAAAGTTAACGACAACGAAATCGAAACTGGTGATGCCATCGCGGCTATCGATATCGGCACTGTAAAAATAGAGGTTAAGGATGATTCTGAAATGATCATTTTTGATTTGGTTTAGTTACTGATCTAACTAATATAGAAGAGGCTAAGTGCGAAGAGTCTGAGAATAATGCCAACACAACCAAAGTAGGTAGAAGGCGCAATGTGTCCCCTATTTTACGAAAAATAGGAGTATTATCCCATAGCCCTGCGTTTTGGTCGTAACGCCGCTCGCGCCTACCTTAATTTACCGTCCAGACTTTTGCAGGAGTAACCCGAAGTTTCCCTCGAAAAACAAAGCGAAATATTGGCCAATATTTAACTTAGGCTATTTTCTTCAATACCGGAGTTATTTCCATTATCTTCCAATCTACACATTAATCACCCGCAAAAAAAAAGCCAAACATCGCTAGATGCTTGGCTTTTTTTTCACTGCATGAAACTAAAAATTACTTTGTTTCTGCTGGCACTTTTGATTGATCCACTGTCACTTCGATTTCTACGCGACGGTTTTGTTTGCGACCATCTGGTGTCGTGTTGTCAGCGATTGGATCTTTAGGACCCATACCTTGAGTTGAAATCACTGCTGTCGGCATACCCGCAGCTGTCAATTCAGCTTTTACCGCTTCAGCGCGCTTATGCGAAAGATCGTCATTCACTTTTTGTGAACCCGTGTTATCCGTGAAACCTTTTACA
>NCGL01000049.1 GCA_002256935.1 Bdellovibrio sp. 28-41-41
CGTATTGCAACCGCAAAACGTGCACAGAGTTTCACAGTAAGGTAAATGAACATACAATGCCCAGCTCGATTGATCTTTTTCCAACGCTGAACTTAAGTGTCTGATCCATTGATCGCGCCCCGGCGTTTCTGACCAGAATGGCACCGTTGGATAACTCGTGTAGCGTGGTGCGGGAATATCGTACTTGCGATATAACTCTTTAAAGCTAGCCGCCATTGCTGAATTCCTTTCTGACTATCTCAATAAACTTATGCACATTTTTTTCCGGTGTATTTGGTAAAACACCATGCCCAAGACCGCAAACCCAACGTGAGCGTTCTTCTGGTGGCATATTTTTGAATGGCTCGATATAAAATCGCAGAGTTTTTTCAAAATCAGCTGGGTCTTGATGCAACAATGATTGATCGAAATTACCTTGAGCAAAAAATGGATTGTCGTATGCATTTAGGTTCTTCAGCAACGATGGCAAATTCCAACGATGATCAAATCCTAAACCGGCCCACGGCGCCATAAAAAATTCTTTAGGGAAGTAGCCGCCCATTGTTCCTTTAGAATAATACGCTAATTTTTTGGGGAATGTTTGAGCTAGGTCCATCAACTGAGGCATTATAAATTGCGAAAATAAAAGAGGATCAATTTCACCCGCGGCAGTATCGAACAGCATAACGACTTCGGCGCCGCCTTCTAATTGCATTTCAATATTCTTTTTCAATATCGGGATTAATTGCGCACAAAATTGAGGATAAAGCGGCAAATATTTTTTAGATAACGTCAGACTACCTTTGTGTGAACCCTCCACCGCATAAACAAATAGCGTCCATGGGCCACCAACAAAACCAATTAAAGACTTATTTCCTGGCAAACGTTTCCGAGCTTGCTCAAGCGCGCGCTTTTGGAACATCAACTGTGGCCAAGCTTCATCAAACGGAGTCATTTTATTGATAAAGTCAGGAGTTAAATGCACATCTAACTTTGGGCCATCGTCACTGTACTGCAATCCAAACCCCATTGCTTGAAGGGGAAACAATAAGTCAGAAAAAATAATGGCGACATCAAAATCGAAATCTTGAATCGGGCCCATTGTGACTTCGGCAGCCAAATCTGGCAGGCGGCACAAATCCATAAATGAATTTTTCTTACGAAGTGCTTGGTAATGCGAATGATAACGACCAGCTTGCCGCATGAACCAAATCGGCGGAACAGCTTGCGGCGTATTTTTGATTGCGTTGGTAAAATTAATATTCATTTTTAATCCCATCAGTGGATGTCCACTGGTAGCCGATTCCTCGGACGTTTCTGATCACATCATCGTTATTTAAATCTAAAAACTTTTTAATTCTGACAATCGCATTATCTATACTACGAATATTTACGTTCTTGTCCTGTCCCCAAACGAAATCCATAATTTCGTCGCGGGTAACAGCCTGAGGCGATTTCTTTATAAGGAACTCAATAATCTTTAAGTCTGATTGTGCCGGGTATTCAATCGTTCCGTCACGTTTACGGACTGACATTTGATTAAAATCAACTTCAATACCATCCACACTCAATCTATGTGGCTTCACAGAATGATCCGTCAGAACGTGGCGAATACGAATCATCAATTCTTTTAAGTGAAAAGGTTTGGGAATAAATTCTTCGGCGCCCAGTTCGTAACCTTCCAGGCGGCTTTCCGCATCACTTTGAGCCGTCAGAAACAGAATATGACTTTTTGATTTATTCACAGTTTTAGCGACTTGAAAGCCATCACCATCAGGAAGTCCTATGTCTAAAATCACTAAATCAAAATCATGCTCTTTAATTTTCTTGATTGCCTGCGCCTGATTTGCGGCCCAGACGACTTCAAAATCCGACTCAAGTCTCTCTTTAAGTGTTTCCCCTAATGTTAAGTCGTCTTCGACGATTAAGATCTTCTTCATAGGTAGATTTTCACTCCAAAACCGTGGTTAGGGTTAAAAAACTCTAGTCGCCCATTGAGTTTTTTAACGATTTCGGAACATAAATACAAACCAATACCGGATGTTTTCTTTTCGTTGAACCGAAAATGAATAACATCGCTAATAGAAAGCTTCTCTTGAACGCCAATCCCATCATCTACCATAGTGATTAGCTTTTGCGATCCTGTTTCGTCAATTTTGATAGTAATACGACTCGATCCACCGTGAATTAGTGAATTCTGAATCAAATTACGAAACACAAAATGCAACGCGCGGTAGTCCGTCTCTAGATTCAGATCTTTATTTAGTTCAATTGTGATTTCCTGGAACTCATTTTTAATGCCGCTGATGAGTTTAGAGATCGGAAAGTTTTCTTTAAGCGTCTTGATACTCTCTAACTGAGACATCCAAAGCGAGTTTTCCAGCTGTAGATCTAATTGATTAATACTTTTTACTAAGCGAACAATTTGCTTATTGTTTTTAAACTTATCATCTTCACTTAAAACTTCGCTTTGCAGGCGCAGTCTAGATATAGATGTTTTTAAATCGTGAGAAAATCCAGCGAAAAAGTTTCGGATCGACTTATTTTTGGTTTCTTCGCGTTTCATAAAGTAGAACATCATCACGCCGCCCAGGACCTGAGCCAACAAGAAAAAGGATCCTTCCCAGAACAACATACGTCGGCGCTTATCTAAATCGAGCGCTTCTAATGGCATCGACATTTGTTCAATACCATAGAACCACCACCATCCAATCATCGAGGTAGTAAATATAATCCATAGTAAAACAAATGCGCTTTTCCATTTCATTTTAAACTAAAGCACCTTTCACTTTTGCAAGTGTTTCTTCCAACACCGAATCATTATGAGCCGCAGACAAGAATCCAACTTCGTAGGCATTGGGAGCTAAGTAGACACCACTTTCAAGTAACTTTAGGAATAGTTTCTTAAACGTTTCTCCTTGGCCTTTTGGAATATGATTTAAATCGCGAATCGGGCCAGATGCTTTGGCGTGAATCCAAAATAAAGAGGAATAGAAAGATACATCTAGATCAGAATGTTGATTTAAAACTGATTTTAATTTTCCGCAAAACTCAGCCGATGTCGTGTTTAATTTGGTCCAGCCATTGTTTCTGTCCATTTTTTGCAACGTCGCAAGACCCGCCACCATACCGACTGGATTAGCAGACAATGTTCCGGCTTGATAAACAGGTCCTAATGGCGCCACAAAATCCATAATGTCGCGACGACCACCGTAACATCCCACAGGAAAGCCGCCGCCCAAGATTTTTCCATAACAAACTAGATCTGGCGACAAACCTAAATCTTGTATCATGCCTTTTAAGTTAACGCGAAACCCGCTGATGACTTCGTCGACCATAAATAAAGCGCCGTGTTTCTTAGCCAGCTCTTGAATTTTTAGAATAAATTCTTTGCGCTGAATTAATAATCCATAGTTCGCAGGCAACGGTTCAATGACGACAACAGCGATTTCTGATCCGTGAGCTTTAAAAACCGCTTCTAATTGTTCTTCATTATCAAGATCTGCCACCAACGTTTCGCTTGCCATCGCCGCGCTAATGCCGGCACTAGATGCTGCCGATTCACCGGCAAGTCCGCTGCCAGCTTTAACAAGCAAGCCATCGTAGTGACCATGATAGCAACCTTCAAATTTTAAAATTTTATCACGTTTAGTAAAGGCACGAGCTAGTCGGATCGCTGACATAACAGCTTCAGTACCGCTAGAAACAAATCTTAGTTTTTCTACGTTTGGTATCTTTGATGTGATCCATTCTGCTAATTGCAACGAATACGGCTCACAAGCACCAAAGGTCCATGCTGTATTGATTTGCTCGTGTACTTTCTCGGCGACCTCAGGATCACGGTGGCCCAAAATAAGTGGCCCAAAGCTTTGACAGAAATCGATATATCTAGTTCCCTCAACGCTCCATAGATACGGACCTTCGGATTTAGAGAAAAATATCGGTGAGCGATCCATGCCTTTGAACGAGCGAACCGGAGAATGAACTCCGCCGGGAGACACCTTTTTAGCGCGTTCAAATAATTCACTTGATGATTTTACATAATCCATTTCTTTTTCCATTCTTTGTAATTGTATACAGTTATAATATTTTTCTTAGGGATATGTTTCGCAAGCACATCTAGGGTGGAACCCAATCCGCAGATGTGAGTTTTTTTCTTTAACCATGGAAATTTCTTTATACTCGATAAAAACAAATCACCATGACTCCAATAGAAGTGGGTTTTGGTTTTATGTTCCGCTAATTTTTCAAAGCCCGAGTAGCTCACTTGATATAGCTTCAAAGTCTGAGACCATTTTTTTGAATGACCTTGGCTATGAGTCAGTTTTTTCCACTTTGGCTTATTACCCGCCAGCACGTCGATTTCAGGACGCTGCTGTTCACCCAGTGAATCGTATGACCCTACAACCCAGTAGCCTTGTTCAGCCAATTGTTTCCAAGTCTCCATTCCACTGGTCCAAAGATATTGAGGCTGAGTGCTACCGGCCGCCAGCAAATTACTTTTAGTGGCAATGATCGCGTCGTTTTTTTTTGATTTATACGGTTTTAAATTTAGAATTTGCTTCTCCAGAAGCGCATGGAACTCAACCAGTGAACTAGCTGGAATGGTTTTATTCATTACCTGAAAACTGGATTCGATTACATCTTGATTCCAAATAAAGTTATCATTTTGATCTAGACCACGCTCAAATTTTAACGTGTTCAACCCTATGTTCTTAGACCCTATGACTTTATAGGAGACACCCATTTTCTGATGGCAACCGCCTCCCCATTGTTTAAACCGCGTGCGTTCTTGATTTACTAATTTAAAGTCTAAATCAGCACTGACTTTTTTCAAAACTTTCTTGATGTGAGCGTTCCCGGAATTGATCTCTACAGCCAGACTTCCTTGCGCCGCCGATGTGGGGCTTTGACTCAGGGGGATAACTTGGACGAGCAATTCCTTCAACGCTTTCCGTAGAAACTTTTGAGTGGGTGCAAATTCTTTTCGTTTTGCCGTCAGCAAGCGATCTAACGCCGCCTTGGCCACAATAATTCCGTGGACCTGATCGGACTCAAGAGTTTTTAAAACTCGCGTTTGGATATTTCCACGCACGGGAATAAAATCAATCGTCGCCGGCTTAAATGGCAGACTCCAGGCGAAGAACGGTTTCAAATTAAATTCGCGGCGTGGAGATGATGAGAAAATTTTTAGTGCGTCTATACCGGCGTTCGCACCCTTCTTCAGAAATTTATTTTTGAACAAAAGAACATCTCGTTCATCCGCGCGAGCCAAGGTCCCTGCGATGGCTGTGATATCGTTTTCTTCAATTGGTATATCTTTCCAAGAATGAACAACCATGTCTGTGCGGTTTTGAATCAGATCATCTTTGAAATCTTGAGTGAATACACCTTTCTCTGGCATTTTCCATAACGGATTTTCTAAGTTCTTATCACCCAAAGATTCACGAAAGGAGTATTCGATTTTAGTATTTTTAAAATGTTTTTTAATAGCATCGCCAACCATGTAGGCTTGTAATCGCGCGAGATCACTTTTTCGCGCCGAAATTTTTATGGTTGATTTCATTAACGGTTCCCCCGGGTTTAGCTTCTAGAGATTAGAGTCTAGATTAGGCGCCTCGTAAATTTAGGCGCAGAAGTCTTCCCATCCCCAAGGATTATGTTTCGCTTTTTTACTAAATTCAAGCGCCTTAACTTGAATATCTTCGCTGACTAATTGAATGCGCATCTGCTGGTCTTCTTTTGATTTTTCATCGTTAGCTTTTAGGTCATGTAACAAGAACACTTGTTCCGTCTTTTTAGGCAACCATTGCTCGTCACCGCGCCAGTCAACGACCATTCTTAGATTTGGCCAATGATTTACAAAGGATTCGATCTCGGTATTAGTAACGTTCGCCGCCACTACCAAGACTGTGATTTCCTGAGACGCGTTAAGCCGATCTGTCATTTCCACTTGAAAGCTGTCAAACGGCGCTGCCAAGTTTCTTGGACGACGCAAAAGTACTGATTTGTTTTTCACTTGTTTTAACCACGGCGCGATTTCTTCAGCTAACTGACCCGCACCTAAAAGCGCCACGCCGTCTTTAGCGGTTAGCAGTTTCCGAGTCACAGAACCATAGGTGTTGTGACTCCAATTTTGAATACGAGTGCTTCTTAGTATTTTACAATCCGTTAAAAGCTGCTTGAACAGATCCGTCATATTCAAATTCTCAATCACCGTTTTACTCTGAACAGTGAAATCTTTAAATTGACCGAAAATTTCAGTTTCCCCTTTTATCAAAGAGTGCAAACCACAGATAACTTCTAGGACAAATTGATAGGCGTGCTCACCCTTAAAAATCTCTACAGACCCAGGGTTCTGAGCGGCAAAATTTTTATATTCCGAATGAGTTAGAAAAAGATCTGAATCTAAAACAGCAATTTGACGTAGGCATGTCTCAAATACCAAAGGCCCCAGTCCGCACTCATTAAGGGAGCGGCCTAGCGAGTTCTTGATTCCTAGCTTGGGTATATGAACAACATGTAGATCCATTTAGACCAATTTAACAAACTCGGGCGCTTCAAGTGTCATTTGATTGTCATCTACAAAAAGAAAAAGCCCTGAAAACGCCTCATTTTTAGACATTTTCAGGGCTTCAAGAGCAGGTATCTAAGCTTAGATTATTGCACAGTTTTTAGTGCTTTAATCACATACTCAATATGAGTAATATCTTCGCCGCGGCAATCGCCATCAGCGCAATAATTAGAACGGGTGCACTGACCACCGATATCGTACTTAAAATCTTCTTCACCACGAACCAAAAGACCTACCACTTCACCGCTCACAGCGCTAAATACGGCTGAACCGCTGTTGCCGCCGTAGCTATCCGTGTTGGCTACAAAATAGCCCGTCTCATCTTTTCTTACATTCGCGCCTCCAGCAATTTTAGTTGGCAGACCAGCCGGGTGACCGATTAAAATTAAAGAATCACCTTGTTTTGCCGGCGTTGCCGATAGTTTCGCTACCGTATGGCCAACAACAGGGCGATCTAACTGAATCAAAGCGTAATCTTGATTGCTTGTTAATTCACGAGCTACGACTTTTTTGCAATTATAAACATCATCACCAGAAGCCATCGCTGGGTTTAAACCCGGGCCGCCCATTTTGTAATTAAATACAAATGATTGAGACGAACAATCAAAGTCAGATACACAGTGTCCCGCTGTCGCTAATAGATCTGGCCCCACTAGAACGCCAGAACACATAGCGCCGTTGGGCTGACTGAAAAACGGCTCATCTTTACATAAACCATAATCCGCACCGAACGAACCTTGCGCAATAGCAACTACATTTGTAGACACATTCAACGCTAAGTTTGCTTTTGAAATCATAGCTGCTGTTGAGTCAGCCATCGCTAGCAATGCAGGGTCAGAAACTTGGTACACATCTAAACGGTCATCTTTGCCGTAAACTACTTTCGTTCGTTTATCAAACGCCTGCGCACCCACACTGATAAATGATGCTGCTACCGCGAACTTGATACCGACTCGCAAAACTTTTGAAATCCTTTTCACAAATCCCCTCCATTGGTTTTCTCTTCCGTGAGAAAAAGTTTAAAAAAACTGACTTAGCTTGCTGCCTATTTTCAATTGCAGTTTCTAAAAAACTAAGCTGAGAAATTATTTAATTTTATTGAATTCATTATTATTCAAACGTGGAAATGCATTGAGAACAAAGGATTCCTAAAAAATTGGACCTATTAATTTCCCTTATTTAATAAATAATGGAAGGCGATTGAATAGTTTTTTATTTGCTGGACCATTGCTGTTAGACCGTTGGTACGAGAGGGTGTTAGGTGATTTCTTAATCCTGTTTTTTCTACAAAGAACAATTGCGAGTTTAAAATATCGCTTGGCTTTTCATTGTCATATACCGAAATCAACAAAGCCACTAGACCTTTGACAATCAAGGCATCCGAGTCACCTTGGAAGCGAATGACACCTTTATCTTTGTCTAGCTCCGCAGCCAGCCACACCTGGGACTGACAACCTTTAATGATATTTTTTTCTTGTCTGTGTTGCTCAGCAAGCACTGGTAGCGCTTTTCCTAGATCAATAATCTTTTTATATTTCTGTTCCCAATCTAACGAATCAGGAAACATTTCAATGATCTTATTTTGTTTAATATCTATAGAAGACAAAGGCGCTGCGCTCATGAATAGAAGTTCTAGTCAGCGAGGTAGCCAATGTCAATGCGCTGTCTCTTTAGATGGGTGCCAGCCAAATTTGTCACAACTACCCCTGATAGCCGTGTCAGAATGAACATCTCATACTGAGACTATATTAATTAGCGATTTCAATAATTTACACTTCCCTCAAACGACCCGACCGGTACTTTGCTTGCATATTTAGAAAGCAGAAAACAAAAACAAAGGAGACATTATGTTTGCCGGTAAATTAAAAGCACTTATCCTAGTAGTGATATTAAGCGAGGCCACATTAGCATCTCAAAAATTTGATTTTAAATACTCGTTTGAAGGCGAAAAATTAGCCATCAGCCAAGAAGCACCGGACTATTATGTAGCCTTAACTAAAGCAGCCAAAAGTTGCTTCAGCCATTTCAAATCTAAGACTAAGTCCAGCCATCAAAAGGGCGTAGATTTGATTGACGTCTGCGCTAACCCAAGATCATAGTAAAAAAGCTTTGAAGGCAAAAATAAGCAGTGTTATAAACAATTTGTGATAAATATTGTTAGGAGAAGATATGCCATTGCTTAAAGGACTACTTGATTTTTTATTTGGTAAAGATCCAGATATTTTTGATGAAAAAGGAAATGTCTCTCACAATCTTCCTCGTAAAAAATGGGAAGCTTGGCACCAACGCACCAAAATCGATCCACACCATAATTGGCGCTCACACACTGGCCGCACCAGCAACTACAGCAAAAAGAAATAGCTTAATTAATATCTAGGCGGCTTGATGAGCAGCCTGGCACACGGGTAGAAATGCTATTTATAATTGATCTCTTTAGTCCTAATATCTTTTTGAAGGTTACTTAAAAATAGCAAAGATTCAATTGGACTTAAAGAATTAAGATCCAAAGATTTAAGTCTAGCTATTATATCTGAATACTCGCTAGACTCACCTCTATTCTCTATAAATAAACTCAGCTGATTTTCAATTTCTTTAGTTTTTCGTGAACCCATTTTTTGTGACTCTTTCAGCGCTAACGATTGCTTAGCTCGTTGAATTAAAGAATCAGGCAATCCTGCCAGTTCCGCAACTTGGATACCGTAGCTCCGCCCAACAGAACCTTCCTTAAACACATAGCTAAATACGATGTCGTTGTCTTTACCTTGCTGAATCTCCATGTGCCCATTACGAATAACTTGAGGAAACGTTTTCGCAAGAGCCGTAATTTCATGATAGTGAGTTGCAAACAGTGTGAAACCTTTAATTTTCTGCACAATGTACTCGATAATAGCTTCAGCTAAACTCAAACCATCGTAGGTAGCCGTTCCGCGACCAATCTCATCAAGCAAGATCAATGACGAGGACGTCGCCTCGGCTAATAACTCAGCGGTCTCTTTCATTTCTACCATGAATGTAGATAGACCTTCTGATAAGGAATCATTCGCTCCGATTCGAGTGAACACAGCATCTACCACCGGTAGTTTAGCTGATTCAGCGGGCACATAAGATCCAAGCTGAGCCATAATTTGAATCAAGGCCACCTGACGCATCAACGTACTCTTACCCGCCATATTGGGGCCAGTTAGAACCCACGTTTGACCCGAGACCATTTGAATAGAATTAGGAATAAATCGCGAACTGATATTTTTTTCTACAACCGGATGACGACAATGAACCAAATTCATTTCCGAGACTTTTCCCATCTGCGGGCGAACGTAATTATTTTCGATCGCTACCCATGCCAAAGCCGCATAGACATCAACCTCGGATGCAAATTCAGAGATCTGCAAAAATTCGCTAGTTAGAGCCAAAATGTTTTTCTTACACTTATCAAAATATTCAACTTCAAGTTCTGCACGTCGTGACTGCGCTAAAAGAACTTTTTTCTCGAGCTCCATAAGCTCATCAGTATAAAAACGTTCTGCATTGGCTAAGGTTTGCTTGCGTTTATAGTGAGCCGGAACTTTTTCGACATGCAAATTAGTTACTTCAATATAAAAACCAAAAACACTATTGTAACGAACTTTTAACGAGTTAATTCCTGTGCTTTGCTTTTCAGCATTTTCCAAATCCTGAACCAATTTTTGCACATTTGTTGAAAGATCGATCCATTCATCCAAATCGCCGAATACGCCACGCTTGAAAAGGCCACCTTGTTTGGTGTTTACGGGTGGATTCTCAACAAACACATCGGATAAATGTTCACATAGCGACCGAAGGACTTTTTCTAATTTATGTAAGTCATCTAGGGCTTTTGGTTTTTGCTCAAAGTAACCTGAAGATTCTAAAACCATCATCAGCTCAAAACAGTTTACCGTTGAGTTCGATAGACCCTGGATATCAGAAATCGAACACTGTGCCTGAGACACTTTCCCAAGTTTTCGCTGGATATCATAAACAGCACCTAATAACTCTCGCACTTTTTTATTGATATGTAATTTATCAGCAAAGAATTGAACGCGATCCTGTCTGGCTTCAATTTCAGGCAAATGCGTTAGCGGGAATCGAATCCAATCACGTAGTTTTCTGGCGCCAAGCGCGGTTTTACATTGATTTAAAACACCAAACAGCGACGTCTGCATTTGGCCACGGAAGGAGCCAAATAGCTCAAGCTGTTTAATCGTTTGCATATTTAACTTCATCTTAGAAAACAACAGGCGTTCTGGGAACTGAATTACTTTTTCTTCATTCCAATTTGGATTTACGTATTTAACATAAGCTATTAATACTTGATTGGCCGTCAGATCTAAAGTGACAGATTCACGCGCAGGCAATTCAGAGATCGCAATGCATCGCTTAGCTAAATTCTTTAGAAACTTGTCTTTCTCTTCGCCGGAAGGGAAGGCGGCGTGCCCGGCATGCCAAACATACTCAGAAATTTCATAACTATTGGAGATTTTTTCAAATTCCGCCCAATCTTTCCAAGGGATACTGAAATTTTCAAAAGTAGAGGTTTCGACGAAAGAAACTCGGTTAGAATCGAACGCCATGATGTAATGAGACTGGTAAGATTCTAGCAAATCAAAATCAAACACCATACCTGGAGTCAGAATTTTAGTAACTTCGCGTTTTACGATACCTTTGGCTAATTTAGGATCTTCTACTTGGTCACAGAGAGCGACTTTAAATCCATGATTTAATAATTTATTAACAGCACCCGCAACGGAATGATGAGGAAATCCGCACATTGGCGGAGAGTCCGCATCTTTCTTATTTCTAGACGTCAGAGCAATTCCTAAAAATGGAGCCGCCGTTTGAGCGTCTGAATAAAACAACTCGTAAAAGTCGCCCATTCGGAAAAACACAATCTTATCCGGGTGTTGATTCTTAACTTCCCAGTATTGCTTCATCAGTGGCGTGGTTTTCTTATCGGCCGTTCCCGCATCAGTAGATTTAATCATCTTGTGGTTTTATGAAAAATGAGTTCGTCGGTCCACCACCAATTTTTACTTTGGTCGAGCCGCGTTAAGGGCCAGTTTTTCCGGGTAATATTGATTAAAATCAAAAGGATACCGTATCCTTGTCGTATGTCGTCAACAGCAATAGTAAGTTATCCCAAGGACACTGTTCTATTTCTTCAAGGAGAAATGGGCGAATCGGCGTTTATCATCGAAAAAGGCCGCATTTTAATCTATCTCACTAAAGATAAAGAGGATTTCCCTTTAAGCGTCCTAGGAGAGGGTGAAATCTTTGGCGAAATGGCCATTTTAGACAATCAAGTTAGATCGGCTTCAGCGAAGACTCTTGATGACTGCGAACTGATTCCCGTAACTAAAGATATGCTGATGGAACGCGTGCACGCAACCGACACCGTTGTTCAACTTCTTCTTCGTGTTTTATTAAAACGCCTTCGTTCACAAAACGACCTCATTACACGCGAACCAAAAAAAGAATTCTTCAGCACTCAAGTCGTTCTTCAAGAAGACATAGAGGCTGTTCAAAAAATCAAACTGGAATCACGACTTAAAGACGCATTCAACAACCGCGAATTCGTAATGTATTACCAACCAATTCTAGATTTATCGCGTGATAAAATTGTCGGCGCCGAAGCTTTGATTCGCTGGTTCCCTCCGACGGGCGGGCAGATCTCCCCTGCTGTCTTCATGGATGTGATCGAGAGTTCTTCATTCATGATTCCATTTGGTCGTTGGATTTTAGAAGAATGTTTTAAAGATTTAAAAAGCATTCAAGAAAAAAAGGGCGATAAGAAGTTTTCACTTTCCATTAATATTTCAGGAAAACAATTCAGCCAAACTAACTTTATCGAAGAAGTTGAGAAAATGCGCACAGGCCAAGGCTTAGACGCCAGCGCCATTAAATTAGAAATGACAGAACGAGTGATGATGGATGGAACGCTGGCTTTAGATACATTGAATCGTTTCCATGATATCGGTTACGGACTATCGATTGATGATTTTGGAACGGGATTTTCTAGTTTACAGTACTTATTTAGAATGCCTTTGGATAATATCAAAATCGATAGATCATTTGTTCGCGATATGCTTCGCGATGACAAAGCTTTAGCGATCGTAAAATCTTTGATCTATCTAGCTCAGTCACTACGTATGAAAGTTATTGCTGAAGGTATCGAGCGCGAAGAAGAAAAATCTTTATTAAAGGCCTTAGGCGTTGAGCAAGGACAGGGTTTTTTGTTTTCAAAAGCGATTTCATTACGCGATTTCTTAACACTAGTAACTACGACCAAAAAATAAATAACCTACTCTTTTAACAACGCTTGAAGCGGTTTTTCCACAGTGTGCAGCGCCGCTGACAAAGTTAGATGGTTGCGTTTTAATATCCAAAAACCTATAGGAAGTCGAGGGGGAAATAGTTTATATAGAATTGTCGTTAGTAGCCGCAATAAATTCGCATTCATCAAATTTTTTCGTGTGACCCTTAGCTCTTAGTTTGATTTCACCTGTACCACGATTTGTATCCGTATCCATGTCCACACTAACCTCTGTACGATCATCAATATGAAATGAGTACGAAACTTTTTTAGTGGCTTCAATCGGAGTTACTTGCTGTCTAATTTGACGCGAAAGCGATGTCCTTGGCCGACCCTTTTCATGGACGCTTAATCGATAGCGTTTTGATTGAGTGTCAAAATAGTACACCTTATCCTCGGCACCTAAGATCGAACATTTGATTCGATTCTGCTTTTCTGCAGACAATGCGAACGTAGAGATAAAAATAAAAACTAAGAATAATAACATCTGGCTCATAATTACATCCTCTTGTCTTTACTACACAGCAAACTCCAGTCCTATTTCACTTTGAAACGTTTCTACGAAAAATATGTGTCAAAATTGGAAAACGATTCAGAATCTTGGGCTTTTCACAAACTATTCCCAAAATTTGGCATTTGAAGTGTCCCTTTACGTCCCACTTTTAACGCCCTAAAAGGGTTTAACAGCAATTAACCGGGAAGAGATTTACAGAGTCAAGATCTCTGGATTCGCCGGATTTTAACAATCAAATCATTAAGAAAATTCAAATAAACGTCGATTTAATACATGCTATGAAATTAACCTTGCATGCCCAAAGAAAAGGCGAACTTTTCGATATACAAAAGACACTCATAAAAACTATCTCGCAAGCCGCGGCGGTAATTGTTTTTGCCTCGGGCGCAGCCATTCAGTATTTTTCACCGAACGGCACGATGGGGCTTCTACACAGAATGTTTTTTGTTACTCTATTTGGATTAGCCGCTTTTATCGCGACTAAAAAATCATCGAGGTATCGATTAGTAGAATCATCGCTAGCATTAGCCGGCTCCGCATTTCTTATGAGGATGCTGATCCTATTTTACGAATCTGGATTTATGCCTACTCATATAGTCGTTTGTGTATTAGCTATTGTTGGATTAGCCGGTGTTTTCATCTACAAATCATCACTAGTTATTTTAAACCTCCCTTCAATAGCATTCATTTTTTATTCTTCGGCCCACCTGCCGCAATCACCTCAAATGCCAACAGAACTCAGCTTCATCTGCTTAATCTCAGCAGCTATAGTTGGCTACTTTATGACATGGCAGAAGGTTTTTTTAATCAACAAAGGCGTAGACCAAGAGCTTCATAAAAATATTGTAATGAGTAACTTGCATGAAGGCGTGATGCTAATAAACGAAAATGGCAAAGTCCTGACGTTCAATGAAGCCGTATGTAAAATCATGACTTTAACGCCGGATGAAATTTCAAATAGCCATCCTCTGAATCCTGAATGGAAAATTTTAATGTCCGACGGTCAAACGCCGCTACCTACCGAAATGTCTCCATTTACGGTTGCTCGCACGACAGGAAAAGCCGTAAGAAACTTCCCAATCGTAATTAAGAAACCAGACCATTCGATTTCGTTTTTAGAACTTTCGGCCAATCCGATTTTCCAGGCTGAGAACCCCACTCAAGTCGAATTCGTTCTAATCACATGTCGAGATATTTCTGAACTTAAAAAAGCTCAAGAAGAAATCGAAAACCAGAAACTACACACATTGGCCCACTCAAAACTGACCGCACTCGGAGAAATGGCCGCCGGGATCGCGCACGAAATCAACAATCCGCTTACGATAATTCTTGGTCGCGTAGACCATGCCAAATATTTGATTGATACTGGGCGTATGACAATACCTGAAATGACCCAGAATATTTTAAAAATCGAATCGACAACCTTAAGAATTTCAAAAATAGTAAAAAGCATGAAGTCACTGTCGCGAGAATATCATACAAATGAGTTTGTTAGAATTAACTTGCGCGAAATTATCGACGATATAGTCAATATATATAATGACTATATGCTGCAGAACGAAATCAAAATTATCATCAACATCGATCCTAGTCATACGCTGGATTGCAATCCCGGGCTATTGTCTCAGGTATTTGTTAACCTGATGACTAACTCGGTTGACGCGATTAGAAATCAAGACAGCGAACGCTGGATTAAACTCGACGCTGCCGCTCATGAAGGAATCATGAAAATTTCATTTAGCGACTCTGGCCATGGAATTCCACCGATTATCAAAGACAAAATCATGCTGCCGTTCTTCACCACCAAAGAAGTTGGTAAGGGCACAGGAATTGGCTTAAGTCTATGTCGAACGATAGTAGAAAATCATCAAGGGCGATTCTATGTGGAGGATGCCACGTTGAACACCTGTTTTCGCATCGAACTTCCCATCGAAAAAATTTCGAAACCTAAATCGGCATCGTCTGCATCGTAATCTATTATTTTGTAAACGTGAAATTCTGAACATCTGAATTATTTGCAACAAAATCCGTCGCTTTGATTTGCACCGAAAAATTACCAGAGACCAGCAACGTCATATCAATTCCCTTGCTCCATACACCACCCGTACAGGATGATGTTGTCGTCGCAACACTATTGATAACAATTGTAATAACTGAATCTTCACTGCAGGTGCCGGCCAAGGATAGTAGATTTGGATTTACGAGGGTTGAATTGTTGGCCGGCGAAACCAATTGAAACGTCGGAATTGTGGCGTCATGTTCTATACTGGCAAAATGGCAATCCGACACATGACTACCACTGCGTAATTTTAAATAGAAAAAATTCACTTCGTTAGTTTTTTGCAGTGTCCACTGTTTAAAGACTTTATAGGGCTCCCACGTGCCACCTGTATTACATGTGCTTTCTTGAGAGATATAAATTTCATCCGCACCCACGGCAGAAAATTGCAACGCGACTAAAAGTTCGGATGTTATACTTGCACCGTTATTAACCTTAAACGAAACTTGAAAACCATCATCATTATGCGAACCTCTATTAGCCGCGCTTGCATCTATTGTGGCATTTGGTCCGTCACAGGCCAGTAACCAAAAACAAACTATTGAGGCGGCCACTTGACGGTATTGAAACATGCCTAATCTATTCGGGGCTTTTGATAGATAACTTGAATTTTCTAAAATGCCAATTTTAGACAATACTGCGGGCTTGCCTTCAGATTATCCTGAATATAAATATTTTTTATGTGCTTTAAAGCCATCTTGACGAAAATAGTCTTTGTTTTTTTGGTACCTGGGTCTATCCTATTTATATAGGCGTAAGGCCAAACATTTAACAGGGGTTGGACAATTAAAGGAAATGATAAGTTAGATGCCTTTCAGAAGTCGCGAATATTCAATAACGAAAAAACGATTGTTATCGGTGTCGGTCTAAAATCTGACCCCCTTATGGAAGTAAAAGAAAACTTATTCGAACTGGAAGAACTCGTAGGTGCCGCTGGAGGCGCCGTTGTCGCCTCGATCACTCAAATCCTGCCCTCTTGGAACCCTGCTACCCTCATAGGAACCGGAAAGGTTCAAGAAGTTCACGAACTAGCCATTGAATTCCAAGCTCAACTGGTTGTTGTCGATCATATCTTATCTGGTGTCCAGACGCGAAACTTAGAACAAGCTATCGGTGTTAAAGTACTAGATCGGAATCAAATTATTTTAGATATTTTCTCTCAACGTGCGCAAACATTTGAAGGAAAACTTCAGGTAGAACTGGCGATGCTGCTAGATCAAATGCCTCGCATGGTTGATGCCTGGATGGGATCACTGTCTCGGCAAGGCGGCGGTATCGGGACCCGTGGTCCCGGCGAGTCGGCATTAGAAAACGATCGCCGTCGAATTCGCGAGCGCGTTTCTATCATTAAAAAGAAACTAGATTCCGTAAGTAAAAACCGATCACAGCATAGATCGGCTCGTCGTCGTCATGAAATTCCAAGCTTTGCTTTGATTGGCTACACAAACTCGGGAAAAAGCTCGATTTTAAATCGCTTAACAGGGGCACAAGTCCTAGCAAAGAATCAAGTTTTCGCGACTCTTGACCCAACGACACGAAAAGTATTCCTACAGGATGGGCCGCCCGCAGTTGTTACTGACACCGTGGGATTTATCCGCAAATTGCCTGTACAATTAATCGAAGCCTTTAAAGCAACATTAGAAGAATCTGGCGAAGCCGATGTCTTGCTTCACGTCGTAGATTTATCTTCACCTAACATGGAAAGACAAATCGAAGTCGTTGAAGGCCTGATCGAAGAGTTCAAATGGCAGGATAAAAAAATTATACATGTTTTTAACAAATACGACGTTGCTAGTCCCGACAGAAAATTCAAAGTAAAACATTATCCCCGCGTTTTCGTCAGTGCCCTAACCGGCCAAGGAATGGATCAATTAAAACAATTGATGGCGGATTCTGTGCTGGAAATGCAAAAAAGCGTTCAGCTGTTTTTCCCTAAGCAAGCGGAGTACAAAATCTTTGATTTAGATCGCGACACTCGTATCGCCCGCAAAGAAGCGGCTACTGAGGGAACGGTTTGCTACGCTTCACTAACTACTCAACAGATTAACAAATGGAAAGAGTACATCGTTAAGTAAATTGGAAGCGGTTTTTGTTTTCTAGATTTTGCCCAGAAATACTCACTTTAAGCGCTCGTTTAGAAAAATAAAGCATTGTATTGGTCTAAAAGGTTCTAAAAATTGGAACAATTCAAAACCCTCCACAGGAACGCAGGGTTTCTTGATTTCTAAATGGCTTTTAAACAAGTGGTTTTGGTCACTAATCTTCCTGGCGAATTCCGATACGTCGCCTAGGCGGTTCTGGCGGAGTCATTAGCAATTTTATTGAGTCAAAAACAGCTTTAAATTGGCTGTCGTATTTCTTTTCCAATATATCTAATTTTCTGGAAAGCTCCGTGTGAGAAAGGACCATTTCTCTTAGGTGTGTAAAGGCTCGGATTACTTTTATGCTCGCATTAATTGCCGTTTCACTATTTAAAACGTTTGCAAGCATTAAAGCACCATGTTCTGTAAAAACATACGGTAAGTAGCGCCTTCCACCCTGACCCCTTGAGGTCGCAATTTGCGACCTCAAAAAGCTAGCTTCAATGTCATTAAGTTGAAACATGAAATCTTGTGGAAAACGTTCGCGATTTCTTTTTACTTGTTCGTTAAGTCGTTTAGTTGTAACACCGTAAATTTTCGCCAATTCGGAATCCAACAAGACCTTTTGATCACGGATAACAAGAATAGACTCTTCAATATGTTCGACAGAGAAATAACCCATAGGAAAATAGGGTCTATCAAAAACAAAGCTATGATAAGATTCAATCCGTTAGATACTTTTTCCTCCCCTCGGCTTTGTTGCTCGAATTTTGAATTTTATGAGAAGGAAATGAAAAACCAGAAGCGGTTTTATTCTGCAACAAACTCGACAATAGATTTGATATAGGTGTCCCAGCTTCGCCCACTAGTATCAATGCGTATATTCTTCAGTTTCGTTTGCATTAGAAATTTTCTGCGTTTCTCTTGTGATTCGGCAAAGGCGAGTAAGGCGGCTTCTCGAGATCCATACCAGTCAATGAGGCCTTTACTCCAGTTCTGGCTTTCCATTTCAGGGCGAGAAAAAGATCTAGCTTCAAGTTCGTTATTTGGTAAATCCAATAAAACTAATCCGAAATTCAATTCTGATAACTGTTGGTCGAAATCCTCAAATGCCACGCATTCAGCCATTAGCGCGAAAAATGTAGGGTGAAAACGTTCGAGAATAAGAAATTGGCCTAAGGCGTGCTGTCGTCGAATTTCAGGTATGAGCTGATTTAATTTAGAATAACGGTCTTGATCTGATAATCGCTTGTCGCGAAGCTCAGCAACGAGTTCTCCCGTTGTTTGATCTTCATAAATAATTTCATACGATGGTTTGATTCGTTTAAAGGCATTGTTATCTTTCAATGCCGAAATTATAGTTGATTTGCCAGTGCCCGCTACGCCTTCGATAATTAGTCCATTCATGGTATTGGTTTACCCGAAAAAGGTTTTGTGTTCCAGAACCAAATCTTAAACGGTCTATCTTTGATTTGAGGTCATTGGCCTTCTAATCAACTTGTTGCCACTGACAAAAAGGCTCGGCGGGCGGTAACAAAGCGCCAGTTAAAAATATAGCCGAACTGATATTCAATGGCTAGAAAAGACAAACCAATTAAACGTTATGGTATTGACAGCATTTGTCGCGATTAAGAACTTGGCGCTGCATACTCAGTGGAATGTGGGCTCGGACCTTTCTCGCTAACATCGGTTTATAGTCTTGATCGTTATTTCCATCTAGAACTGATGATGTTGCGTCTACCTTTTTTGCTTTTAATGGTTCCAGGGTTTTGATACTCGTTTTATCTTTTTTCTGAATCACTTGCTCAGACATGTATTCAAAAAAACGAATGATTCATCTTTTTGATGTTTAGTTTTCGCAAGCTCCTTGATAGGAATATTTAAAGCACAACTAATATTCGCGTATATGAATAATAATTTTTGTCAGTAATTCTCTTTCACCGGAAATCAACTCCTTTAGTTTTTCATCTAGGGCATTACTGGAAAGTGCAGTTAAGAATGATTTTTCAGACATGGCTTACCTCTTAGAGCCTACTTCAACGCCCTACATTTCAAAAAGTCAGCAGCTGACTTTTTTATAGACTTTTTTATTTCAACGCGCTCATTAGCTTGTCGTAAATCCCGTCAAACCCGCCATTACTCATAATGACAATCAAGTCTCCCGCTTTTGATTCCTGATGAACCTGTTTCACGATAGATTCAACGTTGTTATGAGCTACGGCCCACGGTTGAGATTTAGTTTTGTTTAAATCTTCAATCAACTCATCCACCGAAAAACGATCCTCTTCTGCGATTTTCGACGTATCGAAGGCTTGCATTAAATGAACCTTCTCTGCGGATTGAAAGGCCGCAGCGTAGTCTTTTTGGAAGATTTTGCGACGACTGGTAGCTGATCTTGGTTCAAAGATCGCAATCAGTTTTTTTGTAGGGTATTTCTTTTTTATACCTTTTAGCGTTTCCACTACCGCCGTGGGATGATGAGCAAAGTCTTCGATGACTAACCGACCACCAGGTTCCCCTAGAATTTCTTGTCGACGTTTAACGCCTAAGAATCCATCGAGCGCTTTCTGGATCACTCCAGAATCTACCCCCAGAAGATGCGCTTGCAACGCCACAGCTGTGGCGTTTAGCACATTGTAATCTCCGGGCTGATGTAAATGATACGGTCCTAGAATTTGACCCTTGAAGAACACCTTAAATTCAGTTTCTTTTTCAGTCACTGACGTCACTTCGCAACGTGCATGGCGATCGTTATCTACTTTTTCAAAACCATAGCTGTATATATTTTTCGTGTTCGCATCACCTAGTAAATCTTTAATATTTTGTTCTTTCTCGTGATAAATCAGAGAGCCATTTGCCGGGATCAATTTTAATAATTTTCTGAATGCGTCTTTGACAGCATCTAGATCTTTATAGATATCAGCGTGATCGAATTCTACACTCGTTAAAATCACGTGTTTGGGACGATAGTGCACAAATTTAGGAACTTTATCGAAGAAAGCCGTGTCGTATTCATCGCCTTCGATAACGAAAAATGGTGATTCTTTTTCTGGATTTCGGAAACTATTATTAAAGTTTTTAGGAATTCCGCCAATTAAAAAACCTGGTTTTTTACCTGCTGATTCCAGCACCCATGACATCATCGACGTCGTTGTTGTTTTTCCATGCGTTCCTGAAATACAGATTGTATCGTGATTTTTTAGAATCAATTCACCCAATGCCTTAGGCAGAGATGAATAAGGAATCCCTAACTTCATCAACTCAACCGCTTCAGGATTGTTCGCGGAAATTACATTCCCCACAACCACAAAATCTGGTTTTGGATTCAAGTTTTGAGCCTGATACGGCGTTTTAATTTTTATTCCCAAGCTCTCGAGCTGAGTCGACATCGGAGGATACGGGTTTGAATCTGATCCCGAGACTTGAAAGCCTTTTGCTTTTAAAATACCAGCCAGCGATGCCATTGCTGTTCCACATATTCCCATTAAATAAACATGACTACCGGGTTTGAGATCCATTTGTTCCCCTATACTAAATTAACCTAAAGATGATTTTCTTAAGCCTTCAACAATCCAGTTATGGATTTGCGGACGCAGATTGGCGAAACGATTGGTTTCTCGTCCGTACACAAGGCGATTACTTAAAATAGCCACAGATAAATCTGATTTTGGATCATACCAAACTGACGTTCCCGTGAATCCCGTGTGACCAATTGAGTTTAGTGAAAAATAACCACCACAGCTAGCTGAACCCGGTGTAGGCAACATATATCCCAGCGCCCAATCGCCTCTACCTTCTGGTCGTGATCTTTTGGTAAAGAACTGCGTTGTTTTTTGTTTAATAAAATAACGAGCAATTCCCATCAACTGAGAACGCAAATGCAGCGAATACCAACCTAAATCATCGATGCTGCCGAACAATCCTGCGTGCGTCGATACGCCGCCTAAAGCCCACGTATTCTCATCATGAACTTCACCCTGCAATAATTTTTTGCGCCATGGACATTCTTCCGTCGGCGCAAAAAGACTGGGGCGAATCGTTGTTTGATTTCGAGGATGGAATTCAAGAGTTGTCCCCGGATAATACTGATCTTTAATTTTATTCCAAAGACTAACGAGATCCATTTTGTAAAATTCTTCCAAAATAAAACCTAGAACTAGAAACCCGACATCGCTGTAAACACTAACTTCCGATGGCGTTAACGGAGTTTCCATAATCATTTTTCGTAAATCTTCACGGCGCTTTTGCCATGTATCTGACATGTTGAGTTCTTTATAGAACGGTTTCCACCAAACTAAACCCGACGAGTGGTTCAATAATTCAGTGATTTTCGTATCTTTATGAGGCCACCAGCTTAAAAATTGACTGACGGTAGAATCCACTTTCCATTTGCCCTCTTCAAACGCGTGCATCATGGTTTGAGTAGTAAAAATAATTTTCGTCAAACTGGCTAAATCGTAATAAGCATATGTGGAACCAATACCGACGTCACACACGAGTCGGCCATTTTGATAGGCGCGCACCAATACTCCAGGAGTTACGTCTTTGATATTGTCTTCGATATTTTTAATTAATGTTTTTTCTAAAACTGAGTATTTCATATTATCTGCTATCTTTTATTTTCGATGATTAAATCGAAGCGGTCATTAATTATTTTTATTTCAGCCGGTGTCCCAAAACTCAATGGCCATTGCGCTACCTCGTGCCCACTAGGAACCCCACTATAGACCGGGACATCAAGATCCTTGGCCCATTCGCGAACAACCCATGGCCAAAGTTTTTTGCCACTAGGCTCGCTGCACGCAGTGAATTGACCAAACACAATCCCCTGACATCCTCGAAGCACGCCAGAAAGACTGAGCTGAGTTAGACAACGATCGATCTTGTAAGCACGCTCGCCGATCTCTTCGATAAATAGAAAACGGTTTTTAAAACTGGTTTGAAATGGCGTTCCTAAATGACTCGTCAAGGTAACCAAATTGCCCCCGGTCATTTTCGATTTAACAGATTTAACTTGTTTTGCTAAATCATTCACAGGCTTGATGTTTTTATAGATACTGCGATCGCTTTCGTTTTTCACAATGGACATCAGCTCCTTAAGAACCGGCTTTGGAAGTTGATCTGATATCCAGCGATCTAGATTAGAACCATGGACCGACGTCCAACCCCAAAATTCGTTCACAAACAGATGCAACGAACTAATGTCACTAAGCCCCACTATCGTTTTTTGCTTCTTGGGCTTAACCATCATTTTTAGGTATTTCAACAGCGGTAGCGATCCATAACCACCACGTAGGCACCAAATAATATCGTTGGAATCATCATGAAGCGCATTCACCAAAAATTCGGCTCGTTTCGTCTCATCATTTGAAAATAACGGGTTTTTTTGGATGAGACGTGCCGGAAAGTTAAAGTTAAATCCATCATGTTTACTGGCAAAGTCTTTGAATTTCTTCTGAACTTCTAGCGAAGGCGAAAAACCAGGGGCCACAACAGCGATATTGATTCCATTTTTAGCTCGAGTTGACATACCCACTCATTATGAATAATTTTTAGGTAAAAAGGAACAATAATGTCCTTTTGTAACAGATAAAAGCCAGACTACATGAACAACATAGAGTACCAAAGATACACTCTTCAACACCTGATCGATCGACTTGGTCAGTAGGCAAAGGAACTGGTTTAGGATTAAGTATTTCTAAATCGATTATGGAAGAGCGTCAAGGTACACTCAGGATCAATTTCAATGCACCTCATACACAGGTGAATTTAGTCTTTAATAAGTACACTAGTTAATTAATTTCCAGATGTCCATGTTTACCCAGCGTCGAGTTTACCTTCTGTCCGGTTAGTATGGCCTTAGCAAACCCTACTAATCTGACGATGGCGGAGTCTGGTGATTGCCAGTAATCTGCATTTTCAATTTTAACTCTTAGTAGACACAAACTAGGATCATCTAGACCTTCAGGAAACCACGCTTTGTACAAAGGATTCCAAAGCTGCCTAGCCTTTTCTTCGTCTGTCGTAACCTCAGCCACACCTTGCGCTGACAGAAACGAGAAATCTTTCGGATTCGACAAGGCTAAATTAACATAGGGATTGTTTTCGATTTGATTCACTAATTCAGAAGACCAGCTAGCAAAAAACCACAGGTCGCCATCAAATTCGATTTGCTGCAATGTCATTGGACGACTCGCTAACGTATTGCCGCCAACTTCGCGTGTTGTTAACATCGCAAACTTAATGTCTTTAATTATTTTTGCAAAATGAGCCACATCATTTTTTTCTGTTTCTCTCACCGTCTTCTCCTTGAAATGGTTGTTCGTAATAGCCTCAATTATTCACTTTGAGCGTGGCAAAACAGGTCCATAGTGATCTTAGAATACTCTGTAAACCGATTTAATCGCCCAGCCCGCATTTACACGGTCTCTCCGCAATCTCAATTGCAATCAGTGCGCCGCCGATCGAGAAAGTGACGTTTTTAGCTTGGCAGGCGTCGAGTTCTCTACAGTTGCGAGAGACTTAATAAGTTGATAAATTTAAATTTGAAATGATCGGACGAATTTTATCCACCCTTATTTTTCTAACTCTGTCGGTTGCAAATGCTGCTTCCGTTAACGTCATCACTCGTACTTCCGATTTCGAAAAAGATGCATGGGATGCAAAACCGGTTTACTACTATGATTCATTAAATTTACCTAAAGAACTCACTCGCGAGTTTCTCACCATAAACATTCAATATTACTACAATCAATACAACGGCGTCACATTCAGGCATCTGGGTGACTGGCGGGATTTTGACCACGGACATCTTTTGAAAGATCCGACTAATCGATTGCGTGGAGTATTATTTCACACTCAAGAACGAGGTAACCTGTTCGCTCTAGATAGCCGTTTCCATTTTATAAACAAAGAACTTCGAAACTGGTTACTGTTCATAGATCGCCCACTCATGTTTGAAAATGCGATCAAATATAAATACGACTTCAAACCGAGCTTCTGGAATGCGGAATATGAAAAAAATGTAACATGGAAGCAATATGAAGACGCCGGTACAGTCGTTGAACTTATGCTAGATCCTAACAAAACGGGATTTAATATTCAGCCATTCATGAGTAAAGAGAAAACGGAACAGTTCTATTTTAAAAAAGCAATCTGCCCGACCTCGGTTCATCCCAAATCAAATATAATTAAAATCGATACTAAAGAAGGTATCGTCTGCCTCTATGTAACAACAATGTCCTGCACTCTTGGCTTTCCAACTCCGTGCACGGCTCGACGTCTATAGTGCTACTCGATCGCGGTTGGGTACTTCTCGCCAAAGCAGGCCGCACAGAATTTTTTATTGTCCCCGTTTACTGATTTGTACAATCCATCCATCGACAAATAAGCTAACGAATCTGCACCCACGTAATCTTGAATTTCTTTTAGGCTACGGTACGAGGCAATCAATTGATCTTTCTGGGGTGTATCAACTCCGTAAAAACACGGGCTTACGGTTGGCGGCGAAGCAATTCTAAAATGTATCTCTTTGGCTCCGGCATTTCTGATCAAATTGATAATTTTCTTGCTAGTCGTTCCTCGCACCAAAGAATCATCGATCACAATAACCCTTTTACCTCGCAAAATTTCAGACTGAGGATTTAGTTTAATTTTTACACCGAAATCTCGGATACTCTGAGATGGCTGAATGAATGTTCTGCCGACGTAATGATTTCTTATAATACCAAACTCGAATGGAATCCCGCTTTCTTGCGAATACCCGATGGCCGCGGGTGTTCCACTATCAGGAACGGGAATAACTAAATCCGCATCAACGTGAGATTCTTTGGCTAGGAGCTTACCCAGGTTACGTCGTGACTCATACACGCTGATGCCGAATACTTTAGAATCTGGACGCGCGAAATAAACATGTTCAAATACACACTGAGCTTTGGTTTCTTTCTTTGCGTAAAATGTAGATTGCAACCCATCGTCGTCCATTGAAACGATTTCGCCTGGCTCTACATCGCGAACATAGGTGGCACCAATCAAATCAAACGCGCACGTTTCACTGGCTACAACCCAGCTATCATCCAGCTTACCAATACAAAGCGGGCGAAATCCCCACGGATCACGCAACGCAATTAATTTTTTCTGCGTCAGGAAAACCAAACTGAACGCACCGTCTACGGTCGGCAGCGCCAGCTTTAAAGCATCAATAATGGGAATGTCTTGGCTTTTCGATAATAAATGTAGAAAAATTTCGGTGTCGCTGGTTCCTTGAAAAATAGCACCCGTCGAGCGCAGCTTTGACTTTAAAGTCTTATGATTCACAACATTCCCATTGTGAGCTACCGCTACCGGACCACGGAGTAACTCGGCATGAAACGGCTGCGCATTGGCCAGAAGATTTTGTCCTGTTGTCGAGTAGCGCGTATGACCGATGCTAGCTCTACCTTTCAAACGTTTAAGCTCGTCTTCTGAAAAGACATCGCCGACGAGGCCTAAACCCTTGTGAATCAAATGCTGACCTTCACTGAGCGTGACAATCCCGGCCGATTCTTGTCCACGGTGTTGCATGGCGTACAGACTGAGGTACGTCATCCGACTGGCTTCAGCATGATTCCAAATACCAAAAACTGCGCACTCTTCGCGAAACCCGTCCAATGCCTCTTTCACGAGTACCCCTTTCGACTGCTACCAAGCACGTGCGAAATTAAGTTCCATTTTTTTACTAACGCATCTAATTCTTTTTCAAACGGACCGCGGGTTTTACTGTCCACCGCAAATACAAAATCATACAAACGCTCCTCAAACAAAAAACTAGTGCTACTGAACATATGATTCGCATCGACTTGCATCGAGCATTCGTATCCCGCCGACTTCATTTTATCTAACGTCAATGCCAAGCCACCTTGCCCAACTACACGACTAACTTGCGGTTTAGTTTTAGCCACAAACGCCGTCATGGCGCCTACGAAATCCGCCAAGTAATTCACTGTCAAATCACCACTGAACGACATTTCTTTTTTCAATACTTCGGCCGTTTTTGCGTAGCTGATGACTCCGGGCATTTGTACCAAGTACACATCAAGTCCTGTTTCCGTGAACACGCAATCAGGAACACGCTCATCGTTTTCTTTCAAACCAACAAGACCCACCGCTGGAGTCGGCGAAATTCCTTTGCCTTCAGTTTCATTATAAAAGCTAACGTTTCCAGAAATAATTGGTGCATCTAACTTTTGCGCTATTTGTGCATACAGATCACACGTCGTAACGAAATCGGTCATAACTTCAACACGTTCAGGATTTGCGAAATTTAAACAATCTGTAACAGCGATGGGTTTGAAACCCTTAATCGCCTGCTGAAGCGCTGGGTACATGATCGCATCGATTGCGCCAATACGTGTATCCATTCTCATAAACGATGGACGACACCCCACCGAGATCGCTAAATCACGATGTGAATTCAATCGCACCACGCTCAATGTTTGAGACGCATCTTTTACTGTACGAGTCCCTACGCGTTGATCGTACTGTTCATATATCCAATTCTTATTCTTATAGAATGCGTTTTGTTTCAAACTGTCTAATAGTTGTTTCTGATTTTGATTAGATACAGCTTCAACTTTAGCTCTCTTACGCTTTGATTGGTATTCTGTAAATGGACGCTCGTAGCGAGGTGCTGAATCCGTGATTAATGTGGGATCAATTTCCGTAACAACATCACCTTTCCAGAACAATCTCATTTTTTTAGTGTCTGTGATTGTGCCCACAGGAGCGGCATCCAGATCCCATTTCTTAAATACGGCCTGGATCGCTTCCAAGTTTTTAGGAACGCAAACAAGAACCATTCGTTCTTGGCTTTCAGACAGCAATATTTCTTCTGGCGTGATCGACGAATCCCGTTGTGGAACTTTATCTAAATGTAAATCCATTCCCACTTTGCCCTTTGAGGCCATTTCAAATGTACTTGAAGTCAAACCCGCCGCACCCATATCTTGCATGCAGACAACCAAATTTTTAGATAGAACTTCAAGGCACGATTCAATTAATAATTTCTCTAAGAACGGGTCACCGATTTGGATATTAGGTTTTTTACTATCGATGTCTTGGTCAAACGACTCACTGGCCATAGCAGCGCCATGAACACCGTCTTTACCGGTTTTTGCGCCGACATAAACGACCAAATTGCCAATGCCTTCGGCTTTACTACTGGCCAAATTCATTTGACCCTCGATTAAGCCAACCGCCATTGCATTGACTAGAATATTCTTATTATAATTTTCATCGTATTCTGTGTAACCAGTGATCGTTGGAACCCCCACACAGTTACCGTAACCGCTGATGCCAGCAACGACGCCTTTAACCAAGCTTTTCATTCTTGGCGCATTCTCATCCCCAAAACAAAGATAGTCAGCTAAAGCAATGGGACGAGCGCCCATCGTAAAGATATCGCGCAAGATTCCACCCACGCCTGTCGCAGCACCTTGATAGGGCTCGATAAAACTCGGGTGATTGTGGCTTTCCATTTTAAATACAATTTTTTCACCAAAGCCGATGTCAACAACACCCGCATTCTCGTCAGAATCATCACGAGTCATTCCGTTGCGGTATGAAAACTTGCGCAAGTGCACTTTCGAACTTTTGTACGAGCAATGCTCGCTCCACAATGCCGAGAACAAGGCCCATTCCAAACCCTGAGGCGGACGCCCTAGCAATCCAGAAATACGTTCGTATTCATTTTGCGAAATACGATAGTGTTTTAATTTTTCAGTCAAAGTACGTTCTGCCATAAAAAGCTCCCGAGCAAAAAACTATCTTTTAAATAAATTTAAATCCGTCGCTGCCGCCCATCCAATCGAACATAGCTCGCTCAGGATGTGGCATTAACGCCGCTACATTTTTTTCTTTATTCATTACACCGGCGATATTATTCAATGAACCATTGATATTTTCTGTGTAACGAAACCAAACCTGACCTTGGCTTTCAATTTTATCTAGCTCTGATTTTTCGGCAAAGAATCGACCTTCGCCATGAGCTACAGGTAGTTTTAATTTTTTCTTATCTGATTTGGCAAAATGCTGAGTTGAATTTACAGTCTCAATTTCAGTCCATTTATCGGTGAATCGGCCGTGATCATTGCGAACCAAAACGCCTGGCAACATTCCTGTTTCACATAAAATTTGAAATCCATTGCAGATACCTAGTACTGGTTTACCTGTCTTTGCCAGTTCTTTAACCGACGTCATCACCGCTGACCGAGCCGCCAAAGCGCCGCAACGAAGATAATCTCCGTAACTGAATCCGCCGGGCACGATCACCATGTCGACAGATTTTACGTCAAAATGATCTTTATGCCATAACGGCACGACTTTATAACCATGAGCCTGGGACATCTTAACTACATCTTGATCGCAGTTTGTTCCTGGAAATGTAACTACGCCGACCTTCATAAAGACTCGATGGTGTATGTTTCAATTAACGGGTTAATCAACGTTTGCTCTGTAATTTCAATCGCTTTCTTTTTCGACTCAGCGGAGTCAGTTTGTTTTAAATCTAAAACGATGTACTTGCCGATGCGGCATTGATTCACCGTTTGAGCGGTCTGATTCAAGTAATCTTGAACCGCGCGACCTTGAGTATCTAACAAAACTTCTCGCGGTAATATTTTAATTCCCCATTTCATTTTGACCTCACTTATTTCAATGCTTGCATTAGTCGGTTATTAACGTCTTCGTAACTTTCTTTAATTGAACCTAAATCACGACGGAAACGATCTTTGTCTAGCTTTTCATTTGTTTTAATATCCCACAAACGACAGCAGTCTGGCGTAATCTCATCCGCAAGCAAAACTTGATCTTTACTGTCCGTACCAAACTCGACTTTAAAATCGATCAGCTTAATCCCGATACCTACGAACAACTCTTTCAAGTGATCATTGATTCTCAATGCATAGTTTTTAATTTCTTGCATTTGCGCAGTGGGGATTTTGTAGATGATGCGAATTTGTTCTTCAGAAACAAAAGGATCGGCAAGTTCATCATTCTTTAAATAGAATTCAACAAGTGGCTCTGTCAGTGCTACGCCTTCATCAATTCCTAGCTTCTTTGCTGTTGATCCAGCCAAGATATTTCTGACAACAACTTCAAAGGGTATGATCTCGACTTTTTTAACAACCATGCCATTCGTTCCGTGAGAACTAACATAATGAGATGCAATGCCGCGTCCTTTTAAGTACTCAAACAAGCGCGCTGCGATGTCGCGATTCAATTGGCCTTTGTTTTCAAACGTTCCCTTTTTAAGAGCGTTAAATGCCGTTAAGCTGTCTTTAAACTCTAGATAGTATTGATCTGGAGTTTCCGTCTTGAAAACTTTCTTTGCTTTGCCTTCGTATAACAATTCTTTATGCTGACTCATTTTCTCTTTTCCTCGTGTTGAAGAACTTTCTTTTGTTTTTTAATAACTTTTAAAATTGTATCGCGATGTTTTTTTCCACTAAAAATATCTTCCAGATCTTTTTTTGTGAAATAGGCCGAGATAACTTCATCTTCATTGATTTTATATTTTAAGTGTTCGCCGAAACCTAGGGAATGGCACAGGCGCTGAACGTGCGCGTACGCGACTTCGCGTGATAGACCTTTTTTCACTAAGTGCAACAGGACATGTGAACTGTACAACTGTCCTTGCGCCTGCTCGATGTTATCGAGCATTCTTTTTGCGTTTACTTCTAGGCCATCTATCAATACAGCCATTCTGTTTAGTGCGTAATCGGCAATGATAAAACTATCTGGGAACACAACTCGTTCTACGGATGAATGCGAAATATCGCGTTCGTGCCATAACGGAATATTCTCCATTCCGGATAAAGCATAGGCGCGAAGCAATCGTGATAATCCTGAAATATTTTCTGCGCTGATTGGGTTTTTCTTATGAGGCATTGCTGATGAACCCTTTTGCCCTTTTGAAAAACCTTCCGTCACCTCACCCACTTCACTGCGCTGAAGATGGCGAAGCTCAACAGCTAGACGCTCTAACCCCGCCCCTACTAATGAAATTTGATTCAATAAGTTGGCATGACGATCACGAGGCACCACTTGAGTCGCTACCCATTCTGGCTTAAGATTTAAATAGTCACTGACTTTCTTTTCAACGATGGGCTCTTGGCTCGAGTACGTCCCCACGGCGCCCGATAGTTTACAAATTCTAAGATCCTCTAGTGCATCCACGAGCCGTCGTTCATTTCTAATCGTTTCGGCTAAGAAACCCATCAGTTTCATTCCAAAAGACGTTGGTTCTGCATACATTCCGTGCGTACGACCAGCACATAGAGTTTCTTCATTCTTAGCGATTTTATTTTGCAGTGATTTTTTCAATCGATCAACAGAGGCCAGCAATACAAGTCCAGCTTCCTGAATTTGCAAACTGAATGCAGTATCCAAGACATCACTACTAGTCATGCCATAGTGAATGTACTTGCCGTCTTTGCCCACATTTTCTGCCACATTGCTGACGAACGCGATAACATCATGTTTTGTTACAGCTTCGATTTCTAAAATACGCTTTACGCTGAACTTTGATTTACGTGCGATTGATCTATAGGCTTTACGCGGAATAATACCGAGCTCACTTTGAGCTTTGGCTACTGCTATTTCCACTTGCAACATTTTGCTGAACTTATTTTCCACTGACCACAACACAGACATTTCTGGTCGTGAATACCGATCTATCATCTTGCTAATTCCTTCGTCGTTTCTTTTTTAAGTTTCTCTACAACTTTATTAATCATGCTTTTTTGTGACTGAAACTGTGTTTCCCGATTTAATTGATCCCACACTTCATAATTATTAAAAAATGTATTCAAGAATTCTTTCGATTCTACTGTACGCTGGTGTTTTTTTGGGTAGCGGACCCAACGACTTGGCCCCAGGTCCTGATATGTGTATACGTACTCTTGCGGGTAGTTTTGGATTTTTGCTTGCGATGTTGTAAAACGAGTTTCCCATTTTTGGGTGATCTTCTCGCCATAGTACTTAATATAATCTTTGTTAAAACGTTGATTGTTTGGAATTAAAATCCACACATCAAAACGGTTCTCATACGTTGTACGTTGCCAGATCAATAAATTTTCATGCGTCCATGGTCCATACAAGTCTTCTATCCAGACAGAATGCAATGGCAGTTGCTGAACTTCGCGATCCACAGTCACCTCAACAGAATAGCGAGCCCATGTCCAAACGGGTTCCACAACTCCCTTAGGGTATAGAATTTTACCTAATTGCGGTTTGTAGTAATAAGTTTCTTCTGATGACAAACCCCAGACCAATGTTTTAAAATGCGCGATTCCATTCAGTTCACCTTTAGCCTCAAATCCATTTATTTCTTTATTTGAACTCAATGCAAAATCTAAAATCTGAGTTTGCTCAAATGCATCTATGTTTTGTCGCTGCAACCACTGATGATTTCGCTCCAACGATCGACGACTTAAGAATCGAGTGAAAAATGGATTCATCAACGGCATTGGAAATTGGCTCTCTACTGGATCGCCGAAAGTCACATCTTTATGACTGCTTAGTGAGCGGCTTAAAAACTCTAGCCATGATTTTTTAAAATGCGTATCTAACCCTTGTGATTTCTGACCAGTCACATAGAAATTCTCTGTCGATGATTCTAATCGAGTAATAAACTCAGGCGCCACACCCAACTCTTTTAATTGGTATTGAATAAAACTAGATTTAAACTCTAAAGGACCCGAACCTAAGCACACCGTAAAACCAGAGTCTTGCGAAACCATAGCTTCTTCATTATTTAATTTTTCAACGAAAAATGGATTCATTGTTTCTGAAGTGAAGAAACCAAAAGGCCCTTCGATATCTTCCATTGGCCAACGACCAAGTCCTGAATGCAAATCGATGTAGAGAACACTCCAGCCTTGACGAGATAGTTCACTCGCTACCCAGCCGACATTATAAAATGAACCAACAACTGCAACGTCGTATTTTTTCAATTCCATTTCTCCCCCACTCGCCGAACTAAATAATGTTCGCGAAAGGTCATCATCAATGATGCCGTGTTAAAATTTTCGACCGTATCGGATGGTTTAAAAACCAAAGACTTTACGACAAATTCACCGGCATCCATTTTTGGAATGACATGATGAACTGTTACACCCATGGCTGCTTTATCTTGAAAGGATTTTTCAATCGCTTCCAGGCCCGGATACAGCGGCAACAAACTGGGATGCAGATTCAATATCTTAGATCGGAATGAATCAATAAACTCCGCTGGCACGATACGCATAAATCCCAGCAAGAATAGTCTACTGATATGTCGCGATTTTAGAAACTGTTTCCACTCTAAAAAGTCGATTTTTTTTGTTTTAAATACAGGTATAAAGTTCCGGCGGGCTTTGAAGTTCGCAGCTGCTTGGGACCGATGAGAACAAACAAGTCTTATGTTACAGCCTTCTTGATCCAGCAGAGCCTGCATATTACTCCCTCTCCCTGACACCAAAACGGCCATTTTGTTCACCTATAGACTCCTTAGGGTCTGACAAAGACGAGGTCTCTGTCTTTCTTGCTCTTCTTTATTTTTACAGAGCCGAGCTCAAATGGACTCATCTGGATATTTTTAATTACATTCTTTTTATTGAAATACAATTGGGCCGCTTTAAGAACGCTGGCTTTATCTTTCTTGCTAACAACAAGAACCATACCGACCCCGCAATTAAACGTCGTCAGCATATCGTCGTGTCCGATGCCAGCTTTAGATTGTGCTTTTTTGAATAATTCAGGAAATTCCCACTTAGTTAATTCACAGTACATAGATTGAGGAATCACGCGTGGAATGTTTTCGATACCGCTGCCTGTAATATGTGCGGCTGCTTTAATTTTGATTTTCTTTTTCAAAGCTTCTAAAAACTCTACGTATAAAAATGTGGGCATCAAAAGAGACTTTTTAAATGCGGATGATTCGTTCGCAAATATTTTTCTAACTAATGAAAAACCATTTGAGTGGAATCCAGAACTTGGCAAGGCAATCAAAACATCGCCAGCTTTCACGTTATGAGCACCCCAACGTTTTTTCTCGTCGACCACGCCGACCGCAAAGCCAGCGCAATCGAAATCATTGCCAGCATACACACCCGGCATTTCAGCCGTCTCACCGCCGATCAAAGCTAAATCACTGTCGTCACAGGCCTGCTTGATCGAGGCTAAAATATGTTTGGCTTGGTTTAGATCTAATTTACCCATGGCTAGGTAATCTAAGAAGAACAACGGTGATCCGCCCGTACACATAAGATCGTTCACACACATCGCGACTAAATCTTGGCCGATACCTTCGTAATGTTTAAGCTCAACTGATAGTTTAACTTTAGTTCCTACGCCATCAGTACAGCTGATGATACACGGGTTTTTAATTCCTTTTGGAAGTCGAAACAATGAAGCAAATCCACCAACGGCTTCGACGATTTGAGACTGATGAGGTGATTTTTTATTAGATCGGCTACCGATCCAATCTACAAACTCATCGCCTTTAACGATATCAACGCCGGCGTTTTTATAAGTGATAGCTGATTTCCTTGCATTAGCACGAAAGTTATTCATAATCACCCTTGGTATGGATGTAATTTGTAGTCGGGATCGATTTTTTTGTCAAAAACAAATCTCTAACATGGAGGATAATAATGAAAAGTTTTTTAATTGGAATGTTGTCACTGATTGTATCACTGTCACTCACTGCCGCATGGGCCGCGGAAGAAAAGCCAAAGACTTCAACTTCGTCAGCAAAAACTCTATTTGATTTCAAAGTAAAAGATATCGATGGCAAAGACGTCGACTTAGCTCAATATAAAGGCAAAGTTACATTGATCGTCAACACAGCCTCGGCGTGTGGATTTACTCCGCAAATGAAAGACCTGCAAGATTTACAAACAAAGTATGGCCCTAAAGGCTTTACGGTCCTAGCGTTCCCTTCAAATGATTTTAAACAGGACACTGGCAGTAATCAAGACATCTCTAAATTCGCTCACGACAAATATAAAATCACGTTTCCTTTGATGGATAAAAACCCCGTATCTGGCAGCGAGAAACAACCCATCTATAAGTTTTTAACCGAGTCTAAACCCGGGTTGCTTTTTACCGAGGTTAAATGGAATTTCGAGAAATTTTTAATCGGCAAAGACGGTAAGGTTATCGATCGATGGTCGTCTACAACATCGCCGACGTCAGACGGTATCGTTACTAAAATTGAAACCGCTTTAAAATAGGCAGCCTAAGCCCTATATTAGTTTCAATCGCATTTAAAACATAGGTGACTTATGGTACCTGTGTTGTTGAATTACGAAGGAGTTTTATGAAGTTTCTTATTACAACCACACTTGTATTCATTGTGGCTATTTGCGCTTTAGCTAAAACAGAAAAGAGAAAACTAGATTTAACGACTATCACTAAACCGACACAAGCGCCTGCTCCAACTCCAGCGCAAAAAACTGAAGTTGAGACTAAAATCGACGAAACGGTAGCTGACGGCGAAGCCTCTCCCGCAGCTACTACCCATGGCGTAGCTAAAGACGGCTTCACAAAAATCGACCTTAAGCCGTTTGGAGAAGTGAATAAACCGATCAAATCCAATACATCCGCTACAGTTAAATGCCGAGCCGCGACTGGTGTTCAGTATTTACCTACGGACTCTGGTTTTGAAAACTGTTTAAAACAAAATGAACTGGATAAATCACGCGCAGCTAATCGTGATGGTGAACCTACTCGCAATGCTGATCAAACTCCGGGACAATCTGTGGATTTTTCTTTTGGGAATAGTAATCAATAGCCTGAAATGAAAAAAGCTTTCTATTTCTAGAAAGCTTTTTATTGTTTAATATATTTAGCTACTTATTTGGTCGCATTCACTTCTTTGGGTGGAACGCTTGGTGCCGGTTGAGTTGGCACACCACTACCAGTATCCACTGCCGGAACCTCTCCAGCTTGCGCATCGATGGTTCTTTGCGCTTCTGCGGCCTGTCTAACTTGGCTTGCTTGAAAATGACCATTGCCACCCAAATGTTTTAACAGCGTAGTTACCGCTTCACATTCAGTTTTTTGAATATCGTTCGTTGTTTGACAGTAACTCAAGATAGTCCTCACTCGTCCCTCGGAATCCTGCATGAACGGAGTTGCTTCCATCTTTTCAACGATCTCTTTTACTTTGTTTTGATACGCCATCCATTCTTCAGAGTTTTGAGTTAACTTACCAGCATATGTATCATGAACTTCAGCAAGCTTAACACTACAACGAAGGGTTAAGGAATCTAAAGGTCCTTTGTTAATACAAAGCTCTTTATCAAGACCTTTCCCATCTTCCGTTAAACCATAATTGTTACATTTAAATTTTCCAGCTTTAGAACATGACGTTGTAGACGACAATTCTTTTGGCTCTGTACATCTGATTTCACCACTAAAATTAACTAATTTTGACGGGTACCCGCCGAATAAACAACCGTATCCCTCTTCTTTTTTGATTCCGTCAGTAACTTCCTCACCAACGATCTCACCATTTATAGCTTTGTGTTTTGTTTTACGATTACTTTTAACTTTTTCAACACCAGCGCGAACGCTTTCTCCGATACCTGTCGAATTATAAATATCGCGGCCAATTCCACCAATTTCGTAGCCTAACACACCAGCACCGGCAACAGCGAATGCTTTTTGTCCTGTTCTGTAACTTTTCTCAGTGGTAAGTCTGTTCAGCTCAACGCGACTCCCTCCCAATTTAGCAAATTTCTCATAATCTTTTCCCTGTTGAGTCGCCAGAGTCTTTAGTTGTTTCTCCATGGCAGCAATTTTTTTCTGATCTGGCTTAGGCATTTTTTTAGCAGCAGCTAAGTCGTCGGCAAGCTTCGCGTACTTAGCTTCGTTTTCGACCAGTTTATTAGAAACAGCTTCTAAAGGTTTTGAATTTTTAATTCTTTTCACTTCAGCATCAATTGCTTTTCTCGGAATTCCAATTTCCTTATTGGTACTTTTCACGGCTGCAATTGCGGCCTTACCGTCTTTAGCTGCTTTAACTTCTAACTGTGCCGCATTAGTCACTGCCTTTTTTTCTAACCAGCTTAGTTCTGATACAGAAAGCTTAGAAGTAACGGCTTTTCCGTCAGTAAAAAGTGCTTTTATTGATGATTTTGAGGACCAAAACAGTCGCGCGGCCATACCAATTAACGCTTGAGCGTCGTTTCCAGAGAATATCAGACTTAACGCTTTTAACTTTTCAGGGACTTGAATTTTCGGTGCTGACGAGTTCGAAGCAAACTCTTCAACCTTTGCGGAATCGGTACTAGAAACACCATCTCTGTCGTGCAAGCCAACTGAGAAATTTTGTGATATTTCTATCACTTCAGCCAAATGTATAATTGAAACCATATAGGCAGTGCGCTCTTCATCATTTAGTTTACTTATTTCATTCTCTGTCAAAAATAGATCAGAAAATTTATACTTTTTGTAGACCGATACATCAAAATTATCGGTTTTCTCTGCTCCTGCAAATGCCGATGTTTGCAGTAAAAACAAAGCGCAAAACACAATGCTAAAACATCGTTTCATCGTAACCATATTTCCCCCGATTTTTTCTATACCCCTACCGTGTCGGCTAGTGTGTTTTAAACTTGACACTAGACCTTGCAAACTTTCCCCTCACTGTAAAATCGTCAAGCTGAAAATTCGCAAAACGCTTTCGTGACAACGATGTTCACTCCATTGGTAAACGTTCAGTCAGCTGTTTAAAAGTTATCTACCCAGAGAAAAGCAAATCGGAATGAAAATCTCATTTTGAGAATCTGTTGAGTCGATACTACGTTAAAATTAATTCGAATTGATTTGGGACTTCCACTGAGCCATAATATAGGGACGGGGGCAGAGTGAAACCACTATTTATCTATTTATTTTTACTATTATCTTTGGTGTCCGGCCGAGTGCACGCTCAATCAGAGTCATCGGATGCTTTTGACCCATTTTCTGACTACTCTGAATTCGATCAAGATTCAGACGAAGAAGCTGACGTAAACTTTTTCCGCAACGGACGCTTACTAACCTTAGGTTTAGCCACTGGCCCACGTCAGTTCACTGAAGGTATGGCCAAGGCCTATGGCTCTGGCCCTAACTTCGGAATCCAGATTAGTTATTTCTTTGATTTAAAAACGGCCTTAGGTGTTGGTATCATGACCGGCGACAGCCCACTGAAGTTCTCGACTCAATCCGGAAATGCGATCAATAACTATTCGGGAAATGTGTCGTTCACGTCGATCAATTTCAACATCAAGTACTTCATGAACACACAAAACGTGACAAAAGGCCTAGCTGATATCAACCCCTACATCCTGGGTGGATTTTCGCAGTGGTATAGAACTGTAGCGATTTCAGAGCTCAGCACCCAATCCCGTGAAAACGTAATGGGCGCCGATGTAGGCATAGGCGTAGAGATCCCATTAATGCGCAGGAAAGCCTTTCTAGGCTTCCAAGCCACCTACCATTACATCAACTTCGCCGACGAAAACAAAGACTTCTTATACAACGGCACAACGAATGAATTGATGGAAAACAAAATCAACGGGGATTTAATGGATCTCCTGCTAATCATTGGTTTGAACTTCTAATTCTTCGAGATTTATACTTGAGAATGAAAGACTGGCTAAGGCTGGTCTTTTTTTTATTTTGAGTGGAGCTAGGATGGCTGGCGCTTCTAACATACAACAGGCTTACGTTTCGACTAAGAACACAAGATACTCCCATGGCAAAACTTCAAAAACACAAAAACCCAATTAAGCAATACTTAATGGACCCGCGCGAGCTTTGGTTTGCTTGAGTCGATAGATAAACTGATTAAACCTTTTTAAATATTCTTCTCGCTGCTGATAACCAAGCTCTCGTTGTCGATGATTACCTTCGAAGTAGCCTTTCAATCCAAGCTCTTCGATTTTTGATAGCAATACGCGTGTATAAACCAATCCATCCCAGAATCTTCCAAACGGATTTCCTTTTTTAGCTTGAGTGATGGATCTTGCTAACATGGCCGCGAATGATTTTAAGAACTGACCGAAGCGTTTTTTATCTTTAAATCTGACTTTAAGATGCAAATGGTTTCCCATATTCACCCAATCTAAAATCTCGATGAAGAACTTTTTAGATTTCTCTTTTAAAAGTTTATTAACCGTTTGTTTGTGAGTGTAAAACGATAATTTTCCCTTAGCTTTTGAAGATTTAAATACCACATGAGTCACGCACCCCGGAATAAGTGGACGTGCAACTTTGCGACGTTTCTTTAAATTCACTCCGCCGTGGCTGGCTGCTTTAATTGTGCGTAAATCTTTTTGAGGTAAAAATTGAAGTTGCATTGCGGGCAATATAATAATTCTACCGTCCAAAGTCAATAAGGCGAAATATTGTTGAGCTTTGTTTGTAGTTCCGCGTGGAACTTCTGGTACCCCTAAAATGAAAACTGCGGCTCTATTTGCGAGTCGCAGTTCGATTGATCATTTCATTTTTTAACTCGCGGCGTACACATTACAACGTCGCCAGTTTCACACTCACCTGCCGCCGTCCCTAACCCTGAATCCTACTTAACCTCAGAGCTCTGTTCCGTATGCCCCTCAGCTGGCGCCGCATTTCTGGATAAATAGAATTTTTCTAGTTCGTCGCGGAAGTACTTGCGTTCAAACTTTCTATACGATTCATACTTTACTTGCGAACCCAAAATTTCTACGATTTTTGATTCTGTTTCAGACTCAGTTTCTTTTAGCTTTGTCATCCCTTGTTCTAAGAAATCGGTTCTGATGGAATCTTTCTTTTCGTGAAGCGTTTTTACCAATGTTTTAGACATCGCTACAACCTGGATCGACTTTTCTTCTTCGATTCTCCAAGTGCGCAGCAAATACTCCATGGTCGCTTTACCGAAACGTTCGTTAAAATCTGGGCTAAGATACATTTCGTAGAATTGATCTGTGTAGAGCACTAAATCTACATAGGAATCTTTAACTTCAGGTTCGCGCTTAGGATTGAACTTTTTAGCATCCAGATCCTTTTTCGCTTCAGCCGCTTGTTCCGCAATCAAATCTTTAACTGGGTTCAAGTTGTTGCTGACCTTAAAGTATCCCGCTTGCAAGATACCAATACTGATGGCCCCTATCACAAAACCCATAACCATTTGCTGGGAACGTTCGCGTTTTTGTTTCTTAAGCACCGTTTTCGTATCGGTCGTTAATTGGCTTGATTCATCGCTTGTATCAAGAGCAATATGAGCCGTTTGCTCCTCTAATGTCGATTGGATTTTAGCCAACACTACATTAGATAGTGCATTGAGTTTCTCTACGGGGATACTGCCAACCAAAGCTTTTTCAACCTGATTGTGGATCTCTTTCGATAACCGTTCTTTTGTTTTATGCAATTCAGACAATAGGTTCTCTTTCACACCCTTCATCTTTTCAAGCTCTAGCAGTTTTAACTGATTCACTTGATCATACATATTTTTGGTCATCTGCGTTTTTTCCATCTCTATTTGAGATCTATGCTGCGCTTTTTGACCTTCAAATTCTTTCTTCAAACCGTCTAATTTGTTAGCGTGATTATCGATTTCAAACTTCATTTCGCCTACGCGTTTTTCGTAACCTTTTGAGTCTGCCACCAATTGATCACGATTTTGAATCAACAAACTGACTTCTTTTTTCAGATCTACCAGCTGAGACGAGAACATTTGGGTATCTGTTTTTGTTTTCTCATTCTCAGCTCTCAATATTTCATGATCGCTTTGTAGCTTACCAAAAACAGTTTTTAATTCAGCAATTCGAGTTTCAAGCAAGCCGTTCTCTTCCACCAAGTTTTTATTTTTGGTGAAAAATTCATTTTGCTTTTCTTTAGCCCATGCATCCAGTTCTTTTTCTTTAACTGACTCGGCATTAGCCAACTTAACTTCGCGGTCTTTCCAATCACCTTCACGTTTTGCCTGCTCGGATTCAATCCATTTTTGCAACTCAACACGTTTTTGAGATTCTAAATTTCTAAGCTCAAGTTCTCGCGCATTCCATTCTTTTTCATTTTTAGTGCGCGTTTCAACTTCCCATGAATTTGTCTTAGATCGTAGGTCTGCATCCCAAGCTGTAGTCTTAGATCTTAAGTCAGACTCCCAAGCCAACGTTCGCTCTTTAGTGACCTTTTCAAATACAGCCAATTCTTCGTTTTTGTCTTTTTCAACTTTCTTAACTGCAGCTTCACGCTCGTTCCATTCTTTTTCATATTTAGCACGAGTATCAAGAACCCAGTCATTTGTATCTTTTTTGATCTTAGATTCATAATCAGCCAAATTCTTTTCACGCTCGTCAAGCTCTTTAAGCTTGAATTCTCGATCCGTTTTAAGTTTAGACCAAAACTCATCTTCTTTCTTCTTCAAACTGCTATGAAATACTTCTAATTCTTTATTTTTGCGCTCTTCTTCAACTTCTAAATCCATATAGCGCGCAGAAATATCTTTCTCTGCCAATTCTTGACGTTTTTTAAGTCTGTCTTCAAAATCAATACGTTTTTCAGTTAACTGTTTTTCAAGCGTCTCATCTTTAGATTTCAATTCATCTTCAAATGCCTTACGACGTTCAATTTCTTCTTTTTCATAACGAAGCATCAAAAATTTCTTTTCTTCTTCGAGATCTCTCACTTCACTAGTGAATTTCTTCACATCGATCTGCAATGTTGAAATAGTGTCTTTTAAACGATCGATATCGTGAGCTGATTCTTTCTTAATTTGATCGATCTCGGTCTTAGCGTTAAGGATCATTTTATCATGTTCAAGTTTATTATTTTCTTCAGTTTCTTTGATTAAAGATTGAACCTTCTTCTGAGCCTCACGTTCAGTACGTTGCAATAAAAGCTCTTTTTCTTTTTCAGCGTCGTTTAAGATGGTTTTCTTAAGCTCTTCGATCTCTAATAAAGATTTGTTTTTAAACTGATCTAACTCACGCTGTGCGAACTCACGCATAACTGTAACTTTTTCGCGCGCTTCTTCAACAATTTTGTTGGATAAGTTTTCGTTTTCCTTAAGAACGCGTTCGGCATCGCCTTGCGCCTCTTCGATTTTATTTTTGTAATAATCATCGGCTTCTTTTTTGCAACCGTTGGCTTTCTCGTAAATGTCTTGAACTTTCTTTTGCGCGTCTTCTTGTGCTTCGTTGATTACGCCAACGCCTTTGCGTTTCGCATCTTGAAGGATTTGCGATGATTGCATAGAGGCATTTTGCAAGATCTCGTCTTGTTTTAGGAGCGTAGCATTCTCGATACCCGCCGATTTGTTTTCAGCAATTTTAACTAATTTGTCGTGGCTATCTTGTGCTAATTTTACAATTTTTTGTGCTTCAGCATGAGCCCCTTGAATCAGACGTAGCAACCCTTCTTTTTCATTTTTAGGCAGCTGACTTCTTACGATCTCTTCTTTTTTAAAGCATTTTTCCAATAGATTGAACGATAGATAAATATCAGATTTACCTACTTTAACTTTATCACCTGGCTCCACACTCACCGTTTTTTGAGCTGGAATTTTTTGTTCATTTACAAAAGTACCATTCGCAGACCCTTGGTCTTCAATCCAGATACGATCATGCTTTAGGGTTACGATCAGATGGATACGACTGATATCAGGATCCCCAAACGCAATAGTTGCATCCAGTGAGCGACCTACCGTAAACGAGCTATCGTCGACTATTTTGTAGTCGACGTCCTCCCCCTGCTGTATTGTCACTATAAACACCTGTATATTCTTGGCCATTTTATTCCCTTATGAAGCTTTTCTATCTGACCCCCATCGCGATAGGGGTCACTACAAAAGCTCATGTCTTCGCCGTCGGCGAAACCACGTATTATGACGCTTTCGTTTTTTTCAATTCATCCAGTTCTCGACTACGAGCTGCTTTAGCGATCTCTAAATTAATAGACTCTTCCGCCAATGCCTCTTGTGGATCTTTATGTTCATCAAACGGTTTCTCATTTGATGGATAATCATTATTATCTGCACGGTACCAAATTAAATCGAGTGAGCTTTCGAAACGATCAACCATGGATACAAACACGCGATCAGGAGAAAACGTCGTGTTGATCATGTTTAATGCTAAAGAGAACGCGATACCAAAAATAGAGGATTTCATCGCAAACGAGATTTATAAATGTTCCCAAGATACCCGCAACAACGAACAAGCCAGGAAGAATTGAAACGATGTCATTCAAACCAGAGATTGGGAAAACACCAAAGACACGGTTGAAGCATGGGTTATGATGAAACGTGGCGCGCGTGATGTGCAACAATTTTGGAGTGTCATTTGTCCATTTTAAAAACTTTAATTGTTTTAAAATGTCTTTAACTAACCAAGCACAACCTTGTTTTACTAACCAGATACGATCTGACCAGCGCATAACTTTATCACGGTTACGGCGCATCATGCGATCACGAACTTCGAAGGCTTCATAATATGTTCTCTCTAGAATCTTCTTAGACAATACATAAAATGATTGCTTAGAGGATACTCCTGGAGTTTGCGACTCCATATATTGAGCCACTCGTTTTTCGAACTCACGAGCAAACCATTCATGCCGTTTTACAGTGTACCAAATCATGAAGCGTAAGAACGCACCCACCATAAAAATGGCGCCCATGAAGTAAGGTAAGCTGAGAATAAAATATTCTGCTAAAGTTTTTGATCCCATATCCATCTCCTTTAATTATTTTTTTCCATCCATACTAAAACGTATCACGACCCGCTGAGATTTCTTACAATCGTTGGCCTTACAGAAATCTGTGCCTGGCTTGACATCTTTAACCTTCATAACTTCCAAGAACGATCGTCCCGATACTTTCATTACCGGATACATATCTTTCTGGTGATCAAACTCCATAGTTTTATCATCTAAGATATGACTGAAGATCGATTTCGCACGCTTATAACTTAAATCCATATTGTATTTCAGAGCTTCTTTGTCTTTCTTAGCACTCGATTTTGGATCCACGAACTTACCACCAAATGTTGGTGACGCAAAACCCACGATCTCAACTGCCGAGATTTTATCTTTAACTTTGTCATTTCCAAATAATGATTTCGCATACACCGGCATTGCTTTCTCTAAGATCGATTTCATATCGCCATTCAGCTTAGCTGAATCCGTTTCGAAATACGCGTCCCCGAAATCAAGCATAACTTCACCCGTTTGCAAATCGATGTCGGCTTTTACACCCGCTTTTTCGAAACCTTTTTTGATTTCGTTCGCTACGTCTTTGCGCAAATCACGCTCTGCCATGGCTGTTTTAAGTTCTTTTTCTTTATTACCTAGGTCTTTAGCCATACCAGCCAGTTTATCACCCAATTCTTTTTCTTTTGCTTTTGCAGAGGCCTCAAATTCGCCCAATCGTTTAGCTTTTTCCGCCGCACTCATTCTTGCGCCACGAAGTTCGTTTTCAAGATTGGCTTTATCACGAGCTTTGTCCGCTTCGAATTGGCCTTTCATGTCTTCCATTTTCTTAGCGTACTCGCTTTCTACTGATCCCAATTTATTTTTAAGATCGCCGACTTCCATGTTTTTAACATTCAGATCGGTTTGTGTTTTTGCTAAGTCATTTGATAATTGACCTAATCGCGCTTGTGACGTTTTCAGATCTTTCTCGCTATCCGCAATTTGCTCATTCAACTTATCAATTTTACCTTGGCTATCATTTTGGATGGCTGCCATTTTTTGTTCATACGCTTTTTTTGAGATCTCTTTGTTTTTCAAAGCCTCTTTTAACTGAGACAATTTGTCGTCCAGTTGTTCTTGCGCTTTAGCAATTTTCATCTCGTTTTCAGAGATTAACTTTTTCTTGTTGTCGACTTCTTGATTCAAAGAAGAAATTTGCTCTTCTTGAGAAACGATTGTGTCGTCTTGTTCGTCGATGATATCATCACGCTTTTTGATCTTAGTTTTCGATAGAACGTTGGCGTTAACAATATTACGAACCATTTGTTGATACTGATTAAGAGCTTCTTCTTTCTTTTGATTGTCATTAGCCGCTTGTCTTAAACGATCTTTCTCATCTTTTGCTTCTTCTTTAAGCAAAGTTAATTTGTCCATTAACTCAGCGTATTGATCCGCCTCTGTCTGAGATGCCTCTTTTTTAAGATACTCTTTTTTAATAGAGTCATACATTTTTAACTGATTCTTCAGATCTTGCACTTCCATGGTTAGCTTTTGCTTTTCCATTTCTTGCTTCATTCCCGATGTGTTGGTCTTCAAAGAAGAAGTCACGTACAACAGAAGGAAAATCGTAGAAAGACCCAAGAATAAGTCAGAGTAGGACGTCCAAAAATGGCCGTCATCCTGATGATTTTTGTGCTTGTCGTAGTTGAAAGACATAGATACCTCTTCGCAATTAAGCGTATCGATTCATTGGCCTCATCGATCGATTCCGAAGAAATCTTGAGGTCCAGACAGGCAAAACCCCAATTCAAGACCTTGATCGTAAATTTTCCGTAACTATTTCTTGATTTTAGTCTAGGTTTAAAGAATCATTTGCCTATGCGCCTATCCGGAATTCTGTTTTTTTTCATTTTATCTACGTCTTTCAGCAGACTTGCATCGGCATACCCAGACTTTATTGGTTACGGCTACAGTTCCTGCATGCTTTGCCATTACAACGGTCACGGTAACGGCCCATTGACTGACTACGGTCGCGGGGTTTTCGCTTCAGAGATAGTGTCTAAAGGCTACATGGATCCTAGAACCACAGATGATGAGCTGTCTCAAAGCAGTGGTTTCTTAGGCAAAAAACCACTCCCATGGTGGTTCCGACCAGGGTTTAAATATCGCGGTTTATGGTTCCAGTCGAATCCTGGTAGCGAGCAGACAATGAAAAAACTGATTCACATGCAAGCCGACGCAAGCCTTGCATTGCTGTTCGATCAAGATCAGAAGTACGCTATGGTCATGAGCTATGGTTACTACCCGGTTCCTGCCAATTTAAAAAATGATCCCAACAAACCGACTGAGTTTTTATCGCGCGAACATTATTTTCGCTGGATGAAAAACGATAACTTAACTTGGTTTGCCGGCTTGATGGACAAAGCGTATGGCATTCGTATTGTCGATCACACGGCCTACTCACGCGCCAAAGTCGGCGTTGCACAGAACGATCAGACCTACGGTGTGATGGCGATATACCGCAAAGATCCATGGGAATTTACTCCGCATATCTTCATTGGAAATTTAGCGCAAAATTCGGATCAGCGCCAAAAAGGTTTCTCATTCATGGCCGAGCGAGACATGCACCAGTATTTCCGCCTGGGTGGATCATTCATGATGTCTGAAAATAACTACGTGAATTGGACACGCATGGCGGTCCACAGTAAATATGGTTACGGCAAAGGAAATAGCTTATTAACTGAAGCTGGCTTGATCATGAATAAACCAAAAAGTGGTTCAGGTAAAACTGGCGGCTATGGGCTTGCGCAAAGCATGGCCTTGATTAAACGTGGTTATTTTTTCTTGTCGCAAATTGAATATTACAATCAGACATTATCTACAAAATCGCCAGACAACCTGAAATGGACGTTTGGTTTATTAGCGTTTCCTTATCTAAAAACTGAGTTTCGTTTTACCGTAGTGAATGGCCGTGATTTATCAGATGAATCGGTAGTGGGTGATTCTTGGACGATTCAAACACAACTGCATTTCTCATTATAGGATAGAGTGATGGATTTTAAATTTGTTTTCTTAATTATTGTTATGAGCGTGTCCTTGGGATGGCCGCAATCCTCCATAGCTCAGCAATTTATTGATATCGATTTAGCGCCACCAACGAAACCAAAACAACCACCGCCGAAACAGCAACCAGCTCAGCTTCCAGCTAAAAAACCAGTACAGAAACCAGTGGCTAAACCCGCAGCGCCGGCGCGCCAAGTCGCTCCCCCAAAACGACCAGTTACCCAGTCAGCACCTCGCCAAGCGGCACCGGTGGCACGCAAGCCTCTGCCGACAAAAGTAGCTCCGATAACTAAAAAACCAGCGCCGACACCGACCGCGACAAGGATTCCAGTCCCGACGCCAGCGCCTCTTCCATCAACACCAGCACCAGCACCAGCTCAGCGCCCAGTGACTGCTCCGTCGATTCGTCCGACGCCTCAGCCACCCCCTTCCAAAGCAGAAACGACTAGCTCTGCAGATGGACAAAACTCCGGCGATATCATTGGTGACCCGACAGGGAGATTTAAAAACCGTCACGGTTTTACTGTCGATTACACAACTTGGTATGAAACGATGAAGCTTACAAACCTTGCGACTAAAGGCTTAGTTGAAGGCAACACCCATTACTTTGGTATATCATTCAACTATGACTTCACTGTTTATCGTGAGCGCTGGGGTTATGCACTGAACGTGGGCGCCGTAACCGGCAATGCTCAAGCGGGAACTAAAGATTCGGGAGACTATTACGAACGTCGTATTGTTTGGACGGGATTTCGCGGCGGCGGTCGATTGTTCTGGCGCGCAAACAATCGAATCGATTTAGGTTTGGGATTTTTAGCTCAATCGAAATCTACAAAATGGCCAGAGGAAGAAAATTACGTCGTTGTTCCACAAACCAATCCTCATTACTTCTATTACCTAGACACACGCTGGAGATTAAACTATCGCTATGAATTAGTTCAGTCGTTTGGAACTCACCTGCGTAGTTATGCTTTAGCTTGGATGTTGGGCCTGACCTACACATTGAATTAGTAAAAACTTAAGCATACGTTTTTACTTGAACTTTCAATCGGCCGAGAATGCACAGTATTCAATAAAGCCTGTGATCGACGATCAAAATGAAATCCTGTGCCGATTCCATTTTCCAACTAGCAGCTCCACCGATAACATATGGGAATTTACTTTTTCACGCTTATAAGTGTCTTCGCGATAACTAAGTTTAGTCGTCCACAATGGGCCTTCACCTTGAATCACCCTCGCCGCCGATCCAGCGTAAGTTTCGATCCACTAGCTTTAACCCAATAAGGATTACCTTTCCGAGCGCCGGTCAGACGGGCACGCTGTCAACAGTCAGGCAGGTCCTGACTCCGGTAGCGGTTTTACTGGGGCATTTTCCATGCTTGAAAATTTTCGCGCCTATCAAAACTCTGTAATTTTTTATCATGATTGTGAGCAGCTAAAATGCGCTAAGCACCTGCGTGATCAATACAGTCGCTAAAAGGCAAAACAGAAGAAACTTTCTAATAATTGACTCACCCTTTAAAATAAAAATTCCTTTACCCACTATTTTTTAAAAGGAGTAGAAAGAAGATAAGAAAAAGGAGGTACTTATGAAAAATAGTATCATTGTATTAGTTTCTGTCTTTATATCTCTTGCCTCTTACGCCAAGGGTGATGGCCCTGTCGCAACCGTCTGCAAGACAGATATCGAAAAATTTTGTGCTGACAAACAGCATGTCGCAAGGGAAGTAAGAACTTGTCTTGAAACCAAAAAAACTGAAATTTCTAAAGAATGCCTACAGGTTCTAGAAAATACAGGTCCTGGATCTGGAATGGGTAAAGGAAAAAAGAAGTAAAACTTTAGGCTGCTCATTTCCCCGGTGTTACCCTATAGAGAGTTAATCCAAGCTTTGATTTCTTTGATTTCAGCCAACGACAAATTAGGTTGTCCTGTCGGCATATCACCCGCAACCCCTAAGTCATTTCCACGAATGCGTGTGTAGAGAGTCGAATTCGCAGGAGAACCTTTAAAAACCAAACCTTTTTTCACGAAATCATCTGATGAGTATGCGGACCATGTGGAATGGCAGCTTAGGCATTTGGTTCCAATGATGTCACGAGCCGAGACGAATTCGGCTGTGCCAACAACAGACCCACCGTCAGAGCTACTTGAGTTTTTCACTTTACCGCAGCTGACTAGGCCGAACACAGCACCCGAAATTGAAAAAAATAGAATGAACAAACGTATCTGTCTTACCATCTACTTAATTGTATATCTATTTTTAGCGTCAAGCAAATCTCTAAATGAGGCAACATGCGATTCGACCTTGGTTTGGCTAAATGTTCTACCAAAACTCACTTTCGTTTAATCGACTCTTCAAACTGTCGTAATACATTCGTAGCCATCGCTAGAGCCGTATCTGCAGGCATTTTATAATGCTGAGCAAATAACTGAGCAATTTGGCTCAGACTCACCTTGCCGTCTATAGAATGAAATAAGTCCGCCTGAAATCGAATCAATTGCTTATGTCGTTGCAATTCATCAGAGACCGCAATGGGTTTATTTGAATTTAATAACCAATTCGGTAAATATTCAAAGGGCTCAACAGGGACGTTTTTTACTTTTTTAATTTTAAACAAATAGACAGTTTCATTTCTAGAATTCACTTCACTATCGGAACTTAAATACCTGATGGCAGAGACTTTTTCGCTCTCAAATTCAAAGCCGCACTCTTTCCATTGCTCAGCAATTTCTGGTCGAGTTAAGTTCATGGATTCATCTCGATGAGAAAAACCCAAAGGTCCAAAGTTAACCCACGAACCACCGATTTCTAAAAGCTGATTCACTCGCTGTGCGAGCAACTTAAAACTAAACGGCAGTATGTCGATCAACCATGGTGTCACTATCGCATTAAACTGATGATCTTTAAACGGAAGTTCAGTCACATCGCCACAGACCAAATAAAATCCAGATAAGTTTCCAAGGTTTGACTTCAGCTCGAATTCCTTCACCACGCTATCCAGTTCGACTGGAGCGGTGTTAAAATCCCAAAGCTTAATACTGGCGCCCTTTAACATTTCATTCGCCACAAGCAGCAATAGCGGATTAAAATCAACAGCCACTGTCATAGGCAAATGAAACTCCTTATGCAGATCCATAGCTAAACGACTAGCCCCAGTGCCTAAAACGCACGTACGATTTGGTTTCCAGTTAGCACCCACGACCTCGGTGATCAAATCCACAGCGTGTTGATTTTCATTTGTTACCCAGCCCCAGTCGCGAAATAGATTTTTGCGATACAGATGCAATGATTGATGTGATGGTACCGCAACATCAAATGATGGAGCGGCCGCTACATCCAGACTTTTCAGTATTTGAGCTAATGTTAGATAGTTAGATTCGTGAGCTTTTTTTAAAACTTCTAGACGCGTACGCGTAGCCGATCCCAGATTTTTTCCGTGCTTAAGTTCTGATTCGATATTGGCTTGGTTTACTTTATGAAAGTTTAGAAATTCGTTTTTTTTATTCAACCAATAGGTCTTGTAGTACTCAACATCTTTGAACAGCCATGGCAGGTCACCGGTAAAATAAACTTCGCTTTCATTTTTTGGAAATTTTAAAAGAGAAAACAGGTTTGGGTCGATGGTGGCCATAATTTATTATGGCTTCAAATCACGAGCTTGCCATTCAGAAATGACAACCTCGTGGTTCAGATTAGACTAAAAACTAGTTATTCAAAGCACCCGCCTGGATCCATGCTTTAACGATATCGATGTCGGCTGTTGGAAGACGAGCACCATTTCTTGGCATAAAATCATTCCCCGGTCTTAGAAGCGAGGTAACAAAGCGCGAACCATTTGGGTTTCCTGCAATTGCAATATTATTGGCTACTGTACTTGCGTAGGTCGACAAGTCAACACCACCTGACAGAGTGGCGCCACTGTGACAGCCCAAACATTTCGTATTGATAATACGAGTCTTGATACTGCTATATTTAGCCTCTAGAGTCGCTGAGCCATCTGGAATAGCGACGTTACCGCTATCATCTATCAAGCCCTCAAGAATCCATTTATTCAATGCTGATAAATCACTGGTAGAAACGCCACCACCCGGAGGCATGCTACCATCTTTGATTACGCGGATGATATCAGAAATCTCTGGCTGACCAGGGATTACTAGGCGGTAATACAATAGGAAATTCAAATCTGTGATATCCGAGATACCGCCTTCTGGTTTATCCGGGTTATGACATGTTAAACATTTAGAACTTAAAACCTCTAAGGCTTGCGCGCCCAAGATATCATTCTCTGCAGATAACTTACTACTAGATTCAGAACTGCTTGCCGATCCAACAGCCGAACAGTTTTGGAAAGAAACAACTAGCAATAGGCATGAAGCCAACATTGCTGCTAGAAACTTTCTTTTTCTTGTAAAAATCTTACCTAAATCCATACGCTTTCCCTTCAACATGAATATCTTTAAAAGCCTAGTTGTTTTTTGCGCCGTTAGCTAACCAGTTCTCTAAGTCGTTGTATTCTGATGGCGTCAATGTTTTAAGACGCGGCATTAATAACGACTCAGGCGTAAATTGTGGTAATGTACGACGATACATCAAGCTCACAGCTGTTACGATCTTGTTGAAATTCGAATCGTAAACAATTTTATCCTGACCAGGAACTAGGATTTGCTTATTGCTTGAAATCATTAATTCGTAATCACGAATATCATAACCACCGTCACGTTTAGTTGAGTTATGGCACTCAGTACATGTTTTGTCCAAAGTGCCGCCGTTCATCAATTTCGTGTACGTCATCTGACCATTTGGAGGAACTGGATTCATAATTTTATTATACGCAATTCGAGCTACAGAGTTAGCCGCAACAACCTGAATACTGCCAATTCCGGCCTCTAGTTTGATTGTTAGGACTTTATTCTCTTCAGCACGAATGTCTTTTGAAGTGCTAATTGTGAACGATTTTGTCGTTTCACCCGGCTCAAAACTAAAAGAGTTCGCATTCAATTTATAATCCCAATCGAATCGATTAAAGCTAGACCCAACAACCGATCGAGCCAAGCCTACTTTTGCCGAGTTCACATTCGGACAATTACCACCGGGACATAATAGCGCATAAACATCAGGTAAGCAGGTAGCGCTTACGATGCCGCCGTTACAAATCGCTGTTGAATCTATAGAGTAAGTAAATGTTACGACTTCCGTAGACGCCTGATCCAAACTAACGCTGAAAGTAACTTGGTTAGCTGGAGCCACCGGATCGATGCTGCCACCAGCAGGGGCCAAAAATGCTTTTGTTCCAGTGAATGATAAGTACACTGGCGGAGGCGGAGGTGGAATAACTGTTTTTTCTAACAATTCAAAATCAAAACTAATAGTGTCATCAGGGAACATCGCACCAGCAATCGTCAAAGCACCTGTTGATACTAACGAACTAACAGAAGCCTCTGTTGAACCCTTAGGTATTTTAGAGTCTGCGAAAATAAAGTTTGTAGAGTATTGAATATAGCGACCGTTGATTTTCGTGAAAATACCTTTAACGCGAATATCTTCGGTATTGCTATAAATACGAGGCGAGTGAATAGAATACGTTTTATCTGTTCCTTTTACTGCTTTTCGAATCATGAATGAAATTTTAGCACCATAAAGTTCTGGGACTGGCGCATCTTTAATTTGCGAAAGATCTGTTTTTAAATCAAACTCCACGCGTTTTTCTTCGTTATCATTCATTGCTGGGATCAGTTTTGGAGTCAGAGCGAATGTCGCACGTTCTTTGATCGTTTGAACTTGCTGAACTTCACCATTACCACCTAGGCACAAATCATTCTCTGAAAGAGCCTTAATCCAAGAGATTTTTAAATCATTAATTACTTGCGTGTGATGTGAACCAGAGTAGGGATAGTTATGGCCATCACTAATAGCATTAGATGAAACTTTAGAATAACCAATTTGCATGAAATCTTTGTAAGACGTGATCGGATCTTTGTGGGCGAATTGTCCTTTGCCTGGGCCCGTTGCGTGACATGAAGCGCAGTTAGTGACTAAGAATGGTTGGTATGAGCGAGCGTAGAAGTTCATTAGCTGATCTTCACACGGTTCATCACTCAATTTCCCATAGGACTCGGCTGCAACCGTCTCTTCCGATTTTGGTTTGCCACAGTTATTAAATGTAACGGTTAAAAAACTTCCCGCCATAACTATAAGGGCAAGTCGTTTTATTGTTTTAAATTTCATCAAGTCCCCCATCGTACGTCAACACACTTAATCAGCTCGGGCATTTAAAGTTTGAGTAGATTTCCCCACCTACTCAAACTTTTTCAATTTTAGAATACTATGTCGTTATCCGGCCTTACCTTCCATTTGGTCAGACCTATCCGGCCTTACCTTCCATTTGGTCAGACCTATCCGGCCTTGCCATGAAACTTAAGGATTTTTTCCAGCTGAAGACTATCGAAGGTTCGACTAGTTTCTGGAATTGCACTCCATAAGTTCATCTTGCCAGATGCTGCTAAGAAGTTGGCAAACACAGCCGCCGTAGCGATTTCTGAGTTACCACCAACCAAAAATTTATCATCAGCAGCTTCTGCTTCTGGATCGCTTTTCATATGACCCACTTGCGAATCTGGAGCTTGTACAACATCCGTTGGATCGTAGTACATCATGTAAATACCAGATGAATCACCGCGGTCAGCTGTCGGATCTGTACCTGGAATATCTGACGGAGGTGCACCCACGCTACCATCAGTGTTGATCATAATGAACCCCGGAGAACCCATCGCTGCGAATGATTGCAAAATCTTACCAGTCAATGTTCCGATTTCGGTATCCTTAATAATTGTTGCAGCTAATGTACTACCGTGATAGTCACAACCACCAACTTCGATACCCACGGCACCGCAGTTTCCATTGATCGCATTGTAGATCAACGACGCATTAATATAATCTTCTGAGTTTTTAGTCGTGTTGGCATTCAAACCCCAAACAGCAGAAAACGCTGCGTTCATTATTGGATCAAGATCCAATCCCGCTGGGTTTTCAACCAGTTTAGTGTTGTCCGCATTGGCTTGACCTAACAATCGATCAAGTAGTGATCCACCAGTTAAGCTAGCTAACTTTCTACTTTGCGCAAATGAAAGATTTTGCGATGCTTTGAACATATTAGTTTTTTGCACTTGGTTCAATTGCGCCAAACGGTCACCAACTCCCAATGCATTTACAATGTTATCAACGTTGTTAACGATCAACGGCGCTGGTGACATACCAAATGCAGAAGCGTTACTTACACCGATACCATTATCTGTACGACCTAAGTTAGGCAAAATTTTACCGCTTAGACCAGCTTTTTGCAGTAAATAGAACGGCGCTAATTTATTCGTATCAGAATCATTCTGACTTTGCAGAGGCATACTAACAAAATTAGTTTTCGCCAAAGCTGCTGAAGCAGCGCCATTTACCAAACCTGATTGAACACCGGCCAAGAATCCCGAGCCGCTATAAAACGGAGGTTGATTTTTAAAGTGACCAGTCTTAACGATTTGGCTCACTAAGTTAGCTGCCGAACCAAGACCATTTCTTCCATATGATGGAAGTAACTCACGACCTTCTGTTAAGAAGATGTTGTTACCCGCAACCCACCAACCGCCATTAGCGTTGATGTTTACGATAGGTGGAAACTTAGAGGCCTCACCTATTTTACAAAGTTCTTGCGCCTGAGCGATACCTGCTTTTGCAAATGTCGTCATCAATGCTGACGGAATCATATAAGACATCATAGGAATCGCACCTGATGCTAAGAATTCACGTCGTGTTACCGGTCGTCGACCGTGGTACAGTTTCGGTTTATTATTATTACTATTATTATTTTCCATATCCATCCCCAATTTATTATTTAATAAAACTTAAAATTATCCCCAATTAACTAGTTCAGAAGCGCATTTAAACTTGCCAGCATTGATGTACACATCATAATTGCTGCTTTCCGCGAGGCACCCGCTTCGCTAGATCCAACCGATGAAACGATGGAACTAATGACGAGGCTTTTCTCTTCTTCTGAAATTTCATAATCCTGCCAGCATGACAAAGACATATTAACCGCCGCATTAGCCAACTGAGAATCAGACGGCAATGAATTCGATGCTAAATTCCATCCCGCAAAAATGCGAGTACCATTAGCGATCTCTTGATCAATGATATCGTTGCAAACTTCGCCTGCAATACTATGAACTGCCATTAAATACGGAGCAGTAATTGATGTTACAGCACCATAAGTTCCGATAGAACTTCTCTTGTCCTCGTACACAGCTTGAGTTAATTGCGATATTGATTCTAAGCCTGTACAAGCGGCATAGTGCTGAACGATATTTGTCGTTCCCACCAAGCTGGCTGTTTTTGCA
>NCGL01000001.1 GCA_002256935.1 Bdellovibrio sp. 28-41-41
CGTATGTTAGCCGAAGAAAGTACTTCATTTGCTGATTGGCAAGCCAACCTTAAACTCAATCTGTTAGAGAGAAAAGTATCCGCTGAAATTAACAAGAATGTAGCGAGTCCCTCTGATGAAGAAATTCGTATTTACTATAATGAAAACAAGGAAAGCTTCCGTAAGAAAGAACGTGTCTTCGTTCAACAGATTGTTCTAAAGGATCAGGTCCGCGCGGAATACATCAAGACGGAACTTAAAAAGCAGCCTTTTGACGTCCTTGCTAAGAAATATTCGATCGCTCCAGAGGCCGCTGCCGGCGGTATAGTTGGCTGGATTGAGAAGGATACGGTTGATTTTTTTGCGCCAATATTTAAATGGCAACTCAATCAAGTCGGGGACATCATAACGTCACCATTTGGCGTCCACGTCATGAAAATCACAAAAAAAGAGCCCGAGCGAGTGCCTTCGCTGGACGAAGAAAAGCCCAAAATCAAACGAAGAATTATTGAACTAAAAGAAAAATCGGCCTATGTTTCTTGGATAGACAAAGAGCTACGCAGTAGTTCTGTTTTTAAAGATATCGAGTTGATATCTAGTCTAAAAATTGAAACACGAGGCAGTCAAAATGAGAAACGTTAGTCTCCTAATATTTTCCGCGATTTTATCTATCGCTTTTTTTGCGAAAGCTGAGCTTGTCGATCGCATCGTTGCCATTGTTAATTCAGAAATTATCTTAGAATCTGATTTTCAAAATTTGAAAAACAAAATTCATGGATCTGGGATGATTGATGAATCGTTAGTCGATTCTGATCAGGATACCTTAGCTAAAGATCGCTCGGCTCAATTAAATTATTTGATCAACGAGCGCCTGTTAGATTCTGAAGTTAAACGCTTAAATCTATCTGTAACAATGGAGCGCGTACAGCTGGAAATCAAAGAAATGGGAAAACGTAATAACATTTCGGCCGATGAAGTTTTAGCGGCTGTCAAAGCTCAAGGCATGAATGTTTCTGATTACCAAGATTTTTTGAAAAATCGTATCGAGCGCCAAAACTTGTTAGAGCAAGAAATCATTTCCAAAATTCGTGTCACTGAAGAAGATGCTTTTTCTGAATATCTTCGAAAGAATCCCAATGCAAAAAGCGCAGCGTCTGAATTTAAGATCGCCCAGATTTTATTTCGCGTAAAAAAAGGAACGACGCCTGAGTCCGTCCTAGCTCGCGCACAAGAAATATACAACCGGCTTAAGCGTGGTGAAAAGTTTGAAACATTGGCAGAACAAAGCAGCGAAGATCCAGATTTCTCTGCGGGCGGACTGTTGGGGACCTTCCGTTCTGGTGAGTTCTCTAAAGACATTGAAGAAGCCATTAAGAAAATTGATGTCGGTGATGTCACCTCTGTCGTTCAAACTAAACAAGGCTTTCATATCTTTAAATTACTTGATCAGAAATCAATCAAAGATCCTAATTTTGAAAAGCAAAAGCCGGGTATTACGGCTCAGCTGGTAGAGCGCAATTTCAAGCGCCAATTGAAAATTTGGCTTCAATCAAAAAAAGACGAATCGTATTTAAAGATAAATGAAACTAAGTAGAAAAAACTTATTGGTCACTACAGGCGACGCTGATGGCGTCGGCTTCGAGGTGGCCGCAAAGTCTCTTATCCAATTGCCCGCAATTTTTTTTAAATCCAATCGAATCTTTTTGTTCGTGACTAAAAAATATCAAGCTAGGTATTTTGAACTTTTAAAAAAGCACTTCTTTTTAAATGTTGTGACGACAACCTCACTTGATTTTGATTTGTGGGATCTAGACACTAAATCTAGAAAGCCGGTTCTTAATTTTGTTGTTGCGACAGATTCGCCAGCCGATTGGATTTTAAATCTTGCCAAAATTTGCCTAGACAATTCTTCGACGACAGCTCTTGTGACGGGACCACTTTCTAAAACTCTGATTAAAGACGCTGGTTATTCTTTTGTTGGGCATACAGAAATTTTAGCGCATGTTTCTAAAGCAAAATCTTTGTATATGGGTTTTGTTGGAAAGTATTTTAATGTCGTATTACTTACGGGGCACGTTCCTCTGTGCCGCGTTTCTAAAGAACTTAAACGCATCGACTGGAAGGGTGTTTTTGATATCACTCACGCGTTCCGCAGGAGCCTTCCACAAAGAAAAAAACCAGTTGCTATGGTAGGCGTAAATCCACACGCTGGTGAAAAAGGAATGATCTCTGCGGGCGAGGAAGATTATCTTTCAAAGCAAATTAATCTCGATAAAAACAGATTAGGTATCAAAGGGCCACTCGTACCAGATGCTGCGTTTTTGAAGTCTAATTGGGAAAAATACAGCGTTTACCTGTGCCCTTATCACGATCAGGGTTTGATTCCATTTAAAGCTATTCACGGCCAAGACTCTGGTGTTCACGTAACGCTAGGATTGCCGTTCGTTAGAACCAGCGTGGACCACGGGACAGCAAAAGAGATCTTCGGTAAAAACCTAGCTAATCCCAACTCTATGAAAGAGGCACTGCTACTCGCGGTGCGACTTCTACATTAGTCTTTTTTGCCCCACATTTTTTGAAATAACGTTAATTTCTGGGTATTTAGCTGAAAACTCGTTGAACTTAAAAATTAACAATTCTATCATCCTGTATTCGATTTAGGAGATATATTTATGTATAAAAATGTAATTTTCAGAGAGTACGACATCCGCGGTGTATACAATGGCGAGTTTGATAAAGACTTTGCTTACCTACTTGGAAAGGCATTTGCCTCATACTTAAGTAAAAAGGCTAATAAAAAAAATCTAACAATCACTATGGGCCACGATGCGCGTTTATCATGTGCAGAAATTAATGCTTCACTAACGAGGGGCTTTCTTGAGTCAGGTGTAAACGTAAAACAGTTGGGATTGGTAACTACACCAGTTTGTTATTTTTCCACATTCGAAGTTCCAGGTGTTGACGGTGCCGTTCAAATCACAGGCTCGCATAACCCTCCGGAGTATAATGGTTTCAAAATCTCTTTAGGAAAAACAACGATTTTTGGCGAAGAGATTCAAAAGCTAAGACACATTATCGAAGCAAAAGATTTCATCACCGGTAAAGGCGTAGAATCTACTTACGACATTTTTCCACAGTATTATGCGCGTTACAAAAATGAATTCGGAAATTTAAAACCGGTTAACGTAGTACTAGATTGCGGTAACGGTGCTGGTGGTTCTGTCGTTCGCGGTTTATTCAACGCCGTTGGTCTTGATCCAATCATCCTATTTGAAAAACCAGATGGAACGTTCCCTAACCATCATCCAGATCCAACGGTAGAAAAAAACCTTGTCCAATTACGTAACGAAGTCTTAAAAACAGGCGCCGTAGCAGGAATTGGTTTTGACGGTGATGCGGATCGTATCGGTGTTGTGGATCACACTGGTCGCATGCTTTACGGTGATGAGCTCATGGTCGTAATCTCGCGCGCGATTTTGGAAGCAAACAAAGGCGCAAAAATTATCGGCGATGTAAAGTGCAGCGACAGACTCTACCACGATATCGCTAAACACGGCGGCATTCCTATTATGTGGAAAACCGGCCATAGCTTGATCAAAGAAAAAGTTAAATCTGAAAAAGCACCGTTCGGCGGCGAGATGAGTGGTCACATATTCTTCGCAGATCGTAACTACGGATACGACGATGCTCCCTACGCAGCCGTTCGCTTGGTAGAAATCTTATCTAAGACAGGCAAAACATTGCCTCAATTGTTAGAAGGTTTGCCTCCTGCATTCAACACGCCAGAAATGCGTATCGATACAACTGAAGAGAAAAAAGTAATGATCGTTGAAAAAATGAAAGAAGCCTTCTCTAAAGGCGGCGATTACAAAGTGAATCTTACTGACGGAATTCGCATATCATTCCCATACGGCTGGGCCCTATGCCGAGCTTCAAACACTCAACCCGTGCTAGTTCTGCGCTACGAATCCGACACACAAGAAGGTTTAGACAAAATCAGAAAGCAAGTCGAAGCCGTTGTTAATCCCTACTTATAACGGTTCTTAAGTGCCAGGTCCTAAAAAAACCTGCGCGCATTCAAAAATATCATCTGCATACGTTAAAATGGCGAATACGTCTAAATAGCCTGGCACTTTAAATGTTGTTGTTCTGACAGGATCTACTTTTTGGTATTTTTAGGACCTGGCACTTTTTGGAACAACTGCAACTGGAACTAAAACAAAAGAGGAACCCTCGGGTTCCTCTTTAAAATCATTTCGATTTTACTATATTTAATTTTCCGTGAAGAAAATTAGACTATAACAAACCACCGATTTTTACGAATGCTACTAGGAATCCAAGGATAACTAGAGACTCGATAAGAGCTAATGAAAGCAACATTGGAGTGAAGATTTTATCTTGAGCTGCCGGATTACGAGCGATACCTTCAAGAGCTGCTGCTGCTGCTTTACCTTGACCTAAAGTTCCACCAAGAACCGCGATACCCATACAAAGAGCTGCGCCGATTGCAAGCATGCCTTTATCGCTACCAGTTGTTGCTGCCGCTGCTGTAGTGTGAGTAGCTGCTTCTTGTGCAAATACAGAAGCTGAAGCCAAAACTGTTGCTAATACTGTTACTAATTGTTTCATGTTATCTCCTTAATTAGATAATTATTTATTTTTATTTCTTTACCAAACTCTAGTGTTTCTTCTTACTTAATGATCCGATGCCTGTGCTAAAGCGATATAAACCATTGATAGTAGAGTGAACACAAACGCTTGGATAAAACATACGATAAGACCCAGGATATAAAATGGGATCGGAATCAAAATAGGATACGGAACGATATTCAAGAATACCGACAGTACCGTGTGATCACCAGTCATAACGTTGGATAGACGTAAACCTAAAGTTAACGGACGGATAAAATGTGCTACTAGCTCGATGACTAACATCAAAGGAGCTAACCACCAAATTGGACCCAAGAAATGCGCGAAATAATGAGCGCCGCCTTCTTTAGCTCCAACAAAGTTATAAGAAAGAAACGAGAACACACCAAACGCAAATGCTGTGTTGATGTTTTCAGTTGCCGGCGTCATGCCGGGAATAACACCAATTAGGTTGTTCAAGAAAATAAAGCCAAAAAGAGCTGCGAAATAAGGAACGTACTTGCTGCCGTTTTTTCCGATAATTGATATGGCTAATTTGTGGATGAATTCAACATTCACTTCGAACAAAGCACGTAGAGAAAGTTTTCCAGCTGGAACTAGAGCCTGTTCGCCTTTGCCCAATTGTGCTTTAGCGATTAATCCCATTGTTAAGCTGGCCACGCTTGCGATTCCCAAAGTAGCTATGTGAGCATTTTCGTGTCCGACTGCGTACTGTGTCCAGTTGAATGACATTAACTTCCTCTATTCTTTTGAGTTAATTTTGCTAAAATTCCGCCCAACAACAGGGCCACCGGGTTTATTAACACGCCTAACACTAAAGCGTTCTGATCTACCCATTTTACCTGCGGTATTTGCGAGAAAATTAAAATCAAAATTCCGTATTTAATTACAACAACACTAATGGACGGGGCAACTCTTTTTTTGTAAAAAATGAAAACCCAAGCCAGAGCTAAAACCCAGAAATTAACCAAGGAAATCGCACTTCCGCAAGAAATTGAAACCCATTTAAGTGGCCAAATCAAACCTGCCAAAACGGTGAGTAAAACTTGAGCCCCAGTAATCCAAAATATAAACCGAAATGCCAACACAGCCCTGATGTACCCTAAGTTCGCTTGTTTTCCAAGTCATTTCAATGTTTTACCTAAGGCCTCTGTTGACTTCCTTTTTTATATGTATAAACCCAGTTCATTGGCAGAAGGAGCGAAATTGGGTACGTTGCACAGATATGAAAACTCCAGTTACCATTCTCCTATTCTGCCTACAATTATCACTTAGTTCTCTGGCTCAGTCGTTTTACTGTGTACTTAAAACAAAGGCTCAAGGTCATTTAATAGCACCTACTCTAGTCAGCAAAGGTGCTGTTATATCAAACGGTGCTTTATCACAGTACCTCGTTCAAACCCATAGCCCGGCGACGATCCTGGGTTTAGAGGCTAATCGTCTAGATTATAAAAAAGCGTATTCTCTAGATTTTAAGTCGGATTTACGAGGATACGTACAGTTTTTCCGGGTTAACTTCACTAAATCTACAGGTTTAGTAGTAACTACCCCTTCAGAAGGAGACCGATTTGAAAATCGATATGAATTTATTGAGGCCAAATCGAACCCATCTACAATTTCAATTAGTCACCGAAATGGTTGGACGACTGAAATCGCCTGCATGCCAAATTAAATACTAACCAGCTAAATGTTTTCTGATTTTTGTTTCTCTGTTTTTTTAAGCATGTACACTAGCTGAATCATCCAACCAACCAGTGATAACAAGATCAATCCAGCCACCCAAAGACCTTTGGTTGCCTTTATTTGCTCTAGATACTCGCCCGCAAAGACGCTAACAACGATCAAACCCACAAGCTCAAAGCCGACTCCAGCAAAGACAATATATTTATTCATTTTCTATGCAATCCCTTCGCGCCTGGCTGATTTTTAATACGTTCATTGATACGTTTAATTCGAAGCTCAATGTATTCTTTGGGTGAATATTTATTTCTAAGAGTTTCTAGTATCTGAATTGCTTCTTTGTATTGAAAATTCTCCTCAAAGCAAACAGTCAGAGTCAGTGCCACATTTTCTTTTTCAGATTTTTCAGGAAATTTTTTAAGAAGCTCATTGAACACAACAATAGCCTTAACGAACGATTTTTGTGCGACATAGATATTTCCTTGAAGCAGCTGGGTATCGAATTGCAATTCATCTGAAATTTTTAAACGAATAATTTCACCAATTTCACTTAAGGCCTGATTAAATTGATTTAAATAATAGTTCGCTCGCGAAATCGCTAGTTTATAGGTCGCAATTTCATAATCTTTGTCTGACATCTGCAATAGTTTATAAAATTCGATAATAGACTGTGGATAATTCTGTAAAGAATCGAAATAAAGGTACGCAATTTCCTTCTGAGATTTATTTCTTTCTTCAGAACTATCAGAGTAGAGCACCATGTGGCGGTAGAATCTAATGGCCGTATTGAAATCTTTTTCTAGGTAGTGGGCCACGCGAGCGGCTTCCCTGGCTGATTTCAGAGCCCAAATAGATTCCGGCGCAACTTTGATCGCGTTGTCAAAATGTACAATGGCCGCTTTGTATTCTTTGCTAGAGACACCACTTTCACCTCGCTGAAATTCTTTTTTTTCAGGAGGTGAGCAGCTCACTAGCGCAAAGATCAATCCAACCAGAATAAATTTAAACATTTATACTAGTGTTTATTTTCCGGTGCAGGAGTGGCTTCCGTTGGTTCTTCTAATTGATCGATAACAGCAAATCCAGATACGACTTCATCTTTGTCATCTAGATTAATCAAACGAACACCTTGAGTATTGCGTCCAATTACAGAGATGCCGCCGATAACCATACGAATCACTTGGCCCTTATCAGTCGAAATCATTAAGTCTTGAGTATCTTCGACTTTTTTAGTTCCGATAACAACACCAACTTTATCTGTCGTTTTTTGTGTGATAATACCTACGCCGCCGCGACCCTGAGTGCGGTATTCTTCTAGGCTAGTGCGTTTGCCGTAGCCTTTTGATGTCACCATCAAGATCGTCGATTTCGTATTTCTCTCTAGAACTGTCATCGCCACAACCGCATCATCTTTTTCAAGAGTGATACCTTTTACGCCTCGAGCACTACGACCCATGGCGCGCACATCTGATTCGTCAAAACGAATCGACATACCTAATTTTGTTGCGATGAAGATATCTGATGTACCATCAGATATCTGAGCATCGATAACGCCATCTTCAAGATCAGTAGTTAAAGCAATAATACCGTTAGTTCGTGGATTTGAGAATGCATCCAAAGATGTTTTCTTGATAACACCTTTTTCAGTTAACATAACTACGAATTTGTTTTCAGAGAATTCTTCTACGGGCAGAATTGCGCGTACACGTTCGTTAGAGTCGATTTGTACTACATTGTGGATCGCTTTACCTTTAGAAGTTCGGCTACCTAAAGGCAATTTATGAACTTTACACCAGTAAACTTTACCCTTGTCAGTGAAGACCAGAAGCATTGTTTTAGTTGAAGCCGTAAAGATATCTGTCACGTAGTCTTCTTCGCGCGTCTCCATACCTTTAGAACCTTTACCACCACGTTTTTGCGTGCGGTATTCATCAGTAGGGATACGTTTGATGTAGCCAGTGTTCGTGATCGTAACAACTACTTCTTCGTCAGCAATTAAATCTTCGTCTTCGATGTCATCAAGATTGCCATCAAGCTGAGTGCGGCGTTTATCAGAATATTTAGTTCTGATTTCTTCAAGTTCACCCACGATTAATTTGTAAATTTCATTCACGTCGCCAAGGATGAATTTCAACCATTCGATGTGTTTTACTAATTCAGCTAGTTCGTTAAGAATCTTATCACGCTCTAAACCAGTTAAGCGTTGTAGTCTCATTTCCAAAATTGCAACAGCCTGGCGCTCAGAGAATTCAAACTGAGTCATCAAACGCTCGCGTGCAATTGCCGCCTCAGAAGAGCTGCGGATGGTGGCGATGACGGCGTCAATCTGATCTAGGGCTTTTTTCAAGCCTTCAAGGATATGCGCTTTCTCTTGTGCTTTCTTTAAATCGAATAAACATCTACGAGTTACAACTTCACGGCGATGATCAACGAATGCTTCTAACATTTGTTTTAAATCGAAAGTTATCGGCTGATTCTTTTTATCAAGAGCGAGCATGATTATACCGAAGCTCACTTGCATTTGCGTGTATTTATATAAGCGATTCAAGATAACACTAGCATTTTCACCGCGTTTTAACACGATCAAGATACGCATGCCTTCACGTGAAGATTCGTCGCGGATATCAGAAATACCTTCGATTGTTTTTTCACGGACAAGGTCAGCAACGCTTTCAATAAGTTTTGCTTTATTAACTTGATATGGAATTTCAGAAACGATGATTTCTTCGTGATCTTTTTTAGTCACGATTTCAGCAACCGCCTTGATTGTGATAATTCCGCGACCTTTTTTGTACGCTTGAATTACGCCTTCACGACCGGCGATTACGCCTGCGGTAGGAAAATCCGGTCCTGGAATTTTAGCGATTAGATCATCAATAGTACATTTTGGATTATGAATTAAATGGATGCAACCATCGATCACTTCGCCCAAATTGTGAGGCGGAATATTTGTCGCCATACCAACCGCGATACCAGATGAGCCATTCACCAATAGACATGGAAATTTCGCTGGTAATACGAGCGGAATTTCTAATGAGTCATCGTAGTTCGGTCCAAATGCGACCGTTTCTTTATCGATATCTTCTAATAACTCTTCTGCTAAACGAGTCATACGAATTTCCGTATACCTCATCGCCGCAGGAGAATCGCCATCAATCGAACCAAAGTTTCCTTGGCCATCTTCAAGCGGGTAGCGAAGTGAAAACTCCTGAGCCATCCGAACGATAGAATCGTAAACAGCCGTATCACCGTGTGGATGGTACTTACCGATTACGTCACCAACCACGCGGGCTGATTTTTTGTACGGTTTATCATGAGTGTTACTCATTTCATGTTGTGCAAATAAAATTCGTCTGTGAACTGGTTTTAATCCATCACGAACGTCAGGCAAAGCACGACCAACAATAACGGACATCGAGTATTGTAAGTACGCTTCACGCATTTCTTTATTTATATCAATGGTAGAAATCCCTTTTTCCATTTCCATAAACACCTCTTCCAAGTCTCAAATTCTAGAGACCCCTATTAAAAAATTCTAGTTTCTAACTATACGTCCAAGGCTCTAGCTAACAACGCATTGTCGTGGATAAACTGTCTGCGTGGTTCAACTTGCTCGCCCATTAAAATACTGAAGGTTTCATCCGCCGCAACAGCATCATTTACAGTCACTTGTAATAATCTTCTATTTTCAGGATTTAAAGTAGTGTCCCAAAGCTGCTCTGGGTTCATCTCTCCTAATCCTTTATAGCGCTGGATGTAGATTCCTTTTTTAGTGGATTCCATCATCTGTTCATAAAATTCTTTGTAATTATCAAATGATAATTCTTCGTTACCTATTTTTACATTGATCGGTAACAGTGAATACCCTTGGATAGTCTGCCAAATATTTTTTAATTCGGTCATCAACGCTGAAGTCACAAGTTTTAATGAAACTTCAGATTGTTTTTTATCCGCGTACTTGTGTGTTGTTAATTCGTAGTAGTTTTCGGCTTCAGTAGCGCCTTTAACTAATCTAGACTCAATTTCCGTAATCCCCAACTGAGGATTACTTACTGTCCACGCTTTATAGTCTTCAAAAAGCGCTGGGTATTTATCAAAATCTACCAATTTCTTTTCCCAATCAGAAACCTTAGAAAGAAGGAAATAGATAAATTCAGGATCATACTTAGCAGCACTCGTTTTTAGTAACTGAGTTAATCTTTGAATACTTAATATAAATTTCTTCATATCTTCAGGAGGTAAATTTTTATCCAAAAGTTTGAAGCCAGATAAACCAAGATTTAACAAATATTCAGTCAATGCATTATCATCTTTTAAATACGTTTCAGATTGACCTTTTTTCGCGCGATACAATGGTGGTTGAGCAATGTAAATATAGCCGCGCTCAAGCACTTCAGGCATTTGGCGATAGAAGAATGTCAAAAGTAGTGTACGGATATGTGATCCATCCACATCGGCATCGGTCATGATAATAATTTTGTGGTAACGAATTTTATCAACGCTTACGTTTTCTTTTCCAATACCTGTTCCAAACGCTGAAATCATCATTCTGATCTCGTCATTCGATAACATTTTATCAAAACGTGCTTTTTCTACGTTAAGAATTTTACCTTTCAACGGTAAAACCGCTTGAGTTTTACGGTCACGTGCCTGCTTTGCTGAACCGCCGGCAGAGTCACCCTCAACCAGGTACAATTCACATAGTGCGGGGTCACGTTCTTGGCAGTCCGCCATTTTTCCAGGTAGAGATCCACCATCAAGAGCCGACTTACGACGAGTTAATTCACGCGCTTTTCGAGCGGCTTCGCGGGCACGAGCCGCATCCGCACATTTTTGAATAACTTGTTTTGCTACGCTTGGATTTCGATCAAACCAATCTTTTAGTTTTTCATTCACTAAAGATTCAACAATACCTTTTACTTCGGTATTACCTAGTTTAGTTTTTGTCTGACCTTCAAATTGCGGTTCACGAACTTTTACTGAAATAACAGCAGCAAGACCCTCGCGAATATCTTCACCCTCAAGATTTTCTTTTAAATCTTTCAGTAGACCTTTTTCGGTCGCGTAGGCATTTGTTGTTCTAGTTAATGCCGAACGGAAACCCATCAAATGGGTGCCGCCTTCATGTGTATTAATATTATTGCAATAAGTGAAAACAGATTCCGCATATGAATCATTCCACTGAGCCGCAATTTCAACTTCAACGGTATCTTTTTCACCCTTGAAATAAATAACTTCATTATGAGCGGCTTTTTTAGATTGATTCATATAACTAACAAATTCCGCAACCCCTAAAGAGAATTGGAAATCTTGTTTTTTCTGATTACGTTCATCAGAAACAGCGAAATGTAGACCTGCATTTAAGAACGCTAATTCGCGGAAACGATTACAAAGATATGTAAAATCAAATTCGACAGTTTCGTCTTTGAAAATTTCACGATCTGGTTTGAATGTAACTTTTGTTCCTGTTTTAGTGGAGGCAACGCCTTTAACCACGCCTGTTTGCGGAATGCCTTTTTCATAGCGTTGTGACCAAGTAAACCCTTCACGCGAACTTTCTACTAGGCAAAATGAAGATAGGGCGTTCACAACCGAAGCACCAACGCCATGTAGACCGCCGGAAACCTTATACGAGCTTCCATCGAATTTTCCACCCGCATGTAAAACAGTGTAAACGATTTCTAGTGCCGATTTTCCTGATTTATGAGCCGAAACAGGAACGCCGCGACCATCATCTTCAACACTTAAAGAACCATCTATGTTGATTGTAATTACAATACGTTTACAAAAACCAGCAAGTGCTTCGTCAACGGAGTTATCCACGATTTCATACACAAGGTGATGAAACCCGCGGAAACCAGTATCACCGATATACATACCGGGTCTTTTTCTAACGGCCTCAAGACCTTCTAGGACTTGAATCGAATCCGCGCCGTAATCCTTATTTTCTACTTCTTTTTCCTGGCTCATTAAATCCTTTTAGCTAGAGGGGGTTAGTCTCTATCATCTTTAATTATTCCATTATCTAAATACTTAATTTTTACATTCTCTTTATTTAAATTTTCGACAGCATCGATCTCAGTACTTGTAATAAAAATCTGCGTTTCCAGTTTTTCTAAAAACTCTACAAGCCGAAATCTTTTTTCGCTATCTAGCTCAGACAAAACGTCATCCAAAAGCAAAATTGGATAAGTTCCGTGAACCCTTCGATGATACACTATCTGAGCCATTTTGAAAGATAATATAATAGCTCTTTGCTGCCCCTGCGAACAAAAAAATCGTGAATCTTTTTGGTTATATAGAAACAAAATTTCGTGTTTATGAGGGCCAACTAATGAGCTCCCAGACGACACTTCCGCCGATCTCAATTCCTCGGCGCGTTTTTTTAGTTTTTCTGCTATTTTTTCTCGCGAAAAACCCAAAAAAGACTCGTCGGAAGCCACATAGTCCACAAATATATCCACATTGGATTGACTGATATATTGCATATTGTCATTAAGATCGCCCTTAATTTTATCGAGTGCCTCTAGTCTTTGCCACACGAGATCGACGGCTTTTGCTAGGTATAGCTCTGTTAGCGAGTCAAAGAGGGGGTCAAACTGCGGTTTTGGTATCTTGGCGTCCCTGAAGTCTTTTAACAGCCGGTTGCGGTTCTTCAGGGCTTTTTTGAAATCGGAAATAATATCAACATTCTTTGAATCGATTGAAGACAGAAATTCGTCCAGTAAAACGCGGCGAAATTCTGATGATTCTTTTATGAAACTTAAACTCTCGGGAGAAAACAGAACCACCGAAAATTTTTTCTGTATTTGTGCCGACGAAATTTTTTTGTCGTTAACGAAAAATTCTTTCGATTTTTTTTGAATCGTCATCTTTAAATTATATTTCAAATTATTTTGATGAAAAACAGATTGAATTAAACTGACTTTAGCTTTTTCTTCTGACGAGTAGTTGATGAAAGATTCATTGTTCGAGTAGCGAAACGAATTTCCATTTACCAGTAAGTAGATGCTTTCAAGTAAATTTGTTTTGCCCTGTCCATTTTTTCCTAAGAACACATTTAGGTTTTTAGAAAAACTAGTTTGCAAAGATTTTACATTTCTAAAATCTTTAATTAAAATATTTTCTACGAACAAACTAGATTCTCATCGGCATAACTACGCACGTGTATGACATATCTTCTAGGGGACGAATCACACCCGGAGACAAGTGATCATTTACTTCCAATTGAACCGTTGGTTGATCCATTGAAGCTAGTACGTCCAAGATGTAGCGAGCATTAAAACCAATTTTTAAATCGTTACCAGAAAATTCAACTTCCATTTCCTCTTTGGCTTCACCTAGTTCCGGATTGTTAGAAGAAATTTCCATTTTATTTTTTACTAAATTTAACAAAACGGCTTTTGATTTTTGATTCGCTAAAAGTGCTACGCGTTCTAGGGAAGTTAAGAAATCATTTTTGTTTAATTTAATTTTTTGAGTCAGGTTCTGTGGAATAAACTGTTGATAATTCGGATACTTGCCTTCGATCAAACGAATCATCAGCGTGGTCGTGTTATTTTTCAAATAAAACTGCGATCCTTCGATAGCAATTTCCACTTCACCAGGATTTGCTTCGATGATTTTTTTAATCTCGTACAAACCTTTTCTCGGAATGATAACTCCCGCTGGGGTAATACCTTTGCCGATATCGAGTTGCTTGTTCACAAGACTCATTCGGTGTCCGTCGGTAGCAACCATTCTGCAATTTCCCGTTTGTGAAACTTCGAAATACACACCGTTCAGGTGGTAGCGAGTTTCATCGTTCGATACCGAGTAAATTGTTTTATCGATCATTTCACGAAGCAGGTGTGAGCTGATTTTAATAAATTGCTGCGGATTGTACGTTGGGAAAATTGGGTAATCTTCGTGACTAACACCAACGATTCGAGAAGAAAATTTTCCTTGTTTTATTTCTAGCCAGTTATTTTCTTTTTTAACGAGTTGGATTTTTCCTTCATCCAGTTTTCGGCAAATTTCAAAAAGGCTTTTTGTGCTTACCACCACTTTGCCGGGTTCTAAAACTTTCGCGAAGACTTCGTCAGTCAAACTTACTTCCAGGTCCGTGGCAAATACTTTTACGCGATCTTGATCCGCATCGAGTAACACGTTTACCAAAACGGCCATGGTATTTTTTTTATCAACGATGTTTAACGTTTTCCCGATCAGAGCAAGTAAGTCTTTTTTCTCGATCTCAATTTTCATAATTCCTCGTCCATATAAATTATTAATACTATATATATAAATAACTAGTAGTAGTAGTAGGGCTGTGGATTTCGCACTTATCTAATTAAGCTGTTGATTTTATTAACGTATCCAAGTGGATAAAGTCATTAACAAAAAAACCCGAATGCCTGTATAAAAACCCGTTTTTTAAATCCCCAAAGTTCCCGGTAGATTTATCCACACGTTTTTACACAATCCCAATTCACACCCCTGTGATATTGTGGATTCTACTCTCTAACTCTTCGATATCTTTAAAGATATCTTGATCCTTCGACTGTAGATACTTGACTCTTTCAAGTGCGTTCATAACAGTGGTGTGATCTCGACCACCGAACGTCTTACCGATATCTACAAGCGATTTATCTAAAAACTTTTTGATCAAATACATCGCAATTTGTCGTGGAACAACGATCTGTTTAGCTCGTGTCGTCGACTTAAGGTCCGTAATTTTAACTTTAAAGTGATCAGCAACGCGTCTAAGGATCTCTTCGGCCCCGATGGTACTTTGTGTCTCGTGGCTAGAAAGAATGCGTTTTACAAGGTCGTAGTCAATTTGCAGGCCTTGTAATTCAGAGAACATCTTTACTTTCTTTAAATTACCTTCGAGCTCTCTGATTGATCGTTTTGAAATACGCGCGATATAAGTAGCCACTTCGTCTGATAAACGAACAGCAAATTTCTCAGCTTTATATCTTAAAATCGCAATTCGAGTCTCTAAATCTGGCATAGTGATATCTGCAATTAAGCCGCGTTCTAACCGCGTTCGATTGCGGTCTTCTAGATCAATAATATCTTTAGGCATACGATCTGAAGCTAGAATTACCTGCTTCTTGCGCTCAATAAATGTATTGATTGTATGAAAGAACTCTTCCTGTACAGCTTCACCTTTGCCGATAAATTGTACATCATCCACTAATAATATATCGGCATTTTCGCGATATTTTTGGCGGAATTTATCCATTTTATGGTGGCGAATTGAAGAAATACATTCGTTCATAAAATGCTCTGCTGAAATATAGATAATTCTTAATTGCGGGTAGCTTTCGCGGATATAGTTTCCAGCGGCATGCAAAAGATGCGTTTTACCCATCCCAACCGGACCATATATATAGAGAGGATTATAATCGTCGCCACCAGGATTTTTGGTTACATTATAAGTCGCAGCATGGGCAAATTCTGAGTTTTTTCCCACCACAAAGGTGGAAAACGTTAATTCCACGTTTAAAGGATCCGAATTAAACGGCTTCTCTTTATTAAAAATGGCCGCATTCCTAAGAGCTTGGTTCACTGGTTGTGACGGATTAAAAATTGCCTCTTCCAAAGCTTGAGGACTTTCAGGCGGAGCAGGCACTTTATTGCCGGTAACCACAAATTCAACCTCAAACTGAGAGTTGTAAAGATCTGAAATCTCTGAGTAAATTTTTTCTTGCAGATTTTCGATAACGAAGTATTGATGAAAAGCGTTCGGAACCCCTAGAACGATTTTTGGTCTCACATCACTGCCGGCTGTATTTAAATATTCGATAGGATCTAACCAAGTGTCTAATAACTTGTTATTTAGATTCCTACCTTTCATGTTGAACTTAACTTGATCCCAAAAATGCGAATCGATAAGCATTATAACCCCTCTGAACGTTCTAAAAAGATAAGAGGAAAAGGATTAACAAGGGACTATGGGCTTTTCAACACTAGTCCTATATGCTGCATTGTGAATTTTTAGAGGCCACGTATCTAGTGGTACCTTATAAAAATTTTACAATAGGTAGTGGGTCCTTGATTTGGCCATACAAAGTATCCTAAAGATTCTTGGGAAGAACACTTAAAACCAAGGAATGTTTGAGAAGTTACGGACTCTAGATTAAATTTCTGCTTGTAAAATAAGTTTATTAAGTACATAAAGATGAATCTAATTTTTAGTTCTGCCACTTAAGGAGATTACAATGAAAAGAACGTACCAACCGTCAAAAAAACGCCGTAAAAGAACACATGGCTTCAGAGTTCGCATGAAAACTAAAGACGGACAAAAAGTTCTTAGCCGTAGACGTGCTAAAGGACGTAAGAAACTTTCTGTAGAGATTAGTGGTAAGTAAACCATTTAGTTCAATCAATAGAAACTCTGATTTTTTATATCTTAAAGAGCGGGGAATTAAATTTTGGGCGGCTTCGTGGATGCTAGTAAGTATGGACGCAGATTTTGACCCCAATTCTCCAAAATCCCAAATCGGATTTATATTAAGTAGAAAAGTAGGAAATGCTGCCGTTAGAAATCGAATAAAACGGTGGTTGAGACAAGAACTTGGGGAGTTTTTAAAAGAACATCCCGAGCGTATTGTTAGATTTTCTGTCTTCATCAAGCCGATGTCAGAGGATTTCTACAAAAAGATGAGTTTTTTAAGTTTCAAAAAAGTATTAAATAATGGGATTAAATTCATTAGTAAGAAACACGCCCCTCAAAGTGCCAAATAAAACACTTTTTTTACTTCAAAATAGTTTAAAATTTTTAGGTCTACTGTTGATTGGTGCTTATCGCACGCTGGGTACCCAATTCATGGGTGGAAACTGCAAGTTTCACCCGTCTTGTTCTGAATATGCAACCGAGGCTTTTCACGCCCACAGCCCATTTTTCGCTATCAAGCTTGTATCAATTAGGTTATGTAAATGTCGGCCTTTTTCTCAAGGCGGATATGACCCTGTTCCCGAAAGGAGATCTTAGTGCAAGATCAAAACAATAGTCCATTTAACGGTCGTTTCATTATAGCCATGCTCGTGTTTGCACTTTTTTACTTTGGCTGGAATCAATACTTACAAACAAAGTATCCTGGCTATGGAAAAAAACCAGATGCTACTCAGGCAGCGCTACCCACCACAGAAGCGACTCCTACTGCGGATAAGCCAGCGCAATCTACTACGGTTGAAGCGAATGCGCCGTCTGCAGATGTTAAGTCAGTTGCGAAACAAGAAGAGAAAGTATTTACGTTCGACGGTCAAAATGTTTCATTTAACGTATCTTCGCGCGGCCTGGGCGTTAAGAACGTAGAAATTAAAAATTATAAGGATAAAGCCGGCCAAACCATTAAAATTGGCGTTTCGGATTCAGTGGGATTATTTGAATTGAGACTAGCTGACGGTTCTGACGTATACTTTAATGTTCAAGAAATTGAAAAAGGTAAATACAAAGGAATCTACACAGACGCTTCAGTGAAAATTGAAAGAGATCTTGAGTTTGTTGAAAAAAATAATTCATTTAAATCATCTACAAAATTAGTTTCTTTAAATGAAAAAAGTGCACCTTCAGTTAAATTTTATCTTCCAGAAAAAACGATGGATAACCAAAGCACGTCTTGGCTATTTCCTTCGTACGAGCATCAAGATTTCTACGTGGCTCATGAAAACACGCATACGACTTTGAACTTTTCTTCCGCTAAGAACGATACGACTGGCGAAGCTAAAGGGGTTAACTTATTAGCTATTGGCAGTCAGTATTTCGCGGCGGCCATCGTTGATCAATCAGACACTATTCCTGAGGCGAAGATGGCAAGTTCGTTTGATAAAAAAACGGCCCTTGCTGAGTTAGTTTATAAAGTGAATGATGGTATTAAAGATGTAACTTTAAACCAAACATATTTTGCTGGTCCTAAATCAATTGATATTCTGAGCGATGTTCATCCTGAACTGGCTCAAGTTATTAATTTTGGCTGGATGACGGTTATTGCAAAACCTTTGTTGTTCACGATGAAATGGTTTTTCTCTCAGATTCCAAATTGGGGTATTGCAATTATCTTGTTAACTTTAATGGTTCGTTTGTTTGTATTGCCGTTTAATTTGATGTCTTACAAATCAATGAAAGCGATGCAAAAAATCCAACCGTTAATGACCGCGGTTCGTGAAAAATACAAAGACGATCCAGTACGTATGAATCAAGAAGTTATGACCTTGATGAAAGAAAACAAAGCAAATCCATTTGGTGGCTGTTTGCCGATGTTACTTCAAATCCCAATCTTCTTTGCTCTATACCGCGTAATTGGCTCTAGTATTGAATTGTACGGCAGTCCATTTATGTTCTGGATTCAAGATTTAAGTGCTCATGATAAGTTCTTCGTTCTACCTATCTTGATGGGTATCACGATGTTCATTCAGCAAAAATTAACACCGACACAGATGGATCCTATGCAGGCAAAAATCTTGATGTATATGCCGTTAATTTTCACTGTGTTCATGATTAATTTACCAAGCGGATTAACTCTATACATGTTCGTGAGCGCTTTATTCGGCGTGATCCAACAGTATGCAATGATAAAAAAAACTAAAGCAGCATAAGCCTATTACTACTGAGGAGGAAAAATGAATTTTTTCAAGAAGCTATTTGGAACAGGAAAGAAATCGTCTGACAGCCCCGTTGAAGATTTACTAAGACAAACACTAGAAGGTTTGTTAGCCAACGGCGGATTTGAACTTGAGTACGAAATCAAAACAGAAAAACAAGATGGTGATAACTATAGTTTTGATATTCAATTATCTGGTCCAGATGAAGAACTATTTAAAGACAGAAAAGGTCAATTGCTTGATTCGTTTCAATTGTTACTTAAGCGTGTTGTTCAGCACCATTTCCCTGAAGATCGCTCTAACGTTCTAGTGGATTGCGGTGGATACCGAGAAGAATCAGAAGCAGCTCTAATTGAGCGCGCAGAGAACCTTAAAGAAATTGCAATTGGACAAAATAAGGCGGTTTATTATCGCGCACTTCCTCCGAAAGAAAGAAAAGTAGTTCACCAGTATCTTTCAAAAGATACTCGCGTGAAAAGCCGCTCTTTAGGAGAAGGTCTTTACAAAAAAATTAAAATTTATCCTGCAAAAAATGAGAACGCTCCGGACGCTGAAAACGTCAGTATTGATTAAACTATGAATTTTGGTGAAGGCAGAGATCATTTAACTATTTGCTCTGTCTCTACACCCATGGGCTACGGCGGGATTTCTGTGATCCGTGTCAGTGGCCCAAAATCTTTTGAAATCACTCAAAAATCCCTTAAGAAAAAGAATCGCTCGTTTGAATCGCACAAAGCATTTTTGGACGAGTTTCTAAATACTCAAACCGAAAAATCTATCGATGAAGTTTTGGTTCTGCCATTTGAAGCCGGGAAATCCTTTACTGGCGAGCGTGTGGTCGAGATTTCTTGTCACGGATCTCCCGTAATTTGCACCGCGATTTTAAATGAATTGTGTCGCAATGGTTGCGAACTTGCGATCAGCGGCGAGTTCACCTATCGCGCGTTCATGAATGATCGACTGGATTTAGTTCAAGCCGAAAGTATTCTCTCGCTTATTCATTCACATTCAGAATTAGGTTCGGAGCTTGCGCTAAGACAATTAAAGGGTGAACTGTCAGATAAATTAACTCACATAAAAGACGATGTTATTTGGTGCTTAGCCCATATTGAAGCAGGAATTGATTTCTCTGAACAGGGAATTACCGTCGTCGAAGATACGGTTTTGATTAGCAAACTTGAAAATGTACAAAATTCTTTTAAAGACCTACTAGATACTTACGAAACGGGCCGTGTTTTAAAAGACGGTATAGTTTTAGTTTTAAGTGGTGAACCAAATGTTGGAAAATCGAGTTTGATGAACGTTTTGCTTGGGAATGATCGCTCGATTGTGTCCGACATTGCCGGAACAACACGCGATGTGATCCGAGAAGACATTTTATTTAAAAATTTGAAGTTCACATTGGTTGATACCGCAGGAATCCGTGAGAATTCTAACGATCCGATCGAGAAAATTGGGGTAGAGCGATCTATTAAGGAACGTCAGGGTAGTTTTATAAATTTAGTTATCCTAGATGCCACCAAACCCTTGAAGGATCAGCATGAGTTGATTTTCAAAGACCTTAATTTAGAGCGCACATTGTTCATCCTCAACAAAGTCGACCTTCTACAAAAAGATGAATTGCCCGCTAAACAGGCAGAATTAAAGGCCATTTTAGGGTCAATTATCGATGAAAAACCCTATATATTTGACGATAATTCGATACTTTTTACGACCTGCAAACGCTCAGAAACTAAGCAACAGGTGCTCGGACGCGTTTATGATTATTGGATAGCCAAGTTCGCTCACATAGAATCGGTTTCTGTTTCAAGCGCTCGCCAGCGGGAAGAACTTCGCCAGGCTTATGATCTTCTAGAAAAAGTGATCGCAGGACTTAAAAGTCAGCTGGGTTCTGAGTTTATAGCTTTTGATTTAAAAGATAGCTTGATGGCGCTTCAGCGCACAGTTGGAGAAGTCTATGATGATCAAATCTTGGATAAAGTCTTTAAGGAATTTTGCTTAGGAAAATAGCTCTGAATAATCAAACCTGCGAGGACTTGATGTTAGATAGTCAGCTGTTTCGTTAGTCACCATTATCCAGTAACCTTAAATTGGGATCTTCCTCAATAATTCTTTGTAAAAAATTGTTGTTTTTAAGTAGCGATAGATTTTTCCGGCGTTTGGGATTAAATAGCTATCCAGTGAATATACCTAATACTTTTGATTATGATGTAATTGTTGTCGGCGGCGGCCATGCGGGGATCGAAGCCTGCCTATCCACGTCTCGTTTAGGTCACAGGACTTTGCTTGTTACTTCAAACAAAGATCGGATTGGGTACATGAGCTGCAATCCGAGCATTGGCGGTTTAGCAAAAGGTCACATGGTTCGGGAGCTTGATGTTCTTGGCGGACAGATGGGACAAGTGGCTGATGAAACATGTATTCAGTTTAAAAGGTTAAATTCATCTCGCGGTCCGGCTGTTCGTGGAACTCGTGTGCAGTCGGATAAAATTAAATATTCTCGCCGCATGAAAAATATTGTTTCGACTCAACCGAATCTTTTTATCTTGGAATCGGAAGTTAAGGCTCTTGTCCTTGATGGAGACGCTTGTCATGGTGTTATTCTTCCTGATTTGTCTAAAATTTTAAGTAAAGTAGTTATTTTAACTACGGGCACATTCATGAATGGCGTTATGCACTTTGGTTTGAAACAAATTGAAGGTGGACGTATCGGTGATAAAGCCTCGGTGGGTTTATCTGATCAGTTGAAATCTTTTGGTTTAGATGTTCAGCGATTAAAGACAGGGACTCCAGCGCGTTTACATAAGGACTCGATCGACTGGTCGAAAACTCAAGAGCAGTTTGGAGATACTAATTACTATCCATTTAGTTTTAGTACGCGTGAGTTTCCTCAGCTTCCGCAAATCGCTTGTTACTTGTCGCGCACCTCAGAAGAAACTCACGATATCATTCGAAAAAATTTAGATAAATCTCCTATGTTTTGTGGAATTATTGAAGGCGTGGGTCCGCGCTACTGTCCAAGCATCGAAGATAAAATTCATCGTTTTGCTGATCGTGATTCTCACCAGACATTTCTTGAGCCCGAAAGTTTGGAAAGTGACTTGATTTATCTCCAAGGTATTTCAACGTCGTTACCGGAAGACGTTCAAGATCAGTTTTTAAGAACAATTCCTGGTTTAGAAAATGTAAAAGTCGTTCGCTATGGTTATGCTGTTGAATACGATTATTTTGAACCGACACAAATAGAAAAATCACTTGCAAGCCGAGCGGTTTCGAATTTATTTATGGCCGGACAAATTAACGGTACTTCGGGATATGAAGAAGCCGCAGCACAAGGATTTTTAGCTGGTGTAAATGCGGATAAATTTCTTCGAAATTTAGAGCCGCTTATTTTAGGACGCAATCACGCTTACATGGGCGTACTTGTTGACGATTTAGTTACCAAGGGAACCCGTGAGCCATACCGAATGTTTACTTCTCGCGCAGAACACCGACTTGTTTTAAGAGAAGACAATACAATCGATAGGTTAGCTAATACTTCGATAGGCATTGGTTTGCTTTCCGAGTCTAGGGTCGAGGAACTTTTAAATATAAAAGCGCGAAGAGCTAGTCTTTTGTCTCGCCTTAAAGAGACGAGAATTACTCCAACACCGGTGGTTCAGGCAAAAATGGTAGAACTAAAAACCGCAGCGTTATTAAAGTCCACGACGCTTGAAGAACTTTTGCGTCGACCAGAAATTTCGACAGCACATGTTCTGAATTTTTTAGGTGATGTAAAAGATGATCCCAATGTGTTAGATGCAGTAGAAATTGAAGTTAAATATTCTGGCTATATTCACCGGCAGAATGAACTCATTCAGCAAGCTAAATCGTTAGAGGAATTCAAGATTCCTTCGGATTTAATTTATTATGATGTAAAGGGTCTCTCAAATGAAGAGAGCGAAAAATTAACTCGAGTAAAACCCTTAACCTTGGGCCAAGCTCAACGCATTAGTGGTGTTAATCCTTCAGCGATTCAAGCTATGATTATTCATATCAAAGGTCGAAAACTTCTGAAGGAGAATTCTCTTGAGCGCCAACACCAACAATGATGAAGCAGTCAAGATACCTTGGCGAATTAAAGAATGGTTTCCCGATTTATCAGAAAAGACCAGAACCGCTTTGCAATCCTATTTTGCCTTAGTAGTAAAACATAATAAAACTCTTAGTCTTGTAAGCCCTAAGACAGTTCCTGTTGCTGACGCGCTGCATTTTGCGGATTGCATTCTTGGGAGCCAGATAGTTCTAGAGGATTCTCCTGGAATTAAAAAAATATATGACTTTGGTAGTGGAAACGGCTTCCCAGGGATTGTTTTTGGTATTTTGAATCCGGAAATTGAAGTTGTTTTAATTGAAAGTGATTTGCGGAAAGTCGAGTTTTTAAAACATGTAGCCACCACGCTAACGATTCCGAATGTCAAAGTTCAGCACGCAACTATAGAGGCTCTTCCGGTGGACTCTGTTAAGTTTGCCATTGTCAGGGGTTTTGGGAATATTTCTAAGACTATTTTGCTAGCCCGTAAGGTCATGCCTAAAGGCGGAGTTTTGTATCACATGAAAGGCGAGCAGTGGGGTTTGGAGATTACTGAGATTCCCACCCAGCTATGCTCTGTCTTTTACCCAGCGCTTGTTCGGGAATATGTGCTTCCGTCCACTCAAATACGATTCGGAGTTGTTAAAACGACTAAAAACTAATGTTCCACGTGGAACATTAGTGGCCGCCGCCTTCAGCTGGTTTTGGCTTTTCTTTGGGTTTTCCACCGGGCGCCTCCCCCATTAGTACTGGATTATAATCAAAACCGGTCTCTTTAAAGCGGGCTTTTAAATCCCACGCATTTTTCGCCTGCCGCAGCTTCTTTTCGGACTCATATGTTTCGAGTTCTACTGAGTTTGACGAATAAGGCTCGGCGTTTTTGCTCGCGAGTGTTCGAACGTACTTCAGTCGCTCAAATATTCGAATTTTCCAATAAGTCATCTGCTGAGCCATTTTATCTCGAGTTTTTTCAAACTCAATGGCCTGTCGCTCGGCCTTTTCTTTTACTCCGGTATTAATGCGAGCTTCCGCGGCTGTTTTTCTAACTTCCGCGGCTTTTGTTTCCATTTCCTTCATAATTCGCTCGGCCTCTCCCTTTTGGGCGATCATGTCTTGATAAATTTTGTCTTTTAACTCAGGCTTTGGGTCTTTTTGTTCGCAAGCCACGAAAAATATCAAGAAACTTACCAAAAATCGGCATAAATACATGTTCCACGTGGAACAATCGAGCTGGTTTTTAAAAAAAAGCGAAGGTTTCATATGTTCTACGTGGAACATCGGAAAAAAAGAATGAAAGCATGAGTGTAAAACGCAAAATTTTGTTGAAATATATTCAGATGAGAATAAATTTTCTCACTAGGGGGTTTCATGGCAAAAGTTATCTGCATAGCGAACCAAAAGGGCGGCGTAGGAAAAACAACCACGTCGGTAAATTTATCGGCAGCACTAGCATCTTTGGGTAAGCGAGTCCTAATCCTAGATATGGATCCTCAAGGAAATGCCTCGAGTGGGCTTGGAATAAAGAAGCACGAGAGCCAAGAAAACAATATTTATCATGTTCTTATCGGTGAAAAATCACTCGCCGAGACAGTTCAAAAAACAAATAATCAAAATCTATTCATTGTGACGGCAAACCCAGATCTTGTCGGTGCAGAAATTGAACTGGTGGATATCCCGCAACGCGAATACAAATTAAAACAAGCGATCGCGACCCTTTCTGAGCATTTTGACTACGTAATCATCGATTGCCCGCCATCTCTGGGGTTAATCACGCTGAACGCACTAACAGCAGCGAATAGTTTTTTAGTCCCACTTCAGTGTGAATACTATGCGCTAGAGGGCTTAAGCCAATTACTTAATACTGCCGGACTAATCAAAAAATCATTAAACCATGACCTCCATATAGAAGGCATTGTATTAACGATGTTTGATACCCGCAATAACCTGTCTCATCAAGTCGTAACCGAAATCAAAAATCATTTTGGTGAAAAGGTGTTTCAAGCCATTATCCCTAGAAACGTTCGACTCTCTGAAGCGCCGAGTCATGGTCAATCTATCTTTGAATATGACGGCAAATCGATCGGTGCAATTAAGTACCTAGAGTTAGCAAAAGAAGTTGAGCAAAGAACACTCGCGGCGCAAAACGCGCAGCGTGCGTCCGAAGCATCTGCGGGAGGCATCTAATGTCTGAAGTTTCCGTAGAAAAACAAAAACGAGGCTTAGGTCGAGGATTGGGTTCATTATTAGGAACAAATAACACCCAAGCGAATGCGCCGACAACGGCACCATCCAATTTTAAAACAAACTCCCCTATGGCGCCAACTTCTGGAAAACCAGAACTTGCGAAATCAGCACCAGTGACGACTACTGCGCCTCAGGTGTTGTCAGAGGGAAAAATTTGGCAAATGAGCATTGAGAAGTTAAAGCCGGGTGCATTTCAACCGCGCCGAACCTTTGAAAAGGAAAAACTTCAGGAACTATCTCAAAGCATCAAATCAAACGGCATCCTTCAGCCGATCATAGTTAGAAAAGTAGGCGAAGGATTTGAAATCGTTGCTGGGGAGCGCCGCTGGAGAGCCTCGCAAATGGCGGGTCTACACGAAGTTCCGGTTATTATTAAAAACTTCTCAGATCGCGAGACGCTAGAGCTATCTATTATTGAGAACGTTCAGCGCGAAGACCTAAATCCAATCGAAGAGGCCGATGGTTATCAAAGATTGCAAAGTGAATTCACGCTTTCTCACCAGCAAATTGCTGAAAAAGTGGGTAAGGACCGCGCGACCGTATCCAACGCGCTACGATTGCTTCAGCTTCCTAAAGAGATTAAGGAAATGTTAGTAAATTCAGATATTTCAACCGGTCACGCAAAAGTTTTGTTGAGCGTTGATGATCAAAAAAAGCAATTAGAACTAGCAAAAATTGTTCGCGATGAGCACATCAGCGTCCGAAAACTAGAAGGTTTGGCGAAAAAGAAATCCACAGATTCAAACGACTCGTCGGCTAAGCAAGATGTGGATTTAAGTGTAACAAATCGGTTGATGGCCGGTCTGGCTGATGAGCTTCAGAAGTTACTTGGTACAAAAGTTAATATCGACTACCATAACTCAAAGGGCAAAATCAGCATCGCGTTCTATTCTGATGAGGAATTGAGCCAGCTAATCGACAAAATTAAAGAAGGGTGTCAGCAATAGAAACTACACGAGACGGCAAACGAGAAAATACACGGGAAAATCAAGTAACGGCGATTCTTGACGCAGGCGCATCTTTTGAGGGCCGCCTGTCATTTGAGGGCACTGTTCAGATAGGTGGTGTTTTCAAGGGCGAGATCTTTACCCAAGACACCATCATCATTAATGAAGGCGCTAAAGTACAAGCTCAAATCGAAGCCGATACTATAATTATCAATGGCAGTGTCGAAGGAAATTTGTTTGCGCGCAGTAAAGTAGTCATGCATCCGCCAACTGTGTTTCGCGGCACCGTTACAACCCCAAGCCTTAGAATCGACGAGGGCGTGGTGTTTGAGGGCGCGTCGTACATGCCCAAAAACTAGCGTCATTAAAAACCGATTGAAAACACACCTCTATATATAAATGTCAAAAAAACTTTTGGACAGCGTTGCCTAAAGGTGTTATTCCCAAAACACTTTAATCACCCACCGCAGGAAGGCTTATGCTGCAACAGCTTGGAATAAATGCCACAGTTATTGTTCAGTTTGTTATTTTCATCGCTACTTTTGTTGCTTTAATAAAGCTCGTTTATGAGCCATTTACAGCTATTCACGAAAAAAGACTTCAAAACACAAAAGGTAGCGTAGAAATCGCTGACGATATCCACAAAAAATCTCAAGAACTACATACTCAATACTCTGTAAAAGCAAAAGAAGTTCATGGAAAAATCTCTGAAATTTTCAAACAGTCAAAAACTGAGGCCGGCGCCGAACAAGATAAAATTTTGATGCAAGCAAAAGCAGAAGCGAATGTAGTTCTAGAATCAAATCGCAAAAATCTACAAGCGCGCGCGACTCAATTAGAATCTGAATTAAAAGATATGAAACCAAGCCTGGTAATGGCTATTAACAATAAACTTTTGGGTAAATCATGAGATTGGTGCCGGCTCTATTAGTTTTTCTAACTTCGTATATGGCGCTTGCGGCTGATGCCCACGATGCGCATTCAAATGAAATTCCTGCGATGGTAAAATGGCAGGTTATCAATTTAGCTATCTTGGGTGCGATACTATATAAGTATGGCAAACAACCAACAATTGAATTCTTCAAGGCTCGTCAAACGGACTATTTAAAACAAGCAGAAAAATCTAAAGTTTTATTTCAAGAGGCTGAAAAAGAATATCACGACATCGAACAACGCTTAAAAACACTGAATGCTACGGCTGCGGACAGTATTGAAAAGGCGAAGAAAGATGCTGAAGGCGTCCGTAAAAACATCGTTGCCGAAGCTCAAACGACTGCGACTCGCATTAAAGACGAAGCTCAAACGACAGCTAAAATTGAAGCTCAAAAAACAACATTGAAAGCGAAGCAAGATATCGTTCTTCAATCTTTAATGACGGCGCGCCAAGTTCTGACTACAGATATCGGCAGTCAAGATCATCAAAAATTACAATCTGAGTTTAATAAAAATATCGAAGCGGTGAATCCATGAGTTTAAGCGCAGTTTCCAAACGATATGCAAAGGCGCTTTTTGCTGTTTCTAAAGAAGCAAATTCGCACGTACAAACCTTAGCCAGCTTAACTGCTTTGGCTGAAGCAATAAGCACTGCTGAAATTGCAAAATTCTTTCAAGATCCACAAATTGAAAGCTCTAAAAAAACCCAAGCCGTTGCGGGGACTTTGGATAAAACAAAACTACCCGAAAACGTTAAAAATTTCGTAACGTTGTTAATGAGCCGCAAGCGCTCAGCGGCATTGCCTGAAATCGCAAAAGCATATGAACAGCTAATGGATGAAGAATCAGGCGTAACTAAAGGCGACGTTTACTCTGCTAAACCTTTAAGTAGCGAAGTGGTGTCTTCACTAGAAGCAAAAATATCTACTATTTTGAAAAAGAAAATCGTTTTGAAATTTAAAGAAGATCCAACAGTTATTGGCGGCGTGGTTGCTAAGGTTGGTGGATGGACTTTTGACGATAGCTTAGACTTACATTTAAAAAAATTAAAAGAAGAATTACTTAATCACTAATTAGGAGCTTGTACTAATGGACATGGGTCAAATCAGAGCTGATGAAATCAGCCGAATTTTAAAAGAGCAAATCAGCCAGTACTCTAAAAAAATCGACGTTAGCGAAACAGGCAGCGTATTGTCGGTAGGTGACGGGGTTGCCCGCGTTTACGGACTTGATAACGTTCAAGCTGGTGAGCTTGTTGAATTTGCGGGCGGCGTAACGGGTATGGTTCTTAACTTAGAAGACGGATTTGTCGGCGTAGTTATTTTCGGGGAAGATCGCGCGATTAAAGAAGGCGACGTAGTTAAACGTACTAAAAAAATTGTTGAAGTTCCAGTGGGTGAAGCATTACTTGGCCGCGTAGTGAACGCGCTTGGTATGCCAATCGATGGCCGCGGACCCTTAAACACGCCACACACTCGCGTGGTTGAATTAAAAGCTCCTGGTATCGTTTACCGTCAATCAGTTAGTGAGCCTATGCAAACTGGTATAAAATCTATCGATTCAATGATTCCAATTGGTCGCGGTCAACGTGAATTGATCATCGGCGATCGTCAAACTGGTAAAACAGCAATTGCGATCGATACAATCATCAATCAAAAAGGTCAAAACGTACAATGTTTCTACATAGCGATCGGACAAAAACAATCAACAGTAGCACTCGTAGTTGAAAAACTTCGCGCGGCTGGCGCAATGGAATACACTACAGTAATTTCTGCTGGTGCATCTGATGCGGCTCCACTGCAATATCTATCTGCATACTCTGGAACAGCAATGGCGGAATATTTCCGCGATACTGGTCGCCATGCTTTGATTGTTTATGATGATTTAACTAAACAAGCACAAGCTTACCGTCAGTTATCACTATTATTACGTCGTCCTCCAGGTCGCGAAGCGTACCCAGGTGACGTATTCTATATTCACTCTCGCTTACTTGAGCGTGCTGCTAAACTTTCTGATGCTAAAGGTGGCGGTTCTTTAACTGCGCTACCAATCATTGAAACTCAAGCGGGCGATATCTCTGCCTACATCCCAACAAATGTTATCTCGATCACTGATGGTCAGATATTCTTAGAAACTGACTTGTTCTATAAAGGTATCCGTCCAGCGGTATCAGTAGGTAAATCAGTATCGCGCGTGGGTGGTGCGGCTCAAATTAAAGCAATGAAAAAAGTTGCGGGTACTATCAAGCTAGAATTAGCTCAGTTCCGCGCTCTAGAGGCTTTTGCGGCATTCGCTTCTGATCTAGATAAAGCATCTCAAAAACAATTAGCTCGTGGTCGCCGTCTGGTTGAATTATTAAAACAAGGTCAATATTCTCCGTTTAAAGTTGAAGACCAAGTTGTATCAATCTATGCAGCTACTAACGGTTTCCTTGATGAATTGCCAGAATCAGATGTTGGCGCTTATGAAAAAGGATTGCTTGAGTTTGTTAAACAAAAATATCCTCAAATTCTTAAAGGGATCGTAGAGAAAAAAGAACTTACTAAAGACAACGAACAAACATTGAAAGATGCGTTGATCGAATTTAAATCGATTTTTCAACCTTCGAACAAAAAGTAGAGTTGGCAATAAAATATGGCAAGCCTAAAGGACATTAGGGCGCAAATCGCGTCCACAAAAAATACTCAGCAGATCACGAAAGCTCTAAAGCTTGTGTCTGCGTCTAAGCTACGAAAGGCGCAAAATAATATCGTTAATATGCGCCCGTATGCTTTGTCGCTAAGACGAGTGATTTCTGACGTCGCTGTTACTCAAAAAGTAGCGCATCCTTTGATGGGACAACGAACTGAAGTGAACAAAGTTCTAATGGTTGTTCTAACTTCTGATCGCGGTCTTTGCGGCGCATTTAATACAAACATCAATAAATTCGCAGAAAAATACATCAGAGATAATAAAGCTCGTTTGCAAAAATTAGACTTTATTTTCGTTGGTAAAAAGGGTTTTGAGTTTTTCCAAAAGAGAAACATCACTCCTTTAGAGAGCATCACTGGTCTTGATAAAGACATTTCATACAAATTAGCTTCGCAAGTGGCTGATCGTTTATTGGGATACTTTTTGTCAGGTGAGTACGATGAAGTTCAACTGGTTTACAACGAATTTAAATCAGCGATCTCTCATAACGTTGTTTGCGAAACACTATTGCCGATTAACTTAGGGTTATCGTCGTTTTCTGATGAAGTGAATACAGCCCGTTTTTCTAAAGACTTGGTTTTCGAACCATCTCCAGAAGAAGTCGTTGAACAACTTTTGACGAAGCACTTTGGCTTACAGGTCTATCGTTCAATGTCAGAAAGCGTTGCGGCTGAGCACGGCGCTCGTATGACAGCTATGGAAAATGCGTCTAACAACGCTAAAGAACTAATTAATAAGATGACATTAACTTACAATAAACTGCGACAAGAGAAAATCACGACGGAATTAATTGAAATCGTCAGTGGTGCGGAAGCTTTGAAATAATTTAAGGAGCATGAATGGCAAACGGGAAAATTAAACAAATTTTAGGACCAGTAGTTGACGTAGAGTTTGAAGGTGGCGATCTTCCGCCAATCAATACAGCTTTGCGCGTTTCAAATAAATTCATTTCTGCTCTAGAGAACAATCTAGTTCTAGAAGTAGCTCAGCATTTGGGTGACAATGTTGTTCGAACAATCTCTATGGACTCTACTGAAGGTTTAGTTCGTGGCGAGAAAGTATCGAGCACTGGTAACATGATCATGACTCCAGTTGGTAAAGAGGCTCTTGGCCGTATTATCAACGTAATCGGTGAGCCAGTGGATGAAGCTGGTCCGGTTAAATCGAAAGAACATTGGCCAATCCATCGTTCAGCTCCAAAATTTGAAGACCAAGCTATCAAAGCTGAAATGTTAATGACTGGTATCAAGGTCGTTGACTTACTAGCGCCTTACGCAAAGGGTGGTAAAATTGGTTTATTCGGCGGCGCGGGCGTTGGTAAAACTGTATTGATCCAAGAACTTATTCGTAACATCGCAACTGAGCACGGCGGATACTCTGTATTCGCGGGCGTTGGAGAGCGTACACGTGAAGGAAACGATCTTTGGATGGAAATGAAAGAATCAGGCGTTATCGAAAAAACAGCGCTAGTATTCGGTCAGATGAATGAACCTCCTGGAGCGCGTGCACGTGTTGCGTTGACTGGTTTAACAATCGCGGAATATTTCCGTGACGTTGAAAAACAAGACGTTCTTTTCTTCGTAGACAATATCTTCCGATTCACTCAAGCGGGTGCTGAGGTTTCTGCACTTCTTGGTCGTATTCCTTCAGCGGTTGGTTACCAACCAACTCTTTCTACTGAAATGGGTAACTTACAAGAGCGTATTACATCGACTAAACAAGGTTCGATCACTTCGGTTCAGGCCGTTTACGTTCCTGCCGATGACTACACGGATCCAGCTCCAGCAACTACATTTACTCACTTAGATGCGACGACAAATTTGGATCGCGATATTGCGGCTCAAGCAATTTTCCCTGCGGTTCATCCTTTGACTTCAACATCACGTCTTCTAGATCCACAAGTTGTGGGTGAAGAACATTACAAATGTGCTCGTGACGTTCAAGCGATTCTTCAGCGTTATAGAGAGCTTCAAGATATCATCGCCATCCTTGGTATGGACGAGCTATCTGAAGAAGATAAGTTAGTGGTAGGTCGTGCACGTAAAGTACAACGTTTCTTATCTCAACCATTCTTCGTTGCTCAACAGTTCACTGGTATGGACGGTAAATACATCGACATCAAAGACACTGTAAAAGGTTTCCGTGAAATCGTTGATGGTAAACACGATGCTCTTCCTGAACAAGCGTTCTACATGGTTGGAACAATTGAAGATGCAGTCGCTAAAGCTAAAACATTAGTTTAATAGGATTATTGAAATGAAAATGACCCTAGTAACTCCAGAAAAAAGAATTCTTACAGGTGCAGACGTTGAGTCTGTGACTGTACCTGCGTTTCGCGGAGAATTAAATATTCTTGAGGGTCACACGCCTTTAGTTACAACATTAGATACAGGAATTATGCGCTGGAAAGTGAAAGGATCTGATCGCTTTCAATACGCTGTTATTTCTTGGGGTTACTGCGAAGTTTACCCTAACGGTATCGATATTTTGGCTGAAACTGCGGACCTTCCTGAAGATGTAAATTTAACGGATGCACAAAGCTTTATCGACAAAGCAAAAGCCCGCCTAGCGGCTGAATCTTTGAATGATGCCGATTACGCCGATCTTTCTCGCGTTGTTAAACGTGGAGAGTCGAGTATCGAAGTCACTAAGTTTAAAAATTAATTTCTGTTATTCGCGGCTGAGTGAAATTGGCCGCGTAAGATCATATTTGTAAATTCTGAAATCTTATCTGCTAATAACTCATCTGTCTTAATACTAATTCCATATAAATCTAGAACTGAAAAATAGCGAGCGCGGTTTCGCACCATCGTTGGGATAGCGTGATTGATAATAACTAATTTCTTGTTATTGAGATCAGCAATTTGGTTGATCACGGCTGCTTGTTGATTGTTTTCTACGGTAATAATGAACAGATCGCAATTCGATGTTTTGAAAAACTGAGCCAAAGATTTTGCTGGAGACGTTTTTGGGTAGAAATAACCTTTAAATACATTGGTATCTTTTTTACCAATAAGAGCGAAGAGTTTTTTCTGATCGGACACCAGACACAGCTGCTTTTTTTCTTCTAACTGCGGCCTAAAAAATACTGAGCGCATTTTTGCATCGAGTACAGATTTTAGAAGTTGAGAAACTGGCATAGATTCAACAGTAGTCTTGTTTGCACTAATCTTAATTGTCGGCGTTGCCGGCTGAACGCTAGCAATTGAGCGTGTTTCGGCGGCAGGCTTTGCATACACAAATTTCTTTAACGTTAAAATGCGGCGTACTTTGTCGTTCACGTCATCAAGGCTTAGTTCTTTTTTAATAATAGCATCTTTGATTCGGTTAAATGTTTTAGATTGTTCACTGAATGACCACGACAGCATAACTAAGTCTGAACCGGCTTTTAGCGACTTAAGCGCAGCCTCTGACGGTGTCACTGTGCTAGACGAAGACTTCATATGAAGATCATCAGTTACGATCACGCCCTGGAAACCAAGTTTTCTTCTTAGAACATCATTCATCAAGTATTTCGAAAAGGAAGCGGGAAGGCCACTGCTGTCGATACCTTTATAAATCATATGTGACATCATAACAGCGCTGTTAGGACCAATTTTCGCAAAGTCTTTAAACGGAAGAAAATCATTTCGTTCCATGTCGACCCACGACGAGGAATTGGAAACGACTGTATTGTGGGGATCTAAAGTAGTTGAACCCAAACCTGGGAAATGTTTTGCTGTAGGAATAACTTTTTGGCTGACGAGCCCTTGAGAGTATGCCATGCCATTTTGGGCCACGCGACCCGGGTCACTGCCAAAAGATCTAAGAGCGATAAAACTATTAGAATTAAAGTCTGCGACATCTAGTACAGGCGCTAGGTTTAAATTGAAACCAAGTGAGCTCAGCATTTGTCCAGTGTAATAACCATAGTGATAGCTAAATTTTGAATCCGTTAAATCACCAAAATGGAAAAGAAACGGCAATTTAGGACTCGTGGTAATACGATTTACATTTCCGCCCTCTTGATCGATCGCCATCAGCGGAGGAATTCTGAATTTTTCAGTAGAGTAGTTCACGAGGCTTGAATTCAAAACTCTAAGCTGGTCAATAGACACAATATTTCTTTTGAAAATTAAAAATGACCCAACTCGATTTTGACTGATGTGTTGAGACAGTTTGCTGTCTAGTTTTTCCTGAGGAAAACCAACAAGCAACAACTGTCCAATTTTATCGTCAATCGACATGCGACTTAAAATCTGTTCAACCGTACTATTTTGGAAAAAATTTGGATCTGGTTTTGCCGCCGCCGGAAAGCGAACCGTCGCATTTGGCGCGGGGGCAGTACTTGTCAGCAACGCTTTTTGGGTCAATTTTGGGACTTGTGCTGGCACTAAGTTTGGAAAAAAAAGACTTCCAAAGATTAGAAATGTCAAAGTAGTGGATTTCGAGCTAAGCTTTAAAAGCATACTTACTGATCGGAAAAACCATGGTGAATATGAGTACGGCTGTTAAAAACCAAAGAAATAAAGACCAAGGTCCTTGGTCAATAGTACTGAGTGTTCTATTGCTGGCGATAGCGTTTCATGCATCAGATACGTATTCTCAAAATGCGCCTGGAACTAAGGCTAAGCCGACCGCCAAATCATCCCCTAACATAGAAGAGGCCGATGACAACGTATCTGACGACTCTGAAGAAGACGACGAAGCTCCTGACGTAAATATCGTAGATGAAAACGCAGCCGACAATGAGGAAGAAAAACCAGTCGTGGCGGCTCCTGCTGCCAAGCCAGAAGACGCTGTTGAAAACGAAACGTCATTAGAAGCTGGCGACAATATTGAAGATAATGCTCCCGTTGCTGATCAGCCGCCTGTTGAAACAGTTCCGGTTGAACCAATTCCACAGCCTGAGCCATATATTCCAACACCCACGGTCGAGGCACTGCCACTACATTCAGATAAAACAGTTTCAGAAGCCGATATGGTTGAAGTCATTCCAATGGAAAAAACCGTAGAGGTAGAGCCGTTCAAAGGCTACAAACCGTATCGCCAGCGTAGAGCGACTCATGGGCTCATGTTTAACGTGAATGCCGAGAATCTATATTTTCAGGATTACACATCAATTGTTGATCAAAAATTATATGAAGAACTTTTTGGTCAGGAAGATTTAACCCTAGTGCAAGTTCAATTAGATTATAAACTAAATTTCTTCTTAGGCTCTCTAGTTGCGGGTGTTGGCTACGGACAGGGAACGCTGGTGGATGATCGTATTGGAGAAGAGAGATCGCTTACGATCGCTAAAAAATCAGGCCGCGCGCAGTTGTTATTCGATTCTTTGATGAAAGAACCCTACTTTGTTCCTTACGTTGGATTTAATTTTTGGCAATTTGGGATCACGGAAGAAAACACTACGTTAAGCACTAAGAATTCATACGATACGGGAAATGGCACGTCGTTAACAGTTGGTTTCCTGGTCCAGTTAAACTGGATGGATCCACAAGTAGCCAAGCTGGCCTATTTAGGTGAAGGTCTAGAAAATACCTACCTAGATGTGTTTTGGACGCAATATCAAAACACCGACAACGAGCTGGACCCTATTTTTGAAAACGACTTCAACTTTGGTGTTGGTCTAAGAATGGAATTTTAGTCTAGTATTGCAGGCCACGCCTTTAAAAAAATTCTAAAATTATATTGTCACAGATATCCTATAAGTACGGGCTTTTTAAGGCCTATTATTATTTAAGGATTGGTATGAGACTAATAAAATACGGTTTAGTTTTTGGTGTAATTATTTTTGGTTTTACCTATGTGAAAGCAAATAAATCTAGAAACTTTCAATACAAAGCTCCGACCAATTTTTTAGTCGAAAGCAATTTGTTCCCCGCGTTTTATCCAACAACGTATAACCATACCGGCGCAGAAAAAATAACTGTGTTGATTCCACCTGAAGTTAGATCGACCGTTGGGGTTCCGAAAACAAAAACGGGCGAACTAAATAAAAGCTATCTTCAAGGAAAACTTAATTTCAACGAACAGTTCGGAATTAAGGATTGGATCATGAATGGTTACAAGTTCACAAATACTAACTACGGGGAGCGCCTGGAAATCAGCGGCAGCTACACAAGTTTTTCAGGTGTTAAAACTGAATTTGTAGAACATCACTATTTTGGAAAATCGGTCGTTCAATCGATTCACTTATTTTATCCATCGGTCGCGCAAGGCAAAGTCGTTGAGCAAGCTAAGCTCAGCCTACAAACATTCAATCCGAACATTAATTAGGATGAGCATGAAGCAATTTATATACCCGATTACTGCGATATTTCTCTTTCAAACTTTGTTCAGCACTATGGCTTTTGCTGAACCTCAAGCGGTGGCGAAAACTGCGGCAGCAGGCAAAGAAGCGCCGGTGGTTGCGGCCGTTCCTGAAGCAGATCAAGCCGGTGAAGACGCTTTAAAAGAAGGTATCGCACCAGGAATTAGCAAAGCTCGATTCGCCGAGATTATGAAGCTCAGAGAAACGAAGCCCTATTCAAGTCTTTTTGTTCCAGAATCAGCATGTACAGGTAAAGAACAACTGCTCGATGGATTTATTAATGAAGTGGCAACTACAGACGGAAATGGGAACGAGACGACAAGTAAATACAAAGGTAAGTTAACTGAAAAAGAACTTGAGCTTGGGGATAGAAATTTTGATTTCGATAAACTACAAGACGCCAGATTCAATTCGCAAAATGATGTTGTAACGAACCTTTGCTTAGATAAATTTGCTGGCCAGGCGCTAGATGAGTGGTTCAATTACTTTGATACAAAAAGTAAAGAATTTGAGTGCGGTCTTGTTCTAAGTTTAAAAGACGAAAATACGGGTGAGTACGAAGTAAAAGAAGTGCCAGGCGAACACAAAAACACCTGCGATATTCCTTACGGAAATGGAAAGCTTTATGATTTCTATAAAGCTCAGATGGAAAAACTAAGAGACGTTATAAATTCATTTAATAAGAAATCAGCAGACGCAGATAAAAAATCTCAAGAAGCCGCGGCGGAAAGAGCTAAAACTCAAGCAACTGTTACCTGTAACGATCCAGCAGGGTGTCCAGGTGCGGGTGCCAAAGATATAAAAGATGCGGCAAAGGGTTTTGAAAAATACAGTAAAGAATGGTGCTGCCAACGCCTAAGCGAACGATTTGAAGTTCTGGGTTTTACAACTATGAAAGATGTGAAACCAAATGAACGCGTGTGTAACGAGCTAATTGATAAAGACACGGATGGTGGATACTGCGACGGTTCGTTTTGCATGAAGACGATCGGTGATTGCTTGAAAAATTTCGCGAGTGTTTTCTTGCGCGATTTCTTCAGCTCGCTAGTTAGTAGTTTTGATGTTCTTGGTTGGGGATCTCAGCTAATGACGATGGTGAAAGAAATTATTTCTAATCCATATGAAGCCGGAAAAAACATAGTTAAAAACATGTTTGGTTTTGATGGTGACTATATGGGCTGTTTAAATAAAAAATCGCAGTCTCAGTATGTTTGCCAAATGATCGGTAAATTCGCAGGTAGCAGCGCCGGATTCGCTGCTGGTTTAGGTGGAATTCTTGGTTTGGCGAAAGGCGTGGTTGGTGGCGTGGCCGCTAAGATGAGTAAAACTCCAGGTGCAAAAATTATTAAACCGGCGCTTAAAGAAGCCGCAAGATCAGGAGCCAGAGCCGCCGCTGTCGGAGCCGTTTGGCCATACTATGCGACTCGTGGTGTGCTGAAAGGCGCATGGGGCACGGTTAAGGGGACATGGAAGCATGCGCCAATTTTAGTGAGCAGAGCTGCAAGGACAACAGTGTCGGCGATACCTGAAGCGTCTGGTCGCTTGCTTCAGGGCACCAGCAATGTGTTCTTCAAAGGTGAAGGCCCTGCTGCGGTTAAAGGCAGAGAAGCATTAGGAGAAGCGGCAGCTATCAGATTAGAACGTGCCAAAGAAATCAGAGCGAATGGCCGACCATCAAAAGCGGCCGAGGCAACGGCGGCTAAATTCGATGAACAAATCGGTTCTATGAAAGCGAGTGTGAAATCGTTGGATGACGAGATTGCGGCGCTTGAAAAACGGAAGATAGAGTTGATGGAAGGCGGGCGAATCGCTCAAGGTAAGCCGGTCATTAAAGGTAAAAAAGCGTCCGATGAGTTTATAAAAGCAGACTTAAAAATTAAAGAGTTACAAAAAACTAAAGCAGAAGGTGAATCAGCGCTTGAGCAGATTCAAAAAGCCAAAGAAGCTGAGCTTAAAGGATTGAGTGACAAAGACGCGGCTACTTGGAACCGAACGCGCGTAAATGCAAAAGGCGTCGTTCTGGGCACGGGAGCAGCGGCAAGCCAGTATCCGAATAACAACAAGCCGGAAGAGAAAAAAGATGGTAAACCTGTAGCCCCTAAATCAGGTGATCCAAAAGTAGCAGCGCCAGTACAAGGCGTGGGAACGGGAGATGGATTAGCGGCTCCGCCCGCGGGTACTCCGGCAGTAGCGCCAAAAGCTGATGATAAGAAAACAGCGGCACCGCCGGCAGCGGCTGGAAAATCGGAAAAAGGTACGGAAAATCCTGAGGGGGATCAACCGGCGCCGCCTCCAGGTTTTTAGAGTGTTTCTAGGTTTCTTCTAATTAAATATACCCATTCGGCGAATCAGCGATTTGTTCTTATCTTGCGCTCTTGCCGAAGGATCTTTCGGATCATTGCCATCGCTAACAGCCAGCAAGTATTTTAGTTCCTCATACACGGCCGACCAATTGATAACTTCCATTCGAATATTTAAACGACTATCGGGCATGATCGAATATTTTTTAGGCTCTCGCGCAGCCAGTTTAATAGCATCCTGCGGAGCGAGTTTTGTTTTATCACTAAAAATTAAAGACACTTTATTGAGTCCAGCACTCACGTCGCGAACACCAAGATCTTTACATAACTTTCTAACTAGCATAACACCGATTAGATTCACTACTGGTTCTGGTAGAGCGCCGAACTGATCTTTGAGTTCTTCTTCGATTTTTTCCACATCCTCTTCGAATTTAATTTCTGCCAGAGCTTTGTAGTAGCTTAAGCGCATGCGGATATCGGGAATGTATTTATCTGGAATCATCGCCGGGATTCTTAAATTAATTTCCGGATCTAGATCATCTTCAGGCTCTTCACCGCGCGCAGTTGCTAGAGCTTCATTGAGTAGATCCATGTATAATTCATAACCTACCGTGTTCACGTGACCAGACTGCTCGTCACCTAAAATGTTTCCAGAGCCGCGCAATTCTAAATCATACTGCGCGATTTTGATACCGCTGCCGAGCTGAGTGTTTTCTTGGATAATCTTTAATCTTTCTTGTGCATCTTTATCTAACTGGCGTGCCCGCGGCAGAAGAAGATAGCAATACGCACGCTGCTTTGATCGGCCAACACGTCCACGCAATTGATACAATTGAGATAGGCCAAACATATGTGCTTGATCGATAAACATAGTGTTGGCGCGTGATACGTCCATTCCAGATTCGACAATCGCGGTACTAATAAGCATATCAATTTCATGATTAAAAAACGCGAGCATTGTTTTTTCAAGTTCATCTTCTGGCATCTGACCATGCGCCACTTTCATACGAACATTAGGTAAAAGCGCACGAAGCTCGTCGGCGATTCCATATATAGTTTGTACGCGGTTGTGGACGAAATAAATTTGGCCACCGCGATGGACTTCGGATTCGATGGCTTTGCGAATGGTTTCTTCTTCCCACTTGCAGATGAATGTGCGTGTAGGCAATCGGTCCACTGGAGCGGTGTTAATCAAACTTAAATCGCGAATTCCAACAAGACTCATATTTAATGTTCTTGGAATTGGTGTGGCAGACAAAGTCAGTGTGTCTACGGTGGCTTTTAGTTTTTTAATTTTTTCTTTGTGAAGAACGCCGAACTTCTGTTCTTCATCGACAACTAGCAATCCTAAGTCTTTGAAAACAACATCTTTTGAAAACAGTCGATGTGTTCCAATAATAATATCTACTTTGCCTTCTTTTAGTTCGACTAAGGTTTTCTTTGCATCGGCGTTGCTTACAAAGCGATTGAGTTCGCGAATTCTGACTTCAGGCCAATCTTTGAAACGTTTTTTAAAATTCTCAAAATGCTGAAAACTCAAAACGGTTGTTGGCGCCAGGACGGCCACTTGCTTTTTGCTCTCAATTGCAAAAAACACAGCGCGCATGGCAACTTCTGTTTTGCCAAAACCAACATCACCGCAAACAAGGCGATCCATTGGCTTTGTTGATTTCATATCTTTATAAATATCATCGATCGATCGTTGTTGATCTTCAGTTTCTTCATAGGGAAACCCAAACTCAAATTTTTGAATCTCTTCATCATTCAACAAAAACGCTGGACGCTGGATTTCAGCCCGTTTTGCGTAGAGAGCCAGAAGTTCACTCGCAATATCTTTAAGATGACTTTTGACTTTGATCTTTGTTTTTTCCCACGATGTGCCGCCAAGTTTATCTAGCGGAATCGCGTCGGCAGCTCCCGAGTATTTTTGAAGTTGTCCTACGCGATAGACAGGAAGATAGAGTTTATCTTTCTCTTTGTACGAGAGCTGAATGAATTCTGAATCAATGCCGTTGACGGGCATGACCTTTAAACCTTCATACTGGCCAATACCGTGTTTGATGTGAACGACCAAGTCTCCCGGTTTTAAATCGCCGAAATTTAATCGCTTGGCTTGTTTTTGAAACTCATCAGAAGACGATAAAGTATTTGCGCGACTTTTCTTGCCGAAGAAATCTTCTTCGCGCAGGAAGATTATTTTTTCATCCTCGATACGCAAGCTTTCGAAACAAGGGCGCTGCAAAAAATGAATAATTTTAGGATTTTGATTTTGCTCGGATAAATAAGTGTCCCACTTAAAGTCGTCAGCAGCGATTCTGCGAAATTCAAAATCCATGTTTTCAATATAGTTTTTTAATCGCTCGGCTTGGGTGGCATTTCTAAGGCTTACGAAAATGCGAAAGTGATCGCGTTTCCATTGAGATAATTTATTTTGCAAAGCCAGTGTCCACGCTTCGCTGCCAACAGTGGAAGCAATAGATAAATTTGAAAACTCTTGAACTGTGAACGATCGATAATCCAAACGACTGTCGGCAGTTTCGCCAGAAAACATCGCACTAGAGTTGAAATCGATATTCGAGAAATAAAATTCTCGAGTTTCAAAGCCCAAATCCAAATTTAATTCCTGCGATACGCCGCCCGCTAGCCACACATCGGAAAAGAAATCTTCTAGGGCCGGGCGGATCAGAGATTTTGTTGAGTTTCTAAAATCATTTTTTAATTCCTCGACGGCGTCATCACTAATCCGATGCATTTCAAGAGGATCGATAAACCAAACCCACGGTTTGGCCGAGAAATGCTCAACAGGTAGAGACGGTTTTTCATAGAAACTAGAAATTAGAAATTCAATTCCAGGAAAGTAGCTCTTTTGAACGAGCGAGCGACTTAAATCATCGATTTCTTCGTGGCGAAGATCGCGCCCTGCCGTAGTTTTTTTAAATCGAGGAACAATGTTCTCGTATTCGTTGTCTACATACAAAGTTTCTTTGGCGGGAGTTAATAAGAACGATTTTATTTCCGACTCGCTTTTCAGGGAATCTGTAGAAAAAAACCGCAAAGTTTCAATTTGATCGCCGAAGAGCTCAACACGAACCGGCTTTTTTTCGCCGGGTGAAAAGATATCCACAATTCCGCCCCGAATCGCAAACTGACCGACATCTTCGACCATGGGTGCGGACTCATAACCTAGATCACTCAGATAGGCGGACAGATTTTCCGGTAAGCTATCGCCGATCTTAAACAATTTAGTAGTTTCAATCAGTACATCCACAGGCATTGTTTTTTGCTGAAGGCCCAAAAATGAAGCAATAAAGACGTCGCCGGGTTTTGCATTTTGAGCGCGACTTAGGAAATGCAGGCGATCTTTTAAAACTTGAGGAGATGGGTAGAGTCCAGAATATGGCGACACATCAAACTCGGTTAAGACATAAACTTTCTTATCCGGATCAAAAAACTCAATCGCATTCGCTAGCTTAGAGCAGTCCGACTCTTTAGGTAAAACGAATAGATGAGGCTGCTGACTCAGGCGACGCGAATTTGAAAAGGCTATAAAATAGGCAATCGATAGCAGCGAGGACGACCCGATGATCGAAACTTTTGAACTGTGTGCCTTGTCGGCAACGACGCGCTCAATTTGTGATTCTAAATGTGGATTCAAAGTTTCAAAACTCATCGCTACGCACCCAGTTAAACCGTTCAGATATATTTCTTGGAAATATATGTAATGACAAGTATAAATTTAGTTTGCACGTGTATTATTTTGGACCTGTATCGGCAAGGAGTGGGCGATGGCGGAAGCGTCGGGAATGCCATTAGGTGGCGTCATATTTTTAACAGTTTTTTTGGGGTTATTTGGAACTTTTTTAATTTTCCTTGCGAGAGCCATCGGTGGTCAACGCACAGACAATTCGGCGGCTAAGCGCGATGTTTATGAGTGCGGTATTCCGGGGCAAGAAAAGCGCGAGACCAAAGTTTCCGTGAAGTTTTATCTCACCGCAATCCTGTTTATTCTTTTCGATATCGAAATTATTTTCATGTACCCTTGGGCGATCACATTCCGTGATTTTATTGCCTCTGGCCAAGGCGCATTTGTATTCACGTCAATGATGATATTTTTAGCGATCTTTATCTTCGGGTTATTTTGGGAAATTAAATCTAAAGCCTTAGAGTGGGACTAGTAGGGGACTTCAATGGGACAAGATGTTTTTGAAATCACGATAAACTGTATCAAACTAGTTTTGATTTTCTTAATGATGGTACAAGCGGTACCTGTTTTAGTTTGGATTGAACGTCGCGGATCTGCGTTTATCCAAAATCGGTTTGGTCCCAACCGCGTAGGCCCCCTGGGTCTGATGCAGTTGTTGGCCGATGCGGTTAAGTTCTTAACAAAAGAAGACTTCGCTCCAGATAAAGCCATCAGACCGCTGTTCTACGCGGCTCCGATCTTTGCTTTGATTCCAGCAACACTGGCCTTTGCCGCAATTCCAATGTCTGTACCACTAGAAATAGGTGGTTATGTTTTCAAAATCCAAGGCTATGATATGAACGTTGGTATCGTATACGTTTTGGGCGTGTCATCTTTGGCGGCCTACACGATTTTGATGGCGGGATGGGGATCGGCAAGTAAGTTCTCTTTGTTGGGCGCATTGCGGGCCAGCGCTCAAGTGATCAGCTACGAATTAGCTCTGGGTCTATCGATCGTGGGCGTGATTCTGCTTTTCGGAACATTTAATTTAACGGAAATGATTCATGCTCAACAGGGTCCGTTATCATTCAAAGCGTTCGGACACACGATTTCATCAGCGTATATTCCTAACTGGGGAATTTTCTATCAACCTTTGGCGGCTATAATTTTCTTTGCTGCGACATTCGCAGAATCGAATCGTTTGCCGTTCGACTTGGCCGAGGGTGAAGCTGAGATCGTCGCTGGCTTCCATACAGAGTATGGCGGCTTCAAAATGTTGATGTTCTTCATCGGAGAATATGGACACATGATGCTGGGATCAGCATTGATGATTATTTTCTTCTTTGGGGGCTATGGAATTCCGTGGGTATCAGTTGAAGATGTTCGTCAGTGGGCCGGTGGCTTAACAGATTCTGCCGCGACAATCAGCGTGATTACTACGCTAGTGCACTTCTTAAGCTTCATGATCAAGTTCGTTTTGTTTTTGTGGATTTTTATTTGGGTTCGGTGGACGTTGCCGCGATTCAGATACGATCAATTGATGGATTTGGGTTGGAAAACCATGTTGCCGTGGGCACTTGGCAACACGATCCTAACAGCACTAGTAATATTTTTAGTTTCCTAAACAGTTCATTAAAAAATGGAGTAGTGGAATGACCTCTGACGTTTTTCTTTTTTGGTTTCTGGCCCTCTTGATTATCGGAAGTGGCCTAGCGGTGTTGCTTTTTACCAACCCAATCTATTCAGCATTATCTTTGGCTATGACCATGGTTGGCGTGGCCGCTGTTTTTATCACCTTGCAAGCCTTCTTTATCGCGGGTGTGCAGCTGATCGTATACGCCGGCGCCGTGATGGTTTTGTTCGTCATGGTACTGATGTTGTTCGACATCAAGGCCGAGGTTCAGGCGTTCTCGTCAGGAAAAATTTCAGGCGCTATCAAATTGATTTCAGTCGGTTTGTTGTCGGGTTTGATCGTTGGCGGAATTATTATGAGCCAAAAATCATTTGTTGGCGAAATGACTAAAGACGCAGTTCATATGGCCGAAATACAAAAATTGAAAAAATCTACATCACCAGATGCTTCATCTAAAGAGCTTGGAATGGTGTTGTTCTCAAAACATATTTTTGGATTTGAAGCCCTGGGCGTGTTGCTAACGGTAATCGCTGTTGGAACTGTAGCGCTGGCCCGTAGCCGCGGAGGAACTCACCATGCAAAGTAATATGTTTACCGATATTTCTCTAAATCATTATTTAGTTTTGTCTTCGATTTTATTCGTAATTGGCATGGCCGGTGTTTTATTAAGACGAAACGTGATCGTAATCCTTATGTCTATTGAGTTAATGTTAAATGCTGTGAACATTTCATTTATCGCGTTCAGCAAATACACTCAAAATGTAGACGGCCAGATCATGGTTTTCTTTGTTATGACAATCGCTGCTGCGGAAGCCGCGGTAGGATTAGCGTTAGCAGTTACAATTTTCAAACGCTTTAAAGAAGTTAACATCAAGTTTTTCGAGCATTTAAGAGGATAGGAGTTAAGGATGGATCACTCAATATTGATGGCCGTATTGTTATTAAGTCCATTCGTTGGTTTCTTAATCAACGGTGTTCGTTACAAGCAGGCAACGTACAAAATTTCAGGTGGTATTGCGACAGCGGCCATTTTCATATCTTTTATCTGTTCAGTATTGCTGTTTTCAGAACTAGTGGGATTGCCTGTGGATCAGCGCAAAATTCACGTTAAGTTTTTTGAATGGTTAAACGTTGATAAATTCAAGGTCGACGCTGCCTTTTATGTCGATCAAATTAGCGCTATTATGATCCTGATCATCACGGGTGTTGGAACACTGATCCACATGTTTTCAACGGAATACATGCATCACGATAAGGGCGTTACTAAATATTTCGCTTACTTAAATCTATTCGTTTTCAATATGTTAATCCTAGTTTTAGGTGACAGTTTATTAACGATGTTTGTGGGTTGGGAAGGTGTTGGTCTTTGCAGTTACCTACTGATCGGCTTCTGGTTTACCGACAAAGATAAAGCCGCTGCCGGAATGAAAGCATTCATTACAAATCGCGTAGGTGATGCGGCCTTCTTGCTTGGCATGTTCGTCTTGTTTTCGACATTCGGTACTTTAAACATTCAAGAAATCAATGCGATGGCGCCAACAGTGGCCGAGACGTCTTGGATGGGTGCTTTAACGATGGGGACTATGTTCTTATTCGTGGGCGCAACAGGTAAATCGGCGCAGATTCCTCTGTATGTTTGGCTTCCTGATGCGATGGCGGGTCCAACGCCCGTATCGGCATTGATCCATGCAGCGACGATGGTAACTGCCGGTATCTATATGATCGTGCGTTTGAATCCAATTTTTATTATGACTCCAAATACGATGCTAGTGATTGCCATCGTTGGGGCCTTAACAGCCTTGATGGCGGCGAGTATCGGCATCACTCAGTGGGATATTAAAAAGGTACTTGCGTACTCAACAGTTTCGCAGCTGGGATATATGTTTCTTGCTGTGGGTGTGGGCGCGTTTGGCGCAGGACTGTTTCACTTAATGACTCATGCGTTTTTCAAAGCCTTGATGTTCTTGGGTTCTGGAAGCGTGATTCATGCTATGCACGAAGAACAAGATATCCGCAAAATGGGCGGACTTAAGAAATACATGCCGATCACACATTGGACGTTTTTCTTAGGTTGGGTAGCAATCATCGGCATTCCTCCGTTTGCTGGATTCTTTTCTAAAGATGAAATTTTATGGATGAGCTTCCACAGTCCAATGGGTCACCCTGTATTGTGGGCGATCGGTGCGCTGAGCGCAGGCATGACAGCGTTCTACATGACTCGATTGATGTGTTTAACTTTCTGGGGTAAATCGCGCGTTCCTAAAACAGTTCATCCTCATGAATCACCCGCTTTGATGACGATTCCATTGATCGTTTTGGCTGTGTTGAGTGTCGTCGGCGGATGGATTGGCATACCAGAAGTGATTGGTCATACATTTGGCCACATTCCAAATTACTTAATGGAATGGTTGCACCCAGTTTTAAAACCAATTCCGAATTTAACAGAAGCCGAACACTCTCTTGAGTGGGGCTTGATGGGCGCTTCAGTTGGTATCGCTTCGATTTCAGCTTTTATCGCGTATCATTTCTACGTTAAGTCGCCAGAAATTCCGGGTAAAATTGCGAACTCAATTAAGCCTTTATACGAACTAGTATTTAAAAAATACTTAGTGGATGAGTTGTACTTTAAAACGATCATCAATCCACTGATCGAGTTGTCTCGTAAAGTTTGGTTTTATGTCGACGTCAATTTTATTGATAAAATTACTTATGTCATCGCAGACCTTATTAAGGGTGGCGGCGGCGTTACGCGCTCACTTCAAACTGGTAACGTACAGATTTATGCTATGTACATCGCTATCGGTTTAGTGGTCGCTTTATCAATCATTATAATTAAGTAGATTTTGGAGATTTAAATGCTTCTTAGTACCGTAATATTGCTACCGCTTGTGTTTGCTGTGTTCATCGCTTTTTGGCCGCAGCAAAGAACTCTAAGACATCTGGCTTTAGGTTTTTCACTAATTGAATTTTTAATCAGCTTAATGATCTTGAATGAATTTGATCCTGGCTCTGCGCGATTGCAGCTGGTGGAAAAATTCACATGGATCGAGAGATTCGGTATTCAATACTTTGTCGGCATCGACGGTATTTCGTTGTGGTTAGTTCTTCTAACGACATTCCTTACTCCAATCATTATCTTGGCGTCTTGGACATCGATTGATACCAAAGTTAAAGGCTTTCATTCCTGCTTGTTTCTTCTTCAAACAGCGATGATTGGAACGTTCTTATCAATGGATGCGATTTTGTTCTATGTGTTCTGGGAACTATCTCTGATCCCAATGTACTTTATGGTGGGTATCTGGGGCGGCGCTCGTCGGATCTATGCAACAATCAAGTTCTTCATCTTTACAATGGCGGGCTCTGTTCTGATGTTAGTTGCTATCATCTATATGATGTATCTTACTCAGCAAGCAACTGGTGTGATGAGTTCAAGTTTACTAGAATTCTATAAAGTTAAAATCCCGTTTGTCGCGGGAACGTTTATGAATCAGCAAACGTTACTATTCTTTGCTTTTTCGTTAGCATTTGCGATCAAAGTACCTATCTGGCCAGTTCATACATGGTTGCCGGATGCTCACGTTGAAGCTCCAACGCCAGGGTCTGTGATCCTTGCGGGTGTAATGTTGAAAATGGGAACTTATTGTTTCTTGCGATGGGTGATTCCATTGTTTCCAGACGCAACGGAATATTGGTCGTGGTTGTTCTTATCATTAGGTGTAATCGGAATTATTTATGGCGCACTTGTTGCGATGATTCAACCGGACATCAAGAAACTCGTGGCCTACTCTTCAGTTTCGCACATGGGTTATATCATACTTGGTTTATTCGTAATGAATCAGTATGGAATTACGGGCGCCATTTACCAAATGTTAAATCATGGTGTTTCAACGGGCGCATTGTTCTTATTAATCGGCATGATATACGAACGGACGCATTCGCGAGAAATTTCTAAGTACGGCGGCTTAGCTTCAGTACTTCCAATCTTCACAATATTCTTTTTCATCATCACATTATCATCGATTGCGGTTCCATTGACGAATGGCTTTATCGGTGAATATTTGATTCTACTTGGAACATTCAAAGCAGCTCCCGTATACGCCTACTTCGCGGTAACTGGCGTAGTGCTTGGCGCAGCTTATATGCTGTGGATGTTTAAACGCGTATTCTTTGGTGAAAAAGGTGAGCTTGTAAAAGATGACCATCATCCGTTACATGATCTAAATCTACGCGAGATCGTAGTGATGGCTCCGTTATTAATTCTAGTTTTTTGGATGGGATTGCTTCCGAATCATTTTCTAAACTGGACTAAATCAAGCGTCGATCATCTTGTGAATAATAAAAACAAGTACTACCTGGAAATTCACGAAAACAAAGTGGCTAAAGGATCTGAATATGCAAATTAATGTTGGTTTAGCGGACGTCATCCGCATTTCCCCAATGATCGCGATTTTTATCGCGAGCTTGTTGCCAATCACTACAAAAGTTTTATCTGGCAATAAAGAGCCAAACAATCTAGTTACGCTGATCCAAGGGATAGCGGGCTTAATTATCGGTTTGGTTCTACTGACAGTTGTCGGTGGCAGTGGTGAATTGGCTTTTAGTAAATCACTTGTGTTTGATTCTGTGACGTTATGGATGGGATCGCTAGCGATTCTTTCTGCAACGGGCGCGATCATCATGATGTATGAAAACTATGCGACCAATGGACGTCAGTTTGCGGAACTTATATTTCTAGCATTGAATTCTGTTGTTGGTATGTTGATTTTAGTTTCAGCAATGGACCTATTAACTCTGTTCGTAGGTTTAGAATTAATGTCGTTATCTTTGTACCTAATGATCGGCATGAGCCACGAAGAAAAATACTCTAAAGAAGCGGCTTTCAAATATTTCCTACTAGGCAGCTTTGCATCAGCGATCTTCTTATACGGAACTGCGTTTGTGTTCGGCACAACAGGATCAACAAACTTAATCACGTTCATGCAAGAAGCTTCAAGTTTGGTTCAAACGAACCGATTATTCTTGTTTGGTATCTCGTTTGTAATTTTGGGCTTCTGCTTTAAAGTTTCGATTGCTCCATTCCATGCGTGGACTCCTGACGTGTACCAAGGAGCTCCAACTCCGCACACTGCATTTATGGCGACTGCGGTGAAAGTAGTTTCATTTGCGGCGTTTCTGCGAGTGATTGCAACTAAAGCGCTGGTTGGCTCAACGGGGTTGTTTGATGTGCTTCAGTGGATGGCCGTTATCACAATGCTCGTGGGTAACGTCGGCGCGATCGTTCAAACAAACTTGAAACGGGTACTAGCCTACTCAAGTATTGCACACTCGGGATATGTATTGATTGGTGTGATAACTGCGGGCGTAAGTGATGCGGGTTCATTTGGTGCCTCATCAGTAATTTTCTATTTATTTAGTTACTGCTTGATGACTCTGGGTGCATTTGCGATCGTTTCTATTTTAGAGAAAAACGAAAATCACATGATTACTTTGGATGGATTAAAAGGTTTAGCGTCTCGTCGCCCAGTGTATGCATTTTGCTTCTCATTGTTTTTGTTGTCACTTGCCGGGATTCCGCCATCGATCGGCTTTTTCGGTAAGTTCTACTTATTCAACGCGGCTGTGGGCGAAGGTTTGATCTGGTTAGCGGTATGGGGCGTGATTAACTCTGTGATCAGTGTGTATTACTACTTAAAACCAATCGTTTTAATGTACATGACTGAAGGCGAAGCAGAAATCGCAGGTCATAACTTAAGCGCGACAACGGTAACGATGATCGTGTCAGCAATATTTATCGCAGCACTAGGCGTGTTATCTGGTCCGATTTTCTCGGCTGTTGAGAAAAGCTTTATTAACTAAATTTAAATTTTAAAAATGAAAAAAAGGCCCACCTGAAAAGAGTGGGCTTTTTTTATCGGCAATAGATAGTACCTAAGTAGCCACTCTCAACATCATACTCGCCTTCTAGCTCGAGTTGTACGATGGTGCGGCCAGAAACAGATCCGCGAAGAACCTTGGCAACAAAGTCGCCCTTCTTGCACGCGAAGCCCATCCCTTTTTCGACACAATCAAGAACCTGTGGTTTTTGCGATGGTGCCAGCAAAGTTCCGATGAATTTTTTAGGTGCGGCCGGCTGAGGTGTGGCCGGCTGAGACCGCATAGATTGTTTAATGTGAAACGTATGACTAGGGCTCTGGCAATTTAATATTGGTTTTTCTTGAGCTAAAGAGAACAGAGGGAGAACCATAAACAGCATTGCAATCAACTTCATAAAAATGCCCCTGATGATACGACTATTATAAATCCTATTTAACAGCGGCCTCAATGAACAAAGTTTGGACATATAAATATGACCAACTACCCCGGCCAATCCGATTATATCAGTTCTAGCTATTCCTGATTGGCTTTCTTAGAAGTCAGAGCTGTCTGTCTTGGACATGTAGCAAATTCACGGCCCAAAGTTCTTTGCGCGTATATAGAGGCCCAGATGTCATCAGCACATGTGCGTAAGCTACTAGTTAGCGGAGCGTGAGCTGCGCCCGTAACCGTAAAAAATTGACGGCTTGTTTTAAGTTGAACCGCAAAATGATAAAGCGCTGTGTTTAATGGCGTTGCGGGATCGTTGGCGCCTTGGAAGTAATATATTGGAACTGCTTCAGGAATTAGAAACTTGGCCGAATCATAAGGTTTTCTATACTCGATACCTTCGCATACATTTTTTCCCGTTCTAACTAGACGACCATTCTCTAAGTTGCGACCGAAATACCAATCGCCCCATAGTTCTCCGCAACCAATCATGCGAAAAAACAAATTAGGAAATTGAGGATCTTTTAATTTTGCGAACATCGAGTTTAACATCAGCTGATCTTTTGCGGGAACTTTCTTGGCAAAGTAGAGCTCAAGCAAATGTAAATGGTAATACAAAAACTGACCGTTAATAGGCGCGTCTGGAACATCGCCAATAATCATGTCGCTTGTAATTAAAGAGGCCCATTCAGACTTGCTGAATGTCGTTTCGTTCTTTCCCGATTGGAAGTAGGTTTTCCAGCGAGGTGGCAGTTGTTTGAATAATTTGTCCCACTCGTATTGAAAGTAATAGAAATAGGAATCAAAGTTATCATACTTTTTACCAACAGTGCCTTCTAAAACAAGGGCTGTTGGTAGCTCAAATTTTTCGGTTTCGATTTTTTTTACTAACTGCGTAGCTACAACGGTCCCGTAAGAGACACCGTAGATAATATAATTTTTCAAATTCACTGATTTAAGAGCTAGAAAAATATCGTTCACTATGAAGTCTGTTTTTAAGTACTGAGCGAGAACATTAGATTCGAGTGCGTAGTTGCAACCTTGGCTGCGCGGATCCGTATAGATCTTGTTGTAACCAGCAGGAACGGCGCCTAGAGGTAGTTGGCCATTGGGAGCAATCGACGTTTGACCAGGTCCTCCGGGAATAATCACAACCGTGGGAGCCAGTGGGTTCACGATTTCATATTTAAAGCGAAAATCAAATGCGGGTGATTTTGGTTTAGTTGGATCCCAAGGTACTTTTACCGTGCGAATTGTTTTAATATCTAGGCAGGGATTTTGTTGAGCGTAGGCCGAAAACGCAAAAACACTAAATATTAAAAGTGCTATATTTTTAATCATGTGAGAGTTTTAGCACTTTTGAAAAAACCCGCAATAGAAAACAGGCTAATTGAAAGAATGACCGAAGTCCTATAAAGAAACGATAAAATTCTGGATTTAAATGTGCTTTCTCAGAGCATTGACCCCCGACTTAAATCCAATGCGGACGATTCGCTCTAAGATCTTCGGACTTAAGCTAAAGTGGTCGACCATGAACATTTCATAGTTTTGAGGTCTTGGGGTGATGTGGATATAGTCCGTTTCCGAGTTATGATTAAATCTTTGGTTGAAAATTTCGAGCAGCTTAACTCGATCTTCGTCGGGCAGGTTATTGGATTTAAAATAGCTATCAATGGTTTTATGAATGTGGCGCAAGGTATTTTGCCACTCGATATGTTTATGAGTTTTTTGCTCCAAAACCTGGTAAAGGGCTTGGTTTAAAATCACCGGAATTCCATATTTATGCAGACTGCCGATTTCTTCGTTATAGTGATATGGCTGCATCGAAAAAGACGAGATCACCAAATCGCATCCCTGGTCGGCGGCGATATGGGCCGATAAAGTCTCGCGAATCTCGCCATCATAGTAATAGCGCTCTTCACCTTTTAGATTTGGTAAATTGTAAGGCGAAAAAATAGGGGGTAAAGATGTACTAGCGGCTACGGCCTCACTAATCGAGGCATAATTGATCTGTTTGGTTGACGGAGTTTGTAAATTTTCTTGGAAATTCCCAAAGATAACCTTCCTTGAGTGGTTCAGTTGTGTGGCAACGATGTACAATTCAGGGTCTAAAGAGGCGAAATCGTTTTCGATCAGCACATATTGACGAAGATATTTCTCGACACCCTTAGTAGTGAACAGGCCATTCACCTTAAATCCATTCTTTATGAGCATCTCAAGACCTCCGGTCACCAGGGACTTGGTCAAAAACTGCTTAGGCATGAAGTTGAGCAAGCTAGCGCTATTGATATCAAAGATGCGTCTATAGGTTAACGGGGTGAGTATTCGGAAATCTTGGTTTGAATACTCAGGACTGACGCCCAGGCCGACCTGGAAGGCCGTAATCAAAGACTCGACTGGATAACCAGCGGCGAGCACCGTGCTAACGAAGGCGCCAGCACTTGAGCCTACATAAAGTTGGATAGTCAGGTCAGGACGCTTCTTGTTTTGGAGGAGTTTCTTAGACCCACCGGCAAAGTGGAACCCCTTTGCTTTTAATGCGAGGCAGACACCCATATGATAGGCCGCGGCCTTGATTCCTCCACCACTTAGTACCAATCCAATCTTCTTTTTGTTCCGTATTCGAATATTCAAGTTAGGTAAATTAAAGCCCTGGAGGGCGGAATAATCAATAGCTATTCAGGCCCTAGGTGTAGATTTCACAAGATATCCAAAGATTATTCACCCATGGTTTGACACCGGATAGTCGCTTGAATATGGTCAAATATAAGAATAACCACATCACCAAACTGGCTATTCTTGTTAGGTTAGCTGCCTAACCGCTAAATTGGCCCACGGAAGAACACAATGTTCTCTGGCGGGCTAGATTACAGAGACAAGCAAACAAGATGAGAAATAATTTCGAGTTTTGTTTGCTTGTTTGAAATCTCTCTAATCAAGGCAGCTAAAGATATTTACGGGTTTTAAGAGGCAATACTAGGAAAACGAATGGAAACTTGGCTACCACTGACAGATTATTCTTCGAAATATAAAATCAGTGTTTCTACTTTGAGACGAAAAATAAAAGCCGATGATATTAAATATCATTTTCAAGATGGCAAGTATTACATTTTCGATGAACCGATCAAAAATGCATTCAAGAGCAGCCCCTCCCTAAATTCTCTTGATGGTTTGAACTCAGATTTGATCTTCGATGATGAAATTCTAAATGATCTTGATACGGCTTCAGAACCAATTGAAACAGAAAAAGTGTACTCTAATCGCCAACAGCCGGTTACGACGGCCCTGTCGCAGCAAGCGTATAACCCTGATTTTTTAGAGAACTTGAAAAAATCGGCGAACGCTAAGTTGCCACAAGTAAAAATGCAGCAAGGAATGATCAGCCAGCAGCAGCAGCAGCAACAGACCGGGCGGCCGCAAGCAGCCATCAACATCGAAGAAGAATATTTCTTTCGTAAAGATAAAGCAGAAGCAAGCCATACTGATTTTGAGAATCCAACGCTTAGAGAATTCTCTGATAAGATTTCAAAAATTGGAACGAACGAGCCAGTTTTAACGGCGGCGAACAAGCTTCTGAACGAATTGAAAAAAGCCTACACACAGATACTTCAAGAAAAAGAAGAACAAATGATGATCTTGAAAGAAGAAGTGTCTGACTTAAAAACATTAGTCAAAGTCCTAGAATCTGAAAATGATAGATTGAAACAATCTATCATGTATCCTTAAGGCTTTGAAAATCGTCCCATAAGCAGAATAACTCCAGAATAAGAGTGTCTTACGAAAAACAGAAATGGTCTGTCTGCATTGAATATTTTTGGCAGGGACGGCTCGATATCGGTGGCAGCATCCGTTGCGAAATCTGCAACGACTGCAGGTGTGGCGGATGCTTCAGAACCGTCTTCATCGAAATTTATTAAAGCTTTGTGAATGAATTTAGAGATGTAGAACTTTTCGTTTGGGCTCAAGTCTTTTATGCCTCGAAAGTTTCCAAAGTATTCATCAAACGCCAAAGGCATTCCAATTTTTGAAAGCCAGCTGTTTAGCTCAAAAGAAGATTCAAATCTAAATTTCGGTAACGAGACAACCACTTTGTAAGGTCGAGCATTCTTTGAAAGCAGTTTAAAAAATTTTGAATCAATTTTTCTGTCAAGAGTCGACAGTAGGATAGATTTGCGGGGCAGGAAAATGTCCAAACTGAATTGATCTCCTCGGTAGGGTATACTTAGATACTGCCAGTCTACATCCTCGTTGTATCGAAACTCATCGGTCATATTCATAAACAGGGTTTTAACTTTTTTAGTAGAGGACATTTGAAAAAATTGGGGGGCGGTCTTCGATTTTTCAAATTTCGTAAGCCAATTTGCTTTGACATAAATAGAGTTAGTTAAAACTAGTTCTGTTTTTCTATTCAAAGAATTCCTTTTTAGTAGTTCTGGAATTTTTCCATTCGTCTTTTGCTTTACCCATAAATTAATTTTTTCGCGAGAGGACTCCGGGTGATTTTTGAAATCTAGGGCTACGATATCTGCACCGTAATAGTCCTCCAGAGTTTTTATAAAATCTGGTTTGAACGGAGCGCTTTTCTGACCCCATAAGCGGTCTGTGATAACAAGTTTAGACTCACCTACCTCATTGATTGTTCCTAAAAATTTCTTAAAATCGTTGTGATAGGGCCCGGTTAGATGAAGAACCTTCTTCATCTGCTCAAGAGTTTTTTGTTGGGCTCCGGCCGCCGTCATAGCTAAGGATGTGGAAACACTAAACGGGGAAAATATAAGATTCTCTGGTGTAGCGGAACCACTTCTATAAAAATCAAAACCAAACTGATTAATCGCATTAGGGACATCGTACTTTTGGCAAACCGCTAACAATGGGAAAAAAACGAAAGCTAAAATAAGATTTTTCAAAAAGCCTCCCTGTTTTTTAATCAGGCCCGAGTTACTAATAAAAGCGTCGGCAGTGGAGTGTGAATTGCTCTATATTTCGATATGGAATTCAAACGAACTATATTCATTTTAGCATACGTTTTAACTCTACTGTCTAGCGATATTCTGAATGCTGACCAAACTTTAGACAAGGATCATTGCACCCCTGTGGATGTTTCCAGTCAACTAGGCGCGGTCAGAGATCAGGGGAATATCGGTTGGTGTTATGCGAATGTCGCTGCCGATCTTCTTACATTTCGATATCAAGATAGACTCAGCGGCCAGCAAGCGTCTGCCGGTTATGTCGCCATTACGTTTAATCAATACGCGAACACTAAGCCCAATGAAGATGCAGGATTGATTAGTCCCGCGGCGATTTTTTCACAGCTTAATGGTATTTGTCCACAGTCGTTTCAAGATACGGCGCTAAAAGATAGCCCGTTCAAAACGATTCGCGATCAGATTAATGCGTTGGTGTCCTTGAAAGAAACATTTGATCAAAGAAAGAAAGAACGTCTGGAATTTTCTCGTTTCCAAGAGCTAGAGATGTATCGTAGTTCTAAAAGCTATATTAACTTACTTTCTGACGATGACTTGCGAGATGTTTTAGAACATTCTTCCGTTCGCACATTTCCAAGAAAATTGGTTGAGCGTTTGTGTAAGCCATACATGATCAAAGTAAAATTTGATTTGCAGATTAGACCACAACTTGGGTTTATCGAAGGCGTGAAAGATTTTTTACCATCACTCCTAAAAAATAGAAAAATTACCCCGGCTCCGATTCTTGGCCGCGCTAATTTGGTAAATGATATTCATGAGCAATTAGGCAAAGACAATTTTGTAGCCTTCAGTTATTGGACACGCATTTTTTACGATCCTACTTCTGAGCGCTATAAAAAATCAGGTATGCATGCATCCGGTATTGTCGGCCGCAAATGGAATAACAAAGAAAAAGTCTGCGAATTTAAACTTAGAAATTCTTGGGGCAAAAGTTGCACGAGTTACACGAACCCCGAGCTAAAAGGGAAGTGTGACCCGCAAACAGGATACATCATGGTTCCTGATTACATTATTCAACGAACGATCACGGATGTTTCGTACTATAAAAAGAAAAAAGAATAGGACGCCTTGGGAGCGTCCTATTTAGATAATCATTAAATTTTAAAATCTAAACTTTAAGCAGCTGCTGATGACGACGTTTTCGCCTTCTTACCAGTTTTGCCCTCAGTCTTTTTCACTTTACCTTTAGCCGATTTATCGAGTGCTACAGTGAACACTTCGTCTAAATTTTCTGCCAAGATAAAGTTGATTTTATCTTTGAATACTTTTGGAATATCAGAAAGATCTTTTTGGTTCGACAAAGGAATTACTATATTAGTGATACCTTGATTTAGCGCCGCCAAACATTTTTCTCTGATACCACCAACAGGAAGTACTTTACCTTGTAGAGTTACTTCACCAGTCATTGCGAAGTCATGACGTACTGGAGTATCTGTCATTAAACTTACCAATGCTGTTGTCATCGCGATACCTGCCGAAGGACCATCTTTAGGGATAGCGCCTGCTGGCAAGTGAACGTGAATGTCGTATCTTTCAAAGAAGTCATCTGGAATTCCAAGTTCTTCCATGTGAGCTTTACAGTAAGACATCGCCGCGTGAGCCGACTCTTTCATCACATCACCTAATTGTCCAGTAAGAGCCAAGTGACCTTTACCTTTCATTTTAAGTGCTTCGATCTGTAGAACTTCGCCACCAGCCTGTGTCCAAGCTAAACCTTGAACGATACCGACTTGTGAATCTTCTAGTTTATCTTCGCGTAAGAATTTCGGAGCGCCTAACAATTCTGGAACTGTTGTAGCGTTCACTTCGAAATGGGTTACTTCGTTCATAACTACCATTTTTGCAATCTTACGACAAACTGAACCGATTTCTCTTTCTAGATTACGAAGACCCGCTTCGCGAGTGTAACCAGCGATTAAGAACTTGATACCATCATCTGTAAACGTGGCTTGATGTTGTTCAAGACCGTTGTTCTCTAATTGGCGACGGATTAAGTGCTTTTTAGAGATGAATAGTTTATCATTTTCAGTGTAACCAGGGATCTGGATGATTTCCATACGATCTCTTAATGCTGGCGGAATGTTCTCTAGAACGTTCGCCGTCGCGATGAAAAGAGCGTTGCTTAAATCGAAATCCACATTCAAATAGTTATCACGGAATGTAGCATTTTGTTCAGGATCCAAAACTTCCAGCATGGCTGCTGACGGATCGCCCCTAAAATCACTACCCAATTTATCGATTTCATCTAGTACTAGTACTGGATTGTTCGTCTTTACTTGGCGTAGAGCTTGAACAATTTTTCCCGGCATAGCGCCAACGTATGTTCTACGGTGACCACGAATTTCCGCTTCATCTTTCACACCGCCAAGAGCGATGCGATGATATTCACGGTTCATTGCGCGAGCGATCGATTTACCAAGAGACGTTTTACCTACTCCTGGAGGTCCTGCGAAACACAAAATAGGACCTTTCATATTATTTTTAAGTTTACGTACTGCCAAAAACTCAAGTACGCGATCTTTTGCTTTCTGTAATTCATGATGATCTTCGTCAAGAATTTCTTTTGATCTATTTAAATCAATAGAATCATCAGATTTTTTAGCCCATGGAAGATCAACCATCCAGTCTAGATAAGTACGAACCATTGTTGCTTCTGAAGCGTCTGGGTGCATACGTTCTAAACGGTGAAGCTGTTTTAAAGCTTCTGTTAATACTGCCTTAGGCATTCCAACCGTGTTGATTTTTTCGCGAAGTTCTTCAATCTCTTCAGATTTAGAATCATTTTCGCCCAATTCATTTTTGATCGCTTTCATTTGGTCTTTAAAGAACTGATCACGAGTTGTTTTAGGAGTGTCTTCTTTTCCACCCTTAGCTTTGTTTTGTAACTGAAGAGCTTCAATTTCAGAATTCAAAAAGTCTAAAACTAATTGCATTCTTTCTTTAGCATCTGTTGTCTCAATTACTTTCTGAGCTTCAGTGACTTTGATACCAAGGTTAGCTGCGATTAAGTCAGCACCTTTGCCTGGATCTTGTAAATCATCCAATACTAACAAGATATCTGGTAATAGAGTCTTGCCTAATGAAATGATTTTCTCTATACGCTCTTTTGCTTTTTGCATTAGAACTTCGTTCTCTGTTGGAGACGTTGTTCTTAAGTCCTCAATTTTTTCTACAGCAACTTCGAAATTTGGAGTTGTCTTAGCGTAGTTCTTGATGCGGCCTTTAGCTACACCTTGAATTAAGATTCTGATTTGACCATCTGGAACTTTTTTCATACGCATGATCATTGCGATAGTTCCGACAGTATAGATCGAATCTGGATTTGGATTTTCTTCATTAAGATCTTTTTGAGATACTAAGAAGATTAGTCTATTTTTTGAAAGGGCTTCCTCGACTGAACGAATTGATGATTCGCGCCCTACTACGAGCGGAATAATCATGTAAGGAAACACAACAAAATCACGGACCGGCAACATTGGGAGAGTTGGTGGTATATCAATAGTTTTATCGTCTTTGTAAGATCCACCGTTTCCGCTTCTATCATCAAAACTCATATCAGCACCCTTTATATGTACGATTTTTCTGTACGATTTTCTTACACAAATATTCGGACTGAAAACCGTTCGGCTTTAAGAGTTTTTTGCTATCTAAGGACCTGATTTTAAATGATTTGCTCGGCAAATCCTGCCGCAAAGTCTAGAGATTCATAGGCTGAAAGGTAATTTAACAGACTTTAAGGCAAGAAAAGAACAAGATTGGCGACATCCCTGTCATAAATACCCTCAATCCTTCAAGGGCACTTTTTTGCTACTGATGCTTAATGCGAACTTCTTCTTCGCGTTCTTCCATACATGAAATGCATAAGGGCGCCAAAGGCCTTGCCTGCAAGCGTTTCGCGCCGATCGTGTCGCCACAACCTTCACATTCGCCATACGTTCCTTGCGCAATTTTATTTAAAGATTTATCGATTTCCAATAAAGCTTTCATAGAGCGCTCGTGAAGATGGATTGATAGGTTATTGCTAAGATCATTAGAAGCGACTTCGGCTTCATCAGATAACTGAATTGATTCTTGTTGAGATCGCTTGAACTCATTTGTTCGATTCAAGATCTGACTTTTTTGGAATAACAATGATTCTTTAATAGAAGGTAATAAATCTGCTAAACTTACCTGGTCCATTAATGAAGAATCATCTTGTGAGGCTGTGTATGTTGCCACGCTTGATTCACCCATTTGTGTTTTGCTGCCGACCTTTTGAGACTTGGCAGCTTTAGTCTTCCCTTTTTTTTCAACGATAACTGAACTTTTCACTTTTTCCCCCTGTACTGAAAAACGTTATAGGACGTTGAAACAAGGCTGGATAATACGGAGAAGAAATAGAGTGTCATCAAAAAAATGAGATTGATTACTTATTGAACACGAAATTAACGCGATGGAATTAAACCATAACAGGGCCGTTAAGTTCGTGTCAGATTATTTTATTTTTCTTATATTTGCGCAAAATGATTTTTATATCTCTCGCGAATTTCGGCACCCTCAATACTTAGTCTAGTCCATGGAATACTTAACAAACGTTGTTCTTCAATTGGCTCTAGGGTTTCCTCGCACACGCCAAAATGATTTTTTTCTATTCGTGCTAATGCAAATTCTATTTCAGATAATTGGAAACGAAGTCGTTCTTGATTGATTAGTAAATTATACTCTTCTAGTTGAGCGACAGATTGATCGATCTCATCACCCACATTTTTGTTATTCTCTTTGAAACGCTCTGCTGACATTTTCATGCGATTCAGCAAATCTTGCTTAGCAAGAACTAGTTTTCTTCTGCACTCATCAACAAGTTCTTTGTTTGTTAGTGTTGTTATTGTAGCCGCTAATGACATAAGCCCTCCTGGCATTAAAGTTTTTAGTCTTTAAGTATGGACCCTTAATCAGGCCCTTCGGAGAGTTAGATGCGCCAGACCCTTGGGTCGGTTAAAGATAGGAAAAACATTTTAAAAGAAACTTAAAATAATACCTAAATAGTCTATAATCGAGCTTATAGACTATTCTTTGAGTTTAACGGTTTCACCCTTTTGGACAGTCAGAGTCATAAGGGGGCGAAAAAGGTCTTTGTTGGTGGTTGTAGAAAGTGGGCCGAAACTGCCATCAAACTTCTTAAGCTTCATTAGCTGTTTTCCTAAGTCATCACGAGTGTAAACGCCTTGTAATACAAGCTGGCGTAAGATTAAGCCAGAATCGTAGGCTGCAATTTCAAACTGCGCAGGGTATTCGTTGAAATAGCTCATATACTCGCGAACAAAATCAGAATTCGATTGGTTTGGGCCTTCAGAAATAAAACTATCTGCAAAATATATTGGATAATTTAACTGAGATAAACGTTTAGCAGATCCTGGTGTATTTAAAATATTAGTCGAAAGAATTTTCGTATCTTTTACGCGAGAGTAATTTAAGAACGCATTAATCTGCGAGATCACTCGAGCCTGATCAGGGATAAAAATCGCATCAAAGTTTTGAATGGGCGCAAGCAAATCATCAGTGTTTACATTTTCACGTGCATTTTTACCCTTCAAAGATTGCTTAAAAGTACGTAATTTTTGATAGTATTCATCTTTGCGAGCTTCAATGTAGTAAGTGCCAACTAGGCGTTGAACGACCGGTCTGAAATCAGTTTCTTTCGGGTCGTAAGTCTGCGCGGCAACAACTTGTCCACCTTGAGCAATAACTTCATCCCAAAATAAATTCGCGTACTCGACACCATAAGGATCGTTCGGGTACAGAATGGCAAACTCATGCATGTCCATTTCCGTCATTGCAGTTCTTACTAGATGCCGAACTTGCATCTCTGCCGTTAATGCATTTCTAACCGCATAGGGATGGATATCATTTAGACCTTGTTTTTGAGAAAGATAAATAAATGGAACATTGTATTCAGACGCAATGGCTAGTTCAGTTCCGACAGTTTTACTTAAGACGCCGCCAACAATCGCAATTACATTGTCTTCTTTAACCAGTTTTTCAACACCTAGACGAGCTAGATCTGATCGGCCCTCGCTATCAACAATAGCAAGACGAAACTTTGAAAAACCTTGATGTGTACCTAAGCCCAGCTGCAGTCCACGCAAAACTTTTTGTCCGACGGCTGCGCTTTTTCCTGTCAACGGTAGCACTACGCCAATCGTCTGCGCAGAAACGCGAACAGTAGCTTCCATATCAGAAATCAAACGCTGTGAGGAAGTTGCAATTTCGCTCTCTGGTAGCAACTCAACAACAGAACGATAGTAGCGTTTGCTCTCATCTATGTTATTCACAGCCAGTTCCAGTTCTGCGAGTCGAAATAAAGCATAGCCACGCAAATAGCCATAATCTGACGAGCGAGCTACCGTGTGCAATTGATCTTTAGTTAGACGTAGGTTCAGGGTATCGATCGCTTTTGATTTATAATAATCGGAGCGCTTAGGATCTGTATGGATCGTTGATAAACTAGCGGCAATAGCAAAAGCATCCCAGTAAGAGCCCGCTTTTTCCAATTGGCTAAATTTATTTTCGTCAGCTTGCAGTTTTGCCGCTGTATTTGGGTCACCAGCAATAATCTCTGGTTTTGCCGCTTGCGATCCAACTACGGGAGCCGCATTTTTTCCATGCGATTTTTTAGCAGGGGATGTTTGAGTCGACGTGGGAGTAGACAGTTCTGGTCGCTGAGTTTTAATATTCGATGCGCAACCTAATCCTAAAAGAAAAACCAAATTTAAAACTACATTAACAAAGGCCAATCGTTTCATAGATATTTAGTATAATCCAGAATGCCCAGAAGCCAAGCTAAGAGCTTGGCAAAAGAAGTGGCGCGCCACGATCAGCGTTACGATTTCGTGTATTTAGAAAGTTTCTGGACCTTTTCTTTATACTCTTTAATTAGAGGGGTCTCGGCCGCTGTTTGTGAAAGCTTATTAAGCAGTTCTTTTTCTGTCGCGGAAACTTCTTGTGGCGTATCGATAAGGACTTTAATCAACATATCGCCGCTACCAAATCCCCCCATTTTTGGCAAACCCTTACCCTTTAATCTTAAAGCCTGACCAGTATGAGTTCCTGGAGGAATTTTAATTAAAACTCGACCAGTGAGTGTCGGGACTTCTAACGAAGTTCCTAAAATCGCATCGATGTAAGATACTGGAAGCTCTAAAACAATGTCGTTTTCATCACGTTTAAACAGCGAGTGCTCTTGGATTTGCAGAATCACATACAAATCGCCAGATGGACCAGTTGACGAACCATCTCCTTCGCCAGTTAGTTTTAACTTTTGATTATCTTTTACGCCAGCAGGAACAGTGACCGCTAGTTTTGCGTTCTCTTCCTTGCTACCAGTGTTACGCAAAAATGAAATTACTTTCTCGCAGCCCGCCGCCGCTTCTTCTAAAGTGATGCTCAGTGTGTAACGTAAATCGGCGCCTTTTTGATTGCGCTGACGAGGACGAGGACCGCCTTTAGAGGCACCAAAAACTTCACCGAATACATCGCCAAAGATGTCTTGGAACGGATCGCCACCGCCGCCGTTATTGCCCGAATAAGTTCGGCCAAAACCGCCACCAGCACCGCCGCCAAAGGGGCCACCGGCACCACCACCAAACGGATTACCGCCTTGAGTGTGCCCAAATTTATCGTACATTTCGCGTTTCTTAGTATCGCCTAAGGTTTCATAAGCTTCGGTAATTTCTTTGAATTTATCCTCAGATTTTTTATCATCCGGATTACGATCAGGATGATACTGAATCGCAAGTTTGCGATACGCTTTTTTAATTTCCTCATCCGTAGCACTACGAGAAACACCTAGTAGCGCATAGTAATCTTGTTTAGCCATTATTATGCATCCAATTTTTGAGCCACAACGACTTGGCCAGTACGAATCAATTTATCATGAAATTTATAAGGTTTTTGAAATACACGTGAAATATGGCCAGGAGGAACTTTATCGGTAGCCTCAGCGCTCAGAGCCTCATGAACAGCAGGGTCAAATGGCTGACCTTCACAGGCAACCTCAGTGATAGAATGTTTACCCAACAAGGTTTTGATTTCACTAGACGTCATTTCAACACCTTTAACAAAGGTAGGATAATTCTCAGCGGTTACTTTCATGCTTAATGCGCGCTCGAAATTGTCTAAAACAGGCAGCAAGTCTTTTACAAATCGTTCGGCACCGTATTTTTGCAAATCAGAACGTTCTTTGATGGCTTGGCGTTTGTAATTATCAAACTCTGCTCTCATGTAAAGCAGATCATTTCTGTTCTTCTCAGCTTCGGCTTTCAATTTATCAGAAATGGACTCAGGGCCTGCGCCATTCGCATTTTCTGCCGAGTTTTCTGGGTTTGCGTCTGAAGAGTTTGTTGATTTGTCAGATGTCAAAATAAGCTCCTTTAAATTACTATAAAGATAATTAGGGGACGGTTAGGAAAAAGTCAATTTTTCAAAGACCCAATTGCTAATCAGCTTACCCTTTGAGGTAAGGGTGAATCCTAGGTCAGTGGGCTGGACCAGGCCGCGCTCTTTTAAGGAATTAAGTTCTTTATAAGCACTTGTTACGGACGGTGCGCTAAACTTAGCTTCTAAGTCTGTGTTTATTAAGCCTTTGGCGCGGCGTAAAGATGTATGGCAAAAGTCAGTCAATGACTGATTTTCTTTTAAGGTCTCAAAATAAATATCGGCTAACTGGGTCGGTAGCTCTAGTGGTTTCAGCGCGCCAATTTCTTGCTGATAAATTTTAATATTATTGGGATTCCAAAATCGATTTCCCCAGGGCGCTTCAGGGGATGATCGCAAATAAGAATGACTACTCAGCCCTAGCCCCCAATAATTTTGGTCGCTCCAGTAGAGATAATTGTGTTTTGATTCATAACCAGGGCGTGCGTAGTTAGAAATTTCATAGCGGCTGTAGCCATTTTTTGAAAGTGTGTCTTCAATACGTTCAAACATAATCATTTGATCATCTTCCACTGGGCGATTCCTTGAAAGAGGGTGACCTTCTGGTACGGTCAAATAGTAAGGACTAATATGCGGAGGCAGAATCTCAAGAGCTTGACTAAGGTCGTGACCAAGTTCCGCAACAGTTTGGTGAGGCATCCCAAATAGCAAATCAAAATTATAATTTAATTTGTAGCGCCCTAAAAGCTTCAGAGATTCTATGGTGTCATTGACAGAGTGTTCCCGATGCACACGTTTAAGGTGTGCTTGATTAAAGGTCTGTGCGCCAACACTAAAGCGATTAAAGCCGAGTTTTAAATACTCATTTAGTTTTTCTTCGTTCACTGTGCCGGGATTCAATTCCATTGTTAGCTCTGCGTCTGGACTCAGTGGATAGCCAGCACTTGCTAAGGCATTGATTATTTGTACAATATCTTTAATGGCAAACAAGCTAGGAGTTCCGCCACCGAAATAAAGAGTATCAATTGTTTGAGATTCTTTACCACGCAGAAAAATAGATTTCTTGAGTTCAATCTCGCGAATCAAAAGTTGAGTGTAATCGGTCGGAGGCAGGATCTTAGATTGCTCGTAGGTAGCGAAATCGCAATATGTGCAACGCTGAATACAATAAGGAATGTGTACATAAACGCCAAAAGATTTCGCAGCAAACAACATAGGAGTGTATTAGAGTATGTCCAAGAAATTTCAACTAAAAAATGGTTTAAAAGTGCTACTGATCGAAAGCCACAAATCCCCGGTTGTGTCTGTGCAAATGTGGGTAAAAACGGGTAGCGCCGATGAAGTCAAAAAGGAAGAGGGTCTATCCCATTTTATTGAACATCTAGTGTTTAAAGGCACAGAAAAGTTCAAAGTCGGCGAAATAGCCGCTCTGGTAGAAGGCTCTGGCGGAGAGCTCAACGCCTACACGTCGTTTGATCAAACGGTATTCTATGTAACGATTTCAAAAAAGTTTTCCAATGTTGGCTTAGATGTCATCAGCCAAATGATGGGATTTCCAACGTTTGATTCGACGGAAATTGATAACGAGCGTGAAGTCGTGATCGAAGAAATCAAGCGAGGAGAAGATTCTCCGCAGCGACAAATCGGGCAATTGCTGTTCTCAACTGCGTATAAAAAACACGCGTACAAAGTTCCCGTGATTGGCTACGCGGATAACATTCGCAAAGTTTCTACCAAAACAATTAAAAATTATTTTGAAAGTCGTTATGTTCCTAGAAACATGTTCCTAGTTATTTCTGGCGATTTCAAATCAGCAGAAATGAAAAAAGAAGTTGAAACGTATTTTGGTAAATTTAAAGACTTTAAAGTTAAAAAAGTAAAACGTGTAAAAGAGCCTGTACAAACAAGACCAGCGATTACGATCAAGAAATCTGATTTCCAAGAAACTTTGACGTATGTGGCGTTTAAAGCTCCTAACGTTAAACACAAAGATATTCCGGGCCTTGATGTTTTAAGCTTAATTCTAGGTCAAGGCGACAGTTCGCGCTTAGTACACAAATTAAGAATTGAAGAAGCCATCGTAAATGGAACGGGTGCGTTTACATTTACGCCACAAGATGATGGATTGCTTGCATTCTCTGGCAGTTTGCAGCCGGCAAATTTAGAAAAATATCTATCTATTTTGGCAAATGAAATTGCCGAAATTTATCACAATCCGCCAACGTTTGCAGAAATTCAAAAAGCGGTAACAAACATCGCCAGTGAGCAAATTTACTCGGTTGAAACTGTCGACGGTTTGGCGCGAAAGATAGGATCACAAGAGTTTTTTATGGATGACAGTGAGTATTTCAAAAAATACCTGGCTGCCATTTACGCTGTGAAGCCTTCGGATGTAATGAAGCTAGCTAAAAAATATTTCGATCCTAAGAAAATTACGATTACGGTATTGTCTCAACGCGCAGAATCCGAAGTTAAGAAAATCATAGCGCAGTTTATGAAAGACTTAAAAGTGGCGCTGAAAGATAAAAAAAGAGTTCATTCAAAAATTAAAGAAAAACCGCAAAAAATCCAGATGCTTAAATTCAAACAGGATTTGGCGGCGCAGTCTCCGAAAACTGAAAAAATTCATTTGAACAAAGGTGTAACATTGTATTTGCGCGAGCAAAGAGAAACACCTACGTGCAGTATCAAGATGGCATTTTTAGGCGGAACACGAATCGAAGGTGAAAAACTAGAAGGTTTGTCAGAGCTATATTCTCGGGTATGGCCGGCGGGATCTAAAAATTTTACGGAAAATGAAATTAATTTGAAATTGGACAATTTGGCATCTTCAATGAGCTGTTTTTCAGGACGAAACACGGTCGGTGTTTCGGGAGAGTTTCTGTCGACGTTCCAAAAAGACATGATGTCGATGATTACAGACACGGTTCAGTCGCCGACGTTTGATGCGAAAATAATTGAGCGTGAAAAGCAAATTCAGAAAAATCAGATTCAGTCGCAAAACGATAATCCATCACAAGTTTGCATAAAAGAATTTATGAAGATGATGTTCTCGGATCATCCGTATTCTAGAGAAGTGCTAGGAACAAAAGAATCTTTGGATTTAATCACACGCGATACGATGCTAAACTATCATAAAACTATTTTTAATCACAAAAACGTAGCGATCTGTGCCGTTGGTGATTTTAAAAAAGAAAATTTAGTAGATAGTTTAAATCAGTTAATCACTTCGATGCCTGAAGGAAAAAAGCAAGAAAGTGTGTCGGGTTTAAGTAAAATAGGATCAGATCAATTCTCGTTTAAAGAGCTTAAAAAAGAGCAGTCTCACATTATTGTGGGTTATCGCGGATTGAGCTTCAAAGATGAAGAGCGCTACACATTAGATGTGATTCAATCCATTTTGGCGGGCCAAGGTGGTCGGCTATTTTTTGAATTGCGTGACAAGAACTCACTAGCCTATTCCGTATCTCCGTTAAAAATGGCGGGAATCGAGACAGGTTATTTTGGGGCCTACATTGGATGTTCTCCAGAGAAATCTAAAAAGGCGATTCAAATGATTAAAGATGAATTTGCTAAGCTGTGCGCAACAAAAGTTGGCGCGGATGAATTAATTCGCTCACAACGCTACCTTGCGGGTAGAAACGATATCGATCTGCAACGTAAAGGCAGTATTTGCAATAGTATCTTGTTTGATGTTGTGTATGGACTGGATGCTGACGAAACATTCAAATCATCAAGTAGGTACTTTGAAGTCACAGCAGATGACGTTCAGGCCTTGAGCAAAAAAATATTCTCGCAAAATTCGGTTATTTCAGTCGTGGGACCTAGCTTTTAAGTGCGGTCCTATTTTCTTTCGATAACAAATTCACGAGGCTCGGTAGCAACCGAGCCTTCAACGTTAAGGCTCATCTGGGTGATTTCCTGGCCATGACTTGTTAGCACGTGCACTTGCCATTCTCCCGGTTGGTAGTTGGCCTTAAAGGCGTAGCCTCTAAATCCTGATTTTCTGCCCCCTACGACTTGGAGTGGAATTTTATCAGCGGAAACCCAATCACCTTTGTGGTTTTTTTGCGACCATTGAATATATATCTGATCTTGAAAGCGCGTCGGAGAGTATATTTGTGCGTAGTAAAATATTTTATCGCCCGGTCTAGCCACGAAATGTTGATCCCCCGAATGCCAAAAGTGCCACCAAGGTTTTTCGGTCGATAGAAGGTATTCGCCGTTTTGCTTTTCAACGTTATGATAAATGCCATGTTCAACTACACTCAACGGAATTGGCGGAATCCAACCCATTACGTAGAATACTAAAAACAAACCAATAACGGATCCACTGGGAGCCAAAATAATTTTAGTAAGCGAATAGTGATCCGGAATTTTCTTGTGCAGCAGTCGATACATACCATAGAAAACCGCTGCCGTCGCTAAAATGGCTAATCCAAGCGGCGCCCAGCCCACAAAGCCCAGAGCAATTGGAAATAGAATAGAGAAAAAAGAAAAAATACAGATACCAAACATCCCGGTTTTGATGCTGATGTTGGATTTTTTAACTCCGGGTAATTCATTCGCGCACAGGACAAGAAGCATGACTCCTAAAAATAATAGACTATGCAAAACGGATGCGCTCTTAATGTAAAACAAAGAATAGAGGCTTAGCAACGAACCCAGAATGAAATGCAGAATAAGGGTGCGGTATTCCCAAATGCGCGCTGTCTTTGTTCCCGGCTTCCATTTAAATTTGCGAAATAAAATTTCATAGTAAAGGATTGTGAAGACTATACTCAGGTAGATGACTTGTTGAAAAATAGAAAACAGATCATCTATGTCGGACATGGTAAGAATATCAAAAATAAAACCGCCGACAAAAACGACCACGTCTAGTTTAGTTTCATTCTCTTCATAATATTTCAAAAATTTATTTTTATAATCAGTGATCATATTCGCACACCCTGGTTGTTGATTTTCATTTAAGCCAATCTCTAGTTGAAAGTCTAGTTGGTTATTTCATCAAACTAGCCGATATCGTTCTGCTACAAGGAGACCACATGGCCAAAGATTCGATCAATTCATTGTCAGAGGCGATTGCAAAGCTAGAGTCGATATCGCAATCAAAGACAGAGCTCATTCGTGAACATATCGAAAAAGACTATGAAGAAATCAAAAGTGCTCTTGAAGACATGCGGCCCTATTTTGATGAGATTAAAAATAAGGTTGAGCAAGAGGCAAAGAATACGAAGACCCAAGTGGAAACTAAGGTGAAAGAAAATCCTTGGATTGTAATTGGTGTCGTTGGCTTAATTGCTTTTTTCTTAGGAATATTTCTGGGACGAAAAGATAAATGATTTTTAATGTTATTTCTCTCTTATTAAAAATATTTGAAGGTCATCGCTTGATCCAAGAATCTAAAAAGAAAGGTGTCTTGTTATACCTTAAGGTTCTTCAAGCTGTGCGCACCAGTATTGTTGGTGCATTGATAGTATTTTTTGCGCTTCAAATCTTTATAGTTGCTGTTGTTGGAATTGTGCTTACAGTCCTCTATTTAGTTCCTTTAGAAAATGAAACCAAGGCGTGGATCCTTTTAGGACTTTGTGGAACTATTGTACTCTTCGTAGCTCTAGTTCTAAATCATATTTTTTCTGAAAAAACCTGGTTTAAATACTCGGGTGCTAGTCAATTTATTCGAAAATGAAAACCATATTTGCAAGTGCATTAGTATTTTTAGGTTTAGGATCTATGGCGGCTGAGTTTGACTCTGTTCAATCTGAACTGAGAAATAACTTGTCAAAAAGTATTGAAGAATCCAAAGCGACACAAAGTGAAGCGAAGTTCATTTTATTGGCCGCGGGCATTGTTGGAGTCTTATTGTCCCTTTCTGTCGGCACCGAGTCTTCTAAAAAAATAAATGAAATCATAGGGAGGATAGAAGATATATCATTTCAAACTAACCTTCTAGCATTGAACGCTCCTGTTGAGGCGGCCCGAGCTGGCGAACAAGGAAAAGATTTTGCTATTGTCGCAGATGCGGTTCGATCTTTAGCGGCAAAGTCATCAGTAGCGGCCAAAGAAATTTCAAATTTGATTTCAGAGTCTAGGTTCGGTACAAAAACTAAGTGTTATCACTAGGGAAATTGCCGAAGGCAGTAAAGAACAATCTCAAGGCGTATGGGGCGATTATAAATTAAATGTCAACGTAGCGAACGTAACTGAAGATGTAACAACGGGTGGAAATGTAAGCAGTACTAGTCCAATGTATGGTTTAACTTACATGGGTAAATTTGCTGACGGCACAATCCTACCAAGCATCAGCTATCACAAGGTTGTGTTTCAATCTGAGACACAATCGTCCTCTATAATCCAATCGTATACTATCCATCATAATTTCTATCTGATCCTGACGTTATTTTTAGTTAATTTTATTCCGAAAAATTACTATAATTAAAGATAAGACGGGTTTATGAGCACTGCTATAAAGCAAGAGTTAAACATTCTAATGAGTTCTAAGGACTATTTCGGTCAGGCCCTTGACGACGCCTTCAGCGCGCGAAAAATAAAAACAGAAAACAGAGTAAAAGGCTATCTTATCGAAGTACTCGAGTTTTATCTTGATGCTAAAAATTTATATGAAAAAGAAAAGACGGACGAAGCGGGCAAGCGTAAACCCAACACATTAGCAGAACTATATTTAACTGCAGCGAATGCAGAAACTCATCAAAAAATTGAGTTGCTAAAAAAACTGGGCGATAAATCGCTCTACATCAGCGGATTTTTTGGAGACTCATTACAAAGAAAAATTGTGGATATAGATTACTACGTCAATATGGGCGGAGCGGCTTATGGCACTCTGTCTAAAGCTGTCGACAGGCAAGACCCACTTCGCGATGTGTTCGAGACAATCTCGAAGCGATTTGTGGATTACGTCGAAGCACTTAGTTACATCAGCCAAAATTCGATGATTTCAAATAATCAAAGCTTACTTCGTTTGTACGACCGCTACCTTCAGACAGGTTCGACCTTAGCTAAGGAAAAACTGATTGAAATGGGTATCGTAACATTATCTAGCGACCAGAAAAACCCGCTAAAACAAGAAAACTAAATACCTCAGTGACACTTAAATACAACGACACTATAATTTAAAGCAAAGACCTCAATTGGTTTGGCGTAAAAGCGCTTTTGATTGCATCAAAGTTGGGACGGATATGTTTGGCCTTGGAATGAGTGAATTAATATTATTAGGTGTTTTGGCGCTGATCTTAGTTGGTCCGAAACAACTACCAGAAGTCGCACGTACACTAGGGCGATTTCTTAATGATTTAAAGCGCAGCGCTGAGGGCATAACAGAAGATATTAAAAAACAAGCACGCGTTGATTTAGATTTTGATAGTTTAGACCCAAGGAAACCACAAAAAGAACCACCCCCAATTCCCATCATGAAAGATCCTCGTGTTAACAACACACCTCCTTCGGTTGAAGAAAGCAAACCAACAAGCGCCGCGGACTTCAAGATAGAGCCTCCGGATCAAATGACCTTTGCGTTTAATCCGACTCCGGATTCTAACCCAGCAACGCTAGCAGAGACTTTGGGCAACGGACACAGCAGTACATCGGATAACCCACTTAATAATGGTCCCCATAGCACAACGACGAATTCACAAAATAACGGCGAGAAAAAAGACTAAATGGAAACTACTCCGAACGAAGACACAACTGATCAGAACATGACGTTAACGGATCATCTGACTGAGCTGCGTAAGCGTTTGGTTTATAGTCTATATTCACTTTTGGTTTTTACGGCAATTGCGTATGATTACAGTAAAGAGCTTTTCGATTTTATTAGAAAACCAATTGAAAAATATTTGCCTTCGGGTGGCCTTGTTTACACGGCGCCAATGGATAAATTCGTCGCCCACTTTAAACTTTCTATTGTTGCCGGTGTAATTTGTTCATGCCCGTTTTGGCTATACCAGCTGTGGAAATTCATTGCTCCAGGCTTATATCGAAACGAGCGAAAATACATGACGAGTTTTATTTCAATCGGATCGTTCTTGTTTATTTCTGGGGTTAGTTTTTCTTTTTACGTCGCTTTGCCAATGACTTTTGATTTCTTATTCAGTTTTGGCGGCGATCAAGATAAGCCTATGATTACAATCGATCACTATTTGGATTTCGTGAGTCAATTTGCGATTATGTTTGGTGTTTCGTTTGAACTTCCGCTGATTCTAACTTTGATGGCAATGGCCGGTATGGTATCACAGCGATTCCTTATTGATAAAGGGCGCTACGCCATTATGATTTTAGCGTTGATTGCTGCGTTGATCACACCACCAGATGTGATGAGTATGACGATCATGTTAGTTCCGATGATTGCTCTATATTACATCGGAATTCTTATGGTTGGATTCGTTCAAAAGAAAAAACCCAACCCAGAAGTATAGCTAAAAGTGGATCTAATTAATCAGTTTAGTTAAAACATAATTAAAACAATTTTTCTCTTAAGAAAATGTACTGCATAGTTAGGTATTCAGCCGCTTGATTTAAATCAGCTGTACGACCGTGTCCACCTTCCGTATTTTCGAAATACATATATTGTTTACCCATCGATTTTAGTTTTGCGGCCATTTTACGTGCGTGACCGGGATGAACGCGGTCGTCTTCAGTGGATGTCGTGATGAAAATCTCTGGATACTTTTCCGTCGATTTTACGTTTTGGTAAGGCGAGTATTTTAAAATATAGTCGCGCTCTGCCGGAACATCAGGAGATCCATATTCGGCCATCCAGCTAGCACCAGCGAGTAGTAAATGGTAGCGAGCCATATCAAGCAATGGAACTTCGCACACGATAGCGTTAAATAAATCTGGTCGCTGAGTGAGCGCCACACCCATCAATAGACCGCCATTGCTACCGCCCATGACACCTAAGTGTGCTGGTGAAGTTACTTTTGTTTTAATTAAATCTTCAGCCACTGCAAAAAAATCATCAAACGCACGCTGACGATTTAATTTTAGTGCCGATTGATGCCAGCTTGGTCCAAACTCACCGCCACCGCGGATATTAGCAAGAACATAAGTTCCGCCGCTTTCTAGCCAAGCTTTGCCCATGACACCAGAATAGTTTGGTTGCATAGCGACCTCAAAACCACCGTAGCCATAAAGCAGAGTTGGGTTCTTAGAATCATCTTTTTGTTTTTTATTGCGAACGATATAGTAAGGAACTTTTGTTCCGTCTTTGCTAGTAGCCCAACGCTGATCAACTACGATTCCGCTCGCGTTGAAAAATGCGGGCAGCGAGCGCAGCTTAGTCATTTGGCCTTTTTCAAAGCTGTACAACGTTGTGGGCTGACTGAAGTTTGAGTACGTCACAAGAATCTGATCAGAATTATCCGCTGTCGCCATTAAAGACGAGTTGCCCACAGAAGGAAGTTTCAGAGGTAACAACTTGTTTTTATCTGAAAGTTCAAAAACATTTGGGTTAACTTGATTCAGAACAGTTAACCAGCGCTTATCTTTTGAAAAATTGATGCTACTATAAATTTTTTTCGGTGTAGAAAGGAAAACCAATTCCGGTTCTACATTTCCAGTAGTACTTGTTAGAATTTTTGCGATAGAAACTTTAACTAAAGTGCCTGATTGAAATGTTTGCTTTTCTGTTTTTAGTTCGCTTTTGGTTAAGTAATAAATTTCTCCTTTAAAGATGCCATCAATATCGCTGTCTTTAGGAATCGGTAGTTTTTTAACTTTTAAATCGGGCGTCAATAGATAGCTATCTGATTCGTAAAAATTAATTCGGTCGTTGATGATAGTGTACGGCGTTTTGCCATCATGAATAGTCCACGTCCACATACCCATGTTTTTTACCGGTGATTCTAAAACCATTTTTGCGTCAGTTAGTGCCTGTTTGCGTTTTAATACTTTGGCAAAACGCGGATATCCTGAATCGGCCATAGAATCCGCACCGAAATTAGTTCCAACAATCAGCGTATCCTTATCAAACCAAGTCACTGTCATTTTTGCTTCGGGAAGAAAAAATCCGTCTGCGACAAATGATTTTGATGTTAGGTCGAACTCGCGCATCACCGTGGCGTCTTTACCTTTTCTAGAGAGGAACACTAGCGCGCGCGAATAGTCTGTTTTTAGAACTTGAGTACTTTTTAATACCCAGCTCTCGTTTTCGGCTTTTCCAAGCGCATCGACATCTATCAGGACTTCCCACGCGGGATCATGTTTTTGTATTTCAGAGATTTTTGCGCGTCTCCATAAACCGCGCGGATTTTTCTCATCTGTCCAGTGGTTATAAACGTATTCATCAACAATAGTGACGCCGGGAATTTTTTCTTTGCTGGCTAAGATGCCTTTGATGCTATCTTTCAAGGATGTAAACGCAGGATTCGCTTTTAAGTGTGAGCTTGATTGCTGATTTTCATTTTTCACCCAAGCCATAGATTCAGCCGACCGGATATCTTCTAATTTTATGAAGGGATCATTTACTGTAGCCGTAGTCTGTTTGGAATTTGTGCTAGAGCACGAAATGGAGAACATCAAAACAGCGGATGTTAGAACAAATAAAGCTCTAAAAATCATAGTTTCCTCTTTGTTTGGGTTGCTTAAAAATTTGTCGGAAAATGATACAGGTGTCAAGCAAAGCGCAGGACAAGGCACAGAGGATAAGGGTATTTAGGCGAGTGGATTTGTTAAGAGCGACACCTTCGTGTCACTCTTTATATGCAAACTAAGATTCGAATTTAATTAGAACAGCACCAGATTCAACACTAGCGCCTTGCTTGATACAAATTTCTTTGATTTTAACTTCACGAGTAGATCGCATTTCGTTTTCCATTTTCATCGCTTCCATGATCAACAACGGTTTGTTTGGGGGAACAACGTCGCCTGGCTTAACAAAAATTTCAATTACTTTACCCGGCATTCCTGATTTTAATTCATTAGTGCCAGATCCGCCGCCGCCTTTTTTCAATGATTCATGTAATAACATTTCATCATTGAAGATTTTGATGCTGCGAAAAGAGTTACGCACAAACACGGTGTAATCGGTGTCTTTTCCTAAAACGTCAATTAAGTACGACTGACCTTGAAAAAGAAAACTGATATACTCTTCTGCGGTTTTAAAATCACTTTTTGAAATATCTAGATGCTGCCAATCAGCACCGTGCGCCTGAAGCGACACTTTCCACGAATGGCGAGTCTCTGATACGTCTACTTTATATTTTCGGCCTTGAATTTCTGCTTCAAAATACATTGCTCGGCTCCTATGTCAATCGCATCGACATTTTACGGCCGATACGTTTCCAGTTAGAGGTAATATTTAAATGTCTCACGTCTTTCGATTTCCTGCTGTTGTATGCATGAATCGCAGCCGCAATCAAAAACACGGGATCTTCGATTTGTTTAAACATCAACGGTTCGATAACTTCGAAATTCTTCTCAATAAATTGAGTTGTGTACGAAGCATCTAAGAATGTTGGATGATCTAGAATCGTTTTATGTAGCACGATGTTAGTTTTAATACCGGTTAGAACGAATTCAGAAAGCGCGCGCTGCATACGTCTAATAGCCGCCTCACGGGTGTCACCCCAAGTGATTAGTTTTGCAATCATGGGATCGTAATAGATCGGAACTTCGTAACCAGGGTAGGCGTAGGAATCCACGCGCATAAACGGTCCTTGTGGATGGCGACACGCGCGAATCACACCTGGATGTGGTTTATAGGTAACTGGATCTTCCGCACAGATACGTGTTTCAATTGCGTGACCTTTAATTTTAACGTCTTCTTGTTTAAAGCTCAGAGGACGACCCGCCGCCACGTAGATTTGCTCTTTCACTAAATCAATACCAGTGATGGCTTCCGTAATCGGATGCTCCACTTGCAGGCGTGTATTCATTTCCATGAAGAAGAATTCTTTAGTTTTGTTATCAAAAATAAATTCGATTGTACCGGCACCAACATAATCAATTTGTTTTGCCGCACGCACAGCCGCATCACCCATTTTTTGACGAACAGGCTCTGGTACTGAGGGCGATGGAGCTTCTTCGATAATTTTTTGATGGCGACGTTGAACAGAACATTCGCGATCATATAGATGACAAACATTTCCATGTTTATCGCCGAATACTTGGATTTCGATATGTTTAGGATCGTTTACAAATTTCTCCATGTACACGGTAGGATCTGCGAAATAATTCTGACCTTCTGAACGGCAGGCACGGAATGCGCTTTCTAGTTCAGAATCTTGACGCACAACCCGCATCCCTTTACCACCGCCACCAGCAGAGGCCTTGATGATCACTGGAAAACTGATTTCGCCCGCAATTCTGCGCGCGTCTTCGATGGTTTCGATGCCGCCATCGCTGCCAGGAACAGTAGGAACTTTAGCTTTTTTCATCAAGGCTTTAGCTGACAATTTATCACCCATGGCTTCGATATTAGCAACGGTTGGGCCGATGAATGTAATGCCAGCATCGCCGCAGGCTTTTACAAAGTGTGAATTTTCAGAAAGGAAACCATAGCCGGGATGAATAGCATCCACTTTAGCTTCCTTAGCCACTTCGATAATTTTTTTAATATTTAAATACGACTCTTTTGAAGGAGCCGGTCCGATATTGTAAGCTTGATCGGCCAAGAACACATGAAGACTGTCACGATCCGCATCACTGAATACCGCAATAGACTGAATGCCAAGCTCACGGCACGCGCGGGTAATACGAATGGCAATTTCGCCACGGTTCGCAATTAAAATTCTCTTAAAGGGTATTTTATCCATAATGTCTCCTCCGCAAGTGTACTAAAGGGGAATGTTGCCGTGCTTTTTAGCCGGATTTACATCTTTTTTATTTTTCAGCATCTCTAGCGCATCGATGATGCGTTTACGAGTTAATGCTGGTTCAATAACTTCATCTGTGTAGCCAAGTTCTGCGCTGACATATGGGTTGTTGAATTTTTTCTCGTATTCAGAAATCAAACGCGCGCGTTCTGCCACAGGATCTTTTGCTTTTTCAATTTCAGCTCTAGAAATAATGCTAACCGCGCCCTCAGCACCCATAACCGCGATTTCCGCCGACGGGTAAGCTAGGTTCACATCTGCACGCAATAATTTAGAACCCATAACGATATAAGCACCGCCGTAAGCTTTACGAGTAACTACTGTTACCTTTGGCACAGTGGCTTCTGCATAAGCATAAAGTAACTTAGCACCGTGAGTGATGATACCGTTCCATTCTTGGTCTTTTCCAGGCAAGAATCCAGGAACGTCTACGAAGCTAACGATTGGAATATTGAACGCATCACAAAAGCGAATAAAACGAGCCGCTTTTCTAGACGCTTCGATGTTTAGGCATCCCGCAAGAACTTGCGGTTGGTTGCCGACGATACCAACAGGACGACCGTTGAAGCGAGCAAAACCAACGACGATATTCATAGCGTAGTCTTTGTGTACTTCTAAGAAGTAGCCTTCATCTACGCACTCTGTGATAACTTGCACAATGTCGTAAGGTTTTTTTGGATTATCAGGAATTAACGTATTTAAAGCTTCAACGATACGGTCAGGGCGATCATTCGTTGGCAAAATAGGAGCATCATCTAAATTATTAGCCGGTAAGAAGTTTAATAATTCGCGAATCATCAACAAGCAGGTTTTGTCATCATCAACGGCAAAATGAGCTACGCCTGATTTTTGCGAGTGCATAGTAGCGCCGCCTAAATCTTCTTTAGTTACATCTTCGTGAGTTACCGTTTTAATAACATCAGGACCAGTTACGAACATGTAACTTGATTTGTTAACCATGAAAACAAAGTCAGTAATACTTGGAGAATAAACCGCCCCACCAGCGCACGGGCCCATGATGGCCGTGATTTGCGGGATCACTCCGCTGCTTGTTACGTTGCGAGTGAAAATATCAGCGTATCCACCCAAAGATTCAATACCTTCTTGGATACGAGCACCACCCGAATCATTAATAGAAATTAAAGGAGCGCCATTTTTACCAGCAAGGTCCATTACTTTGCAAATCTTGTCGGCCTGAGTGCGTGACATAGATCCACCGAATACTGTGAAGTCTTGGCTGGAAACGTAAACTAACTTACCGTTTACGCGGCCGTAACCTGTGACAACGCCATCGCCCGGGATCAATGTTTTTTCCATGCCGAAGTTAGTACATCTGTGAGTCATCAAGCGATCTGTTTCCACAAAACTGCCTGGATCAAGTAGTACGTCTAAACGTTCGCGGGCGCTTAAGCGTCCACCTTTTTTGTGTTTAGCAACGCGGTCTTCACCGCCGCCCTTCATGGCTTCTTCATTTTTTCGCTCTAGCTCTTGAATTTTCAAGAGGTTCAAATTGGTTTCCATCGATACTCCTGGAACAAAGTTTAAAAATTGGAATTCAAAATCAAAAATAAAACTTATGGATAACTGCGACCGTACAAACGAGGGAACGGAGCTGTCTCGCGAACATGAGGTAATCCGCAAACCCAAGTCACAGTACGTTCAAGGCCTAAGCCAAAACCGCTATGAGGGAATGAACCAAAACGACGAATATCCAAATACCATTGGAAATCTTTTTCATCTAGTTTGTGTTCTGCAATTTTAGCTAAAAGTTTTTGAATGCTTTCTTCGCGTTGACCGCCGCCAATAATTTCACCGTAGCCCTCAGTCGCTAACAAATCGCAACCCATCGCATATCCAGGCTCTTTAGGATCTTCCTTCATGTAGAAGGCCTTAATAGCTTGAGGGTAGTGATGTACGAATACCGGCTTGTCAAATTTAGAAGAAACAATAGTTTCATCAGGCGCACCGAAATCATCACCAATGATGAATTCTGGATTTTCTTTTTTAATCATTTCCGCAGCTTCACGATAATGTAAGCGTGGGAAAGGACCTTTGATGTTTTCTAGTTTGCTCATATCGCGTTCGATCACGCGGAATTCTTCGGCGCGATTTTTAATTGTACGTTGAACGATGTACTCAACAAACTGTTCCGCTAATTCCATATTATCGTACATGTCGTTGAAAGCCACTTCGGGCTCAACCATCCAAAACTCGATCAAGTGACGGCGAGTTTTAGATTTCTCTGCGCGGAACGTGGGACCGAAGCAATACACTTTACCAAAAGCCGCTGCGGTTGCTTCCATATAAAGCTGACCCGATTGAGATAAGTACATTTTTTCGTCGAAATATTTAGTTTCAAATAAATTTGAAGTTCCTTCGCACGCGCTTGGAGTAAAGATTGGTGCGTCAGTCAAAGTGAAACCTCGGCCATCAAAGAAATCACGAATGGCAGAAATAATTTCATGGCGAATACGCATGATCGCATGCTGACGTTTTGATCGCAGCCACAAGTGACGATTTTCCATTAGGAAATCAGTGCCGTGATCTTTCGGAGAAATAGGATAATTTTCAGACGCTGAGATAATTTCTAACGTCTTCGCGCCAATTTCAAAAACATTTTCATGTTTTGGATGTTTTTTGACTATGCCGGTAACCTTGACCGAACTCTCTTGTGTTGCTTTATCGAAAAGCTCAAGGGCCGCGTCTTCGGCTTCGCCTTTGAAAAATACGCAAGGAACAATTCCAGTTCCGTCACGTAATTCTAAGAATTTAACTTTTCCAGAAGAGCGGGCTTGGTAAACCCAACCTTTTAACTCAACTTGCTCACCAATATGATTCTTTAAATCACTAATAAAAAATCGCATAAAAACCTCGTTGCAATTTTTTATATGATTTACGGGATTAATCCAATCAAAATCCCTAGGAAAATCCCAAGCCGAGCACCCCCTAGAGAGGGTTTTTGGCGCTGCGCTTAATGATTTAAGTAATTGTAAGCCTTTAGTAAATTTAATCGACCACGAGAGGCCACGCGGAATTCATGATTTGGTGTGATATCCACAGAATTAATCAACGCTTCTTTGATCTGAGTCGATGTCGCTTTTGGAAAGGCGCTCATTAAAACAGCGACAGCGCCCGTGACAAACGGAGCCGCCATACTTGTACCTTTTAGGTAGTTGTATTTTTCGCCAGGAGTTGTGCTCATGATCGAATCACCTGGGGCCGCTAGATGCACCAAATTGAAGCTGCTATTAGAAAATGACGTCATGTAGTCGTTAGCATTCGAAGCACCTACGGTGATTTGTCCTGCAATACTAAATGCTGCAGGATAAGAAGGTTTTTCGTCTAAGTTGTTACCGTCGTTTCCCGCCGCAACAACAACCAAAACACCTTTAGCCGAAATTTCGTCAAAAGCGTCCTTCAGAGTAGCCACGCACACACTGCCTCCCCAGCTGGCGTTAATGACTTTGGCACCACGTGAAACCACGTAATTCATAGCATTAATAGCGTCACTTAAAGATCCAGATCCATCATTCGAGATAAAAGGAGCCGCCACGATTTTAGCATTGGGTGCCACGCCTTTCATAATTCCACTGTGGTCAGAGGCAATAATTCCGGCCACATGAGTTCCATGTTCGTTTTGAATTGTGTAACTCGCCACGCCCGTGAAATTCATGCTTGAATAATCATCGACATAACCATTGCCGTCGTCGTCTTTACCGTTGTCAGGGATTTCTTTGGTGTTGATTAAGATTTGATTTTTTAGCTGTGAATGAGTCACATCAACGTAAGAGTCAACAACTCCGACAATCACGCTTGTTCCCGTGGCATTTTTTTGCCAAACAGAATCAGCCTGAATCATGGTTTGACCCCAAGTTTGATCGACTGTTGTTGTGTTTGTCGGCGTCAAAGGCTCTGACGTTCCGTGAATATCTTCCTGAGAGTAGAATTGAACTCTTTGGTCGTAGTGAATTTTTTTGATCTGAGATAAATTCTTTTCAACGAATTCTTTTTTGAAGTCTTCTTTAGAAAGACCACTTTCTGTAGAAAAAGTGCCGTCTTCCCAACTGACTATGTACTGATTTTCAATCGTCTTGGAATTGCAAGGGTTCGAAGATTTTTCAACGAAGACGCTGTCCGCTGTTTTGCCGCTTTCTTGGGCGCAGGAAATTAAGTAAATAGTAGACGCAATTAAAAATACAAGTCTTACAACATCCATGATGTAACTCCGTGTGCGGTGGTCCCTGTATTGATGACTCTCAAGGGGCCTGTTCTGGTGAACTCATCGACGTAAAACCCGCGCAGAAGGAGTCTATTATTGTAAAACTGGACTTCGATCGAGTCGCGGTATTGAGCAAAAAATCTGGTAGAAAAAAAGAAGAAAGTAATTAACCGGTTAGGAAAATCTGGTGTTGAAATTATTTTTGCGCCTAGGAAAAAATGTTCCTCTTAAAGATAGGACTAGCTAGTTTTTGGTAGAGTACATTTGGAGCTAGATTGTGAAATCAGATCTGGTTAGAATGTAGATTCCAAACGTTTTTAGGAGCCACCACCATGAGACTTTTCCAGATCCTATTTGCTGTGATTTTAGCCGCACAGATTTCATTTTCTAAAAAAGACAGTTTGATTCCCTTAAGAGATTTTTTCAAAAATCCGGATTCAACTAATTACCAAATTTCACCGGATGGGAAGTGGATTTCTTATTTAAAACCATATGAACGTCGCATGAATATTCATATCAAAGAAAACAAAGATAGTGGACAAGAAGTCAGACTCACTGCTAGTGCCGATCGTGATATCGTAAACTATTTTTGGAAGGGAAATGGCCACGTAATTTACACTCGTGATTTTGGTGGTGATGAAAATTTTCACGTATTCACAGTGGATGTTCACGCTAAAACTGAAAAAGATGTCACTAACTTTCCCAACACCCGCGCAGAAATTATCGATTCGATGGAAAACGTCAGAGATGACGAGATCGTGATTTCGCACAACATGCGCGACAAGAAGGTATTCGATGTTTTTAGATTGAATATTAAAACTGGGAAACTGGTACTGCTGGCGCAAAATCCAGGATCAATTACGGGCTGGGTGACAGATCATAACGGCAAGCTCAGAGTCGCCGTAGAATCTGAAGGTGTCGACTACAATATCTTGTATCGAGATTCTGAAGGTCAAAAATTTTCGAAAATCTTAACGTATCCCTACAAAGACTCTTTCTCTCCACTCTTCTTTACCTTCGATAATAAAAATCTTTACGCAGCATCAAATTTAAATCGCGATAAAGAGTCTATTGTTGAGTTCGACATGAAAAGCAAAAAGGAAACACGGATCATTTATCAACATCCTGATGTTGATGTGGACACATTGATGTATTCAAAAAAGAGAAAGGTATTAACATCTGCTCGTTTTGTAACTTGGAAAACGACGGCGCAGTTCTTTGATCCTGTGACTGAAGGAATTTATAACAAAGTCTCAGAAAAGTTAGTTGGCAAAGAAGTTCGTTTTGTATCGACAACTAAGAACGAAGATCTATTTATTGTACGTTCTGTCTCTGACCGTTCGCTGGGTGCTTTTTACCTTTATGATGCCAATCGCGATGAACTTAAACTTCTTGCGCAAGTGGCGCCGTGGTTAGATGAAGAAAAATTAAATCCCATGAAGCCTGTTAGCTACCAATCGCGAGATGGCTTAGTAATCAATGGCTACCTGACTCTACCAAAAAATAAAAAAGCTAAAAACTTACCTATAATCATAAATCCTCACGGTGGCCCGTGGGCACGTGATATTTGGGGATACAATGCTCAGGTGCAGTTCCTGGCTAATCGTGGTTACGGAGTTTTGCAGATGAACTTTCGTGGATCTACGGGTTATGGAAAATCATTCTTGCAAGCATCCTACAAACAATGGGGTTTAAAGATGCAAGAAGACATCACGGATGGAGTGAAATGGCTAGTCCAAGAGGGCATTGCGGACGAGAGCAAGATTTGCATTTACGGCGGATCTTACGGTGGCTATGCCACACTTTCAGGTTTGGTGAAGGATCCAAATCTGTATGCGTGCGGAGTCGATTTTGTCGGTGTTTCTAACTTATTTACGTTCATGAACACAATACCGCCCTATTGGACCGCAGAGCTTGAAAAATTTTACGAAATGGTTGGCCATCCCGAGAAAGACAAAGCTCAGTTTACGGCCACCTCGCCCGCTTTAAACGCGGAAAAAATAAAAGCCCCATTGTTAGTAGTTCAGGGCGCAAAAGATCCGCGTGTAAATAAAGTCGAATCTGACCAAATGGTGCAGGCATTAGAAAAACGCGGCGTGAAAGTTCAGTACATTGTAAAAGACAATGAAGGCCATGGTTTTAGAAATGAAGAAAATCGCATTGAGTTTTATGAAGCGATGGAAGCGTTTCTAAAAAAGCACATCGGAAATTAGGCATAGTGCTTGCTACTCCTTGAAGGCAACTTTGAGAGTTCGTTTTGCTGCACTTAAACCGGGGATCTTAGAAAGATTTACAGGAACGTGCCGTAAACAGACACTTTGGGCTTTATGGGGATGTTATGCTGAGCACATTATTTATCAAAAAAATATTCTACTTTTTTACGACAGGAACATTGTTGTTTTACATCGTTTCGTTTGAAACCCAAGGACAAGCATCGGTCGGCGTTGAAGAAATTGCTCGTAAAGAGCTGATTCAGTGCCAAGAAAAAGTACGCGCCATGAATAGTGGTTATCCGTTTACATTAAAAAGCAAATTTCAAATTACCTATAAAAATATACTAAGACTTAGCCCTGCTGAACAAAAAGCAGTTTCGGCTTATTTAAAAGAAATTAAATCGTCTTTGGTTAAAGACGGCGATACGAATCCTTTAAAAGTGTCTGCGTATAAATTTGAAGGCAAAGCGCATGAAACTCTAGGATTTAAAGTCGTTGTGCAAACCTGGTCTGAAACAACTGACCAAATTACCTATTTCTTAGATAAAAACGCGCAGATTTTATTTAAACATGTTGATGGATTTGTTCCAGTTAAAAACTGGACATGTGAAAAGGACGCTAATTAGAATAAAATTTTTCGCAGCTATTCTGTCTTGATAGTGTGAGTGGCTTAATGTTTTGAGCATTGTATGTTTTGCGAATTTCAGAAAATTGCGCGTACGCTGACGAATCGTTTTTAATTGCCTGATACAGCGAATATTTAGATTTTATCGAACCGTTGATTTGCTCCAATATGCCAAATATCTGAGATTCTATTTCATAGTTAGCTTCAGTCTTTTTTTGTTTCAGATACACGGCAGTTTCGTTTAATACGGTCGCTACATCAGAACTCTCTACACGAAGACCTGTTTCCCAAAGTGTAAATAGAGCGTACCACTTTTCTACCAGATTTTTGGATTTACCATAGACCTTGTCGTTCAGTTCGCCGCGCAGTTGAACTTCAGGGAATTGCTTTTTTATCTCTAAAGCCATTCCAACGTTGGCCATTACATCGCCCCAGCCGCCGGTATTTTCGTGAGGTTTAAGGCCCATGCTTTCTAGAGCGTATTCAGGCAAAGTCAGTGGAACTCCAGAGACGACATTAACAGATTGGGCAGCTGGGCCCAAACTGTAAGAGCTAATAAAAGGGTAGAAATAAGAGTCCACAAACGGATCATGCGCATGCATGAAGAAACCAGCAATATAAACACCAACCGGGCGTGAATAAGAGGCGATTAAACTGTTTAAGATTTAAACAGAAAACAATTAAAGGGATTCAATTAACTGGCGCATGAAATCAGAAAACTTTTGTTCAACTTTCTTTGCCGTTTCTGTGACTTCCTCATGAGATAACTTTTGTCGTGAGATCCCTGCCGCCAAGTTTGTAATACAGCTTAGAGCACCTACACGTAAACCAAGGTGATTAGCCGCGATCGCTTCAGGCACTGTCGACATACCCACGGCTTTACCGCCTAGAAGCTTTAAATAACGGACTTCCGCGGGGGTTTCGTAAGTGGGTCCACTAACGCCGCAGTATATACCTTTGTGATATTTCGTCGCCATTTTTTGAAATATTTTTTCCATCTTTGCAATTAAAGAATGGTCATACGCTTCTGTCATGTCTGGGAAACGAGGCCCGAGTTCTTTTATATTTGGGCCCATGAGAGGATTGCTACCCATTAAATTAATATGGTCTTCGATGATCATAAATTCACCAGCTTGCATTGTATCGCCAAAGCCACCTGCTGAGTTTGTAAGAATCAAAGTTTCGATTCCCAGAAGAGCCAGTGTCCGCGTCGGGAACACAACGGATTCCATGCTATGGCCCTCGTAGTAATGATTGCGCCCTTGAAGAATGACTACGTTCTTGTTTCCAAGAGTTCCAAAAATTAGATTACCTTTATGGCCTTCCACAGTCGTCGACATGAAATGGGGGATATCGTTATAAGAAATCTTGCAAGAAACTTGAACTTGATCCACAAAAGCGCCCAAGCCAGAACCTAGAATGATGCCGATCTGGGGCTTCACGGCCGTCTGTGTACGAATGTATTTAACGGCTTCTGTTAAGTTATCGATGACTTGGTTTTTCAAAATTACCCCTTATCCCTAGAGATTTCCATAATTTAATCACTAAAAAGGATAATAAGTCTAGAGAGTTTTTGGTTACAAAAAAATGCCATAACCAAAACACCGAAAGAAAATGGCTTAAGTGAAATGATGTAGAATCAATTTATCTTTTTTCGTTTTTGTACTTTTGGTAACAAAAGACGCTTCTAGATCAGGCACCGCATGTTTGAACAAATCCTGGTTATCGCCATGAATTGTGTAAACTACATCGCCTTTGTTAACAGCATCACCGATTTTACAATGGAATTCGATTCCCGCTGTGCCTTCGATAGTATCTTCTTTGATTCTGCGACCCGCTTTGATTTTGATTGCGGCTAAACCTATTTTCTCGACATCAAATGAATGGATGAACCCTTTTTTCTTTGCTTTAACTACAAGGGAACTACTTGGCAGAGGCAGTTTTTCAATGTTTCCCGTGTGAAGCACGCAAAGTTCTTTGAATTTATCCCAAGCCTTTCCTGACTCCAAAATTTCCTTGGCGTGAGCGTAACTTTTTTCGCGATTTTTATATTTGCCCGTTAAAAACATCATTTCAGATGCAAGCACTAGGCTTAACTCGCGCGTGTCAGCATATGAATCATAGCCGTACTTGTTGATGTGAGTTCTGTTTTTCAGGATCTCGACACATTCAAATACTTCTAAAGAATTTCCGGCGTAGCGACCCAGAGGCTGATTCATCGAAGTTATGTAAGCCGAGATTTTTTTCCCGTATCGTTTAGCAATTTTCATTAGGTACTTTGCCAAAATTGCAGCATCTTTAGATTTCTTCATGAAGGCGCCGGAGCCGTATTTAACATCTAGGACCAAGCCGTCGACACCTTCTGCTAATTTCTTTGACATGATACTAGCGCATATCAATGGAATGCAATCAACCGTCGCAGTCACATCTCGAAGGGCATATAGTTTTTTATCAGCTGGGCAAATTTCTTTAGTTTGACCAATGAAAGCAATTTCGTGCTTTTTAATAGCTTCAATAAACTGTTTCAAATTTAATTGCGTATTAAATCCGGGAATAGATTCAAGCTTATCCAAGGTTCCGCCGGTGTGACCAAGGCCACGACCAGAAATCATTGGAACGGGAATTCCCGCAGCAGCGACGATTGGTCCTAAAATCAAACTTGTTTTATCGCCGACGCCGCCCGTGGAATGTTTATCCACTTTAAATTTTTTAATTTCAGAAAAGTCTACAGTGATGCCAGAGTTGATCATCGATTTGGTTAAACCGAAGGTTTCTTTCTCGGTCATACCGTTAAAAAATACGGTCATTAGCCATGCGGACATTTGATAGTCGGGAACTTCGCCGCGGGTGTATGCTTGAATGAGACAATCAATTTCTTCTAGTTCGAGTTCGTGGTTGTCTCTTTTTTTCTTAATAATTTCAGTTTGTAATAACATAATTTCCTAGTAGCTAGATTTTGATTCCATGCCTTGTACAAGGCCTACACCAGATGAAGTGCCTAATCGGTTGGCACCGGCTGCAATAAATTCTAATGCTTGAGCTTTGTTTTTTATTCCGCCGCTGGCTTTGATTTTCATATGTGCGCCTAAATTCTGTTTAAATAAAACGATATCGTTGAGTTGAGCACCAGCCGTAGAAAATCCAGTAGATGTTTTCACGAACTGCGCGCCGGCAGATTCAATAATTTTACATGCGGACACTTTTTCTTCATCGGTGAGCAAACACGTTTCAATAATAACTTTCAACGTGTTTCCTTGGCAGGCTTTGACAACCGTTTTGATATCTAATTCCGCCAATGCAAAATCTTTATCTTTTAGTGCGCCAATGTTGATAACCATGTCAACTTCGCGGGCGCCATGTTGAATAGCCCAATCAGCTTCAAATGCTTTTGTTGATGAATGACTTGCGCCCAGAGGAAAACCGACAACAGTACATACTTTTACATCAGTGCCCATTAACCACCGGGAACACGTCGGGACCCAATATGAATTTACACAAACAGAAAAGAAGTGGTGAGTCTTAGCCTCTTCGGAGAGCTTAACAAATTCAGCCATGCGGCTTTCCGGCTTTAAAAGGGTGTGATCAATGTATGAAGCTAGATTTTCCATAAACTAGATTAAATAGACAACAAAAGCGTTTGTCAAAAATGATTGTAACCGTTAGTGTTGATACTGATGAAATTCTTGCAGATTTTTACAGCATTGATGTTTCTAGTAAGTGCCGTGCCTACGTGGGCACAATCACAGTCTACGTTTAAACGAACAACAGCAACCATTCTGTTTTCTAGCATCGGCGGCGGCATTCTAGGGCTAAGCACACTTAGCTTTTACGGTAAGCCTCAGGAGCACACGGATAATATCACTAATGGCGTCCTGATTGGATTAATAGCCGGCGTTAGTTATGTGTTGTATGATAATTACGATCAGCGTTCAGCCGCAAATGACAATCGGTTGCCCCAGAAATTACAGCAGCAAGCTCTATTTCAAGCATCAGATCCATCTACAAATAAAAAAAGAGGCCCTGATTTAAGCTGGCCTCTTTTGTCGTTTCAATATCAATGGTAGAAAATAACTAAAATAAGGAATTAAGACGCAGGTCGTTTGACGGCATTGTTTGTCGCTGCTGTCATAGATTCCGTATCTTTGCCTAAGTACAATTTGGCATCGCTTGGAGCCACTTTCCCTTTTTTAACCAAGTCATCGATGTATTTCTCGAAAGAAACCATGCCGGAACTTGAGCCCGTTTGGATCGCAGAAGGGATTTGATGAATCTTACCTTCACGAATCAAATTGGCCACGGCTTTTGTGCTTTTCAAAATTTCATAGGCAGCGACGCGACCTTGTCCATCGGCACGTGGGAATAGCGTTTGGGCTACAACTCCACGCAAGCTCTCTGACAACATCGTTCTAATTTGCGCCTGCTGACCAGAAGGGAAAACGTCAATGATACGATCGATCGTTTTCGCCGCATTATTGGTGTGAAGAGTTCCAAACACGATATGACCGGTTTCCGCTGCTGTTAAGGCTAACGAAATAGTTTCTAAGTCACGAAGCTCGCCCACCAGCAAGATATCTGGATCTTCCCGCAGAGCCGCTTTTAGAGCGTTTGAGAAAGATTTGGTGTGTGAACCCACTTCGCGTTGGTTGATAACAGATTTAATATTTTGATGAACGAATTCGATCGGATCTTCAACCGTAATAATGTGCGATTCTGAAGTCATATTAATTTCGTGAATCATCGCTGCGAGTGTCGTAGATTTACCTGAACCCGTTGGACCGGTAACAAGAATTAATCCGCGATCGCAATCGATCAAATCTAAGATTCCTTGAGGTAAGTTCAATTCCTGAGCTGATTTAATTTTCTCGGGGATAATCCTGAATACGCCAGCTAAACCTTTTCTTTGCATAAATATATTACAACGAAAGCGAGCTAGGCCCGCCACGGTATAAGCGCAGTCTAATTCCCATTTTTCGATAAACGATTTTTTTTGTTTTTCTGTTAAGATTTCAAATAAAAGACCCTGAACTTCTTGGCTCGTTAGCTCTTTGTAGTTCAGCGGCATCATTTTACCGTGAAGGCGCAAATAGGGCGGGGCTCCGCTTGTTAAATGCAAATCGGACGCATTCTGTTCCACCATGATTTTAAATAAGTCGTCTATTGCAGCCAAAACCCACTCCTTAGCAATTTCTAATCACCATTTGTATCGGCAGAGCCAGGAAAAATATAAGGGAAAAACGGGTCTAAGTTATTAAAATTAATTTCTTTTGCTGGACTCCACTGGACTATTGTTTTAGAAAAATCGGTACACCGCTTGTGAAAGTACTGTAAAGGAAAGACCATGGCCGCTGAAATCTTGATCAATGTTAGACCTCATGAGACTCGCGTTGCCTACGTCGACAAAGGAATCCTAACCGACCTGAAAATTGAACGTAAGACATCTCCGACCATGGTAGGGTCGATATTTCGCGGAGTGGTGCTGCGCGTACTTCCGGGCATGCAAGCGGCCTTTGTGGATATTGGTCTAGAAAAGGCGGCTTTCCTATATGTGGGCGATATTCGCGAAGACCTAGATTCTGACAGTTACCCAATTCCTGATTTAGACCGGGAAGAGCCATTAGAAGAAACTGTTTTTAATGAAGAAGGCATTCCTCAAAAAAGTGAAAACAAAACTCCTATTCAAGATTTAATTAAAGAAGGCCAAGCGCTGCTGGTTCAAGTAGCTAAAGACCCACTGGGTACTAAGGGCGCGCGTTTGACGACGCACATTTCTCTGCCGGGTCGATTCATCGTTTATCTACCGACGATTCGCCACCTAGGTATCTCTCGCCGAATAGAACATGAAGAAGAACGTGATCGTCTTAAAAATCTAGTTCAGAAAATTAATCCTCTAGGTGGTGTTATCGTGCGTACTGCCGGTGAGGGCGCTTCCGACGAGAATTTAAAATCAGATATCGACTATTTAGATCGTCTTTCAAAAGAAGTTTTGAAAAACTACGATAAAAAGAAAACGCCGGGATTGGTTCACCAAGAAATCGAAGTTGAGTTGCGTGCACTGCGCGATTTAATGAGCGAAGAAGTTGTCAGTGTTTGGGTGGATGACGCTGAAATTCATAAAAAAGTGAGCAAGTTCGTTACACAGCTAATGCCTAAGTATAAACAAAACATAATTTTGTACGAAGAGCCAAAGCCATTGTTTGATCTGTACGATGTGGAGCTAGAAGTTTCACGCTCACTAGATAGAAAAATCTGGTTAAAATCAGGTGGTTATATCGTTATTGATGAGGCCGAAGCTTTGGTCGTTATCGATGTGAACACTGGTCGATTTGTAGGCAAAAAAGATCTTGAAGACACGATTCTAAAAACAAATTTGGAATCCGTGAAAGAAATTGCCCATCAATTAAGAATTAGAAATTGCGGCGGTATCATCATTATCGATTTCATCGACATGGAAAAAGAAAGCCACCGTGAAAAAATTTTAGACGGGCTCAGGGAAGAAGTTTTAAAAGACCGCGGTAAAGTGAATGTATTGTCGATGTCATCACTAGGTTTAGTGGAAATGACTCGAAAACGCACTAGACCTAGTTTAATCAAGATACTTTGTGAGCCGTGCAGCTACTGCGACGGTCACGGGTATATCAAACGCAAATCAACTGTTGCGAATGAAATTTTCCGCGAACTAGAGCGTGAAATTGGAATGATCGACAATTCAAAAAGCAGCTTTGCGGTTCATTGCCGTAGTGAAATTGTGGACTGGATTTACGAGTTTGAGGGCAAAACACTAGAACATCTTGAAAAAAAGTTAAAGAAATCAGTTACTTTTAAGATTGAACCTAGCTATCATATCGAGCAATATGAGTTGTTCATAAAGTAATGATTAAAATATTGACAGACCGCAATCGGGATGGCATTTACTTCGAGGTTTAATCCCGAATCCTGTGGAGGATAATAATGTACGCAGTAATTAAAACTGGTGGAAAACAATACACCGTAAAACCTGGCGATGTAGTTCAAGTTGAAAAATTAGAACAAAACTTAGGAACTGAATTTGAGATAACTGAAGTTCTTGTTGTTGGCGGTGACACAACTGTTATTGGCCAGCCTCTTGTAAAAGGTGCCAAAGTAACTGTAGTTGTGACTAAACAAGGTCGCGACAGAAAAGTGATCGTATTCAAAAAGAAACGTCGTCACTCTTTCAGAAAATTCAAAAATCACAAACAACCGTTCACAGAAATTTTTGTTAAATCAATCACTTCTGATGGCAAAACAGCAACTTCTGATTCTCAACCAGTTGTAACTGATATGGCCGCGGTAAGAGCACAAAGAATTCAAGATAAAGTTCAAGCACGTAGAGAACGTGTTGAAGCTAAAGTCGGCAGCAGCAAAGCGGTTTCTCATGAAGAAACAAAAACGTTAACTACTAAGAAGAAAGCTTCTAAGAAAGTAGCGAAAAAAGCAGCAGCAAAAAAAGTGTCTCCAAAGAAAGCCGCAGCTAAGAAATCAGCTAAAGCTAAAAAGACATCTAAAAAAGCAACTAAGAAGTAAACGGATTTAGGTAAGAGGGAGTTAGTATGGCATCGAAGAAGGCAGGCGGTAGTACCAAGAACGGACGTGATTCAAACAGTCAACGTCTTGGCGTAAAACGTTTTGGTGGCGAAAAAGTTTTAGCTGGAACAATTATTGTTAGACAACGCGGAACTAAGTTTCATGTTGGTAATAACGTACGCGTAGGCAGAGACTGGACAATTTATTCGACTATCGAAGGCGTTGTTAAATTTGAACGCGAGAGCAAGCTTAAACTAAAAGTTTCTGTTTACCCTAAAGCTGTTTAATTAAAACACGTATTTTTACATAGAGTTTTTACAAAGGGAGTTTTTAACTCCCTTTTTTCATATTTCCCATCTAGATAATACCTTCAAGTATTACAAAGTAGTTCAAGTTATGAGATTTATCGATGAAATTAGAATAGTGATTGGTTCCGGCCATGGCGGCCCGGGTGCAGTAAGTTTCCGTCGTGAGGCAATGACTCCTCGTGGTGGTCCAGATGGCGGTGACGGCGGCAAAGGCGGCGATCTTATTCTAAGAGCGACTCCGCATTTGAACTCTTTAGTTGATTACCGTGCGAATAAAAAATATATCGCAAAAAATGGTCTACCTGGCGAGGGGGCTAAATCTTCCGGCGCTAATGGCGACGACATGGTTTTGCTTTTGCCAAAAGGTACCATCATCAGAAACATGGAAGGCCAAGTCCTAGCGGATCTTGCCGAAATGGACGAGCACACGCTTCTAAAAGGTGGGCGCGGCGGTAAAGGAAATCATTTCTTTAAAACTTCTGTTAATCAAGCTCCTGAGCACGCTCAGCCCGGTGAGGGCGGCGAAGAGATGGAAGTTACGCTAGAATTAAAACTAATCGCTGATGTCGGTATCATTGGATTTCCAAACGCGGGAAAATCGACACTTATTTCTAGAATCTCGGCAGCAAAACCTAAAATCGCTGATTATCCATTTACAACCCTAGTTCCAAACTTAGGCGTCGTTAAAGTCGCTGATTTTAAATCCTTTGTGGTCGCGGATATTCCGGGACTTGTAAAAGGCGCGCATCTAGGCGTTGGCTTAGGTATTCAATTTTTAAAACATATCGAACGTACAAAATTCTTTATCCATTTAGTGGATGCCTCGGGTTTATCTCAACGTGATCCTCTGCAAGATTACGAAGATATTAATCATGAACTAAAAATGTACGATGAGTCCAATAAAGACAAAGATGGCTTTTTCCCTTTGGCGAATCGAACGCAATTTGCAGTTTTAAATAAAATCGATACTTTGTCTGAAGCACAACTTACAAAATTAAAATCAGATTTTCAAAAACGATATAACGTTAAATTGATCGCAATCTCAGCATACACTGGCAAAAATATCGCCGAGCTTATGACGTTCTTAACTAAAAATCTTTTTGAACAGGAAGAGAACAACACATGAAAATTGGATTATTCGGTGGCACATTCAATCCACCTCACTTAGGACATATTAACAGCATTGAAACTGTTAGACGTAAAATGGGTTTAGATAAGATTTTTCTTATTCCTGCCTTCCAGAACCCTATTAAAAAAGAATTAGACGGGCCGCCGCCAGAGCACCGCCTAAATATGGTTAAAGCGGCTGTACAAGGATATGAGAAACAGTTTGAAGTCGACACTCAAGAACTTACCCGCAAAGGTATGAGCTACACGAAAGACACTATTGCTGAATACCGTAAAACGTATGAAGCAAAAGAGCTATTCTTGATCTTGGGCGCAGATAATTTAGATACCTTTGATAAATGGAAAGATTATAAAAAGATTCTAGAAGAAACTAATTTGATTATCACGACTCGTCCGGGTCACGATATACCTCATGAGAAATCTGACCTTCCAAAATTCTTGCAGGATCTAACTGCTGATTTGGAGTTTAACTTTATCGAGTTAACTACAGGTCGAAGTATCCAGTTTGTGACTTTGGATGATATCGAAGTTTCCTCGACCGAGTTACGCAAGAAATTGCGTACAGGTCGCCCAGTTACTAAGTATTTACCTTTGGCTGTGGAAAACTACATCAAGGAACATGGCTTATATCGCGATTTTGGCCAAAAAGTTAAAGACTACAAACAGTTCGCATTGTTTTGCTCGAATATCCTAGAAGACAAAAAAGGTATCATGACTCACAGCTATGATTTAACCAACATGTCGGCTCCTGCTGAGTACACGGTGATTTCATCAGGTACATCAACTCGTCATGCGGTTTCGTTAGCAGATTCTTTAACTGGGGCAGTAAAAGACGAATTCAATTTATTGCCTCAGAGTGTTGAGGGAACTGAAGAAGGTCGCTGGGTTGTTATCGATTATGGCGCTTTAATCGTTCATATTTTTTATGATTTCGTTCGCCAAGAGTACAATTTAGAGAGACTTTGGAAAGACGCTGTTCCATTAAAAAATAATTTATTAAAATAAGATACTGACTAAAGAAGTTGGCGTAAATGAAACTCGTTTTACTTAATTTTCAAACAAGTAAAGAACCTTGGTTTCAAAGTGCCAACGATGTCTACAGCGAAAAAATTTCGCATTTCCTGCCGTTCGAAGTTAAAACACTCAAGGCCCAAACCAATGATCGCGATCAGCGCGATGTTCGCGTCCGTAAAGAGGGCCAGGCGCTGCTAGATATTCTAAAACCGGATGATTTCTTAGTTTTGCTTGATGAAAAAGGGCAATCGATGGATTCGGTCAAGTTTTCCGAACACCTCAATCGAATTTTGGGCTCTGGGAAAAAACAGGTCTATTTTTTGATCGGCGGTCCTTATGGTGTCAGCGACGAAATTAAAAAACGTGCGTCTTTAAAAGTGAATCTATCGCCGTTTACCTTGAATCACTTAGTGGCTCAGGTTGTTTTGCTCGAACAAATTTACCGTGGCTTTATGATTTTAAAGAATCTTCCTTACCATAATCCTTAAATTCAGCCAGTTATCGAAACTAGAATAGTGCGGCGGACACGGACAGCGAGCCTGGGCAGCCTGATGTTGGCTATTGATTCGCAAAATATGGAAAAATGTTTCCAGAATTTTTATCAATAGGGCTCCATTCCTGTTTGCATTGCGGCTCGTTCAGTGTTTGGGAATCATTATTATGTTTTCAATGTGAACGAAAACTGTTTGAAGTCTCTATGAACCAAATTGAATTCAGCCGCGAAGTTAAAAACATCACCTGCCTGTCATTGTTTCGCTGGCAGAAAGATCGCAATAGAATATTAAATAGGTTATCCATGGCTCTGAAGGGCCAATTTCAAGGACCGGCCTGGAACTACTACGCTGAGCGGTTTTTAGACGAATGGTTAAAGCAAGATACGCTCGCAATTTCAGCGGTTTTTGTGCCGTGTCCAGCGATCAACGATGCCCACGATCATGCGTATTTGTTTGCTAAAGCTTTAGCAAAACTAACGGGTATCCCGCTTTTGAATGCCCTCCAGAGGGTAGATGTTAAGGAGCAAAAGCGGATGAGTCGTTTAGAGCGGCAACGCCTTTTGGAAACTAAGTTCGTTTTAAGACCAAATATAAATGAAAAATTTTCTCACGTTTACTTCGTGGATGACATAATAACGACGGGAACCACGATTCAGGCGGCTAAAGAGCACCTAAAGAAGCTCGGCCATGTAAAAGCGTTATCGTTAATAATTAGAGAGTGAAAACCCTAAGTGTTTGATATATAAAGGTTTGATGAAATTCATTTTGCCTTTTCTATCTCTTTTTACATTTTTCGCAAATGTAAGTGCTCAAGCTGCGCAGTCACCACTAGACGAAGTAGTTTCTAAATATCGCACTTCAAAATTAGTCAGCATGGATGTTGTGAAAACTGTGAAATCAAAAGTTCTTAGCAAAGAAACTAAATTTGTTGGAAAGATCTATTTATCACAATCTAAATTTCGTTGGGACACGGATACGCCAGAAAAAACTCAAATTATTTTTGATGGCAAAACTATTTGGAATGTTCAACACCCAAGCGCGGAATTGCCGGGTCCAATTCAAGTGGCGAAATCTAAAGTTGATAAAAACACAAAGAAACAAATTTTGTTAGCGACCCTTTTGGGAACTTCTGAAGTGAAGAAGAACTTCAAAGTTTTAAAAACTGAAGTGCAAAAAGACGAGAAATTGTATTTCCTGGAACCTAAAGGCAGTGATTTGCAAGTTAAGGATCTGGTTATTCATATCGCGAGTAAAAAAATTAGCGGGATTTCATTTAAAGATGATATTGGCAATCAAACAGATATGAATTTCAAAAATGTAGAATTTAGCAAAAAAGAAAAATCAAAGTTGTTCAATTACGCGCCTCCAAAAGACGCACAGGTGATTACGTTATGAAACAGGTTGAAAGCAGCAAAGAAAACAAAGTCCACTTTATTAGCTTGGGATGCCCAAAAAATCTAGTCGACACAGAAATCATGGTCGGAACTTTAATGAAAGACGGCTACAGTATCGTTGGCGATGAAGAAAGCGCAGATACAGTGATCATCAATACGTGCGGCTTCATTGAAGACTCAAAACGTGAATCTATCCAAAAAATTCTTGAAATGGGCGAGCTTAAAAAACAAGGTAAAATCAAACGCCTGGTTGTTGCGGGTTGCTTAACTCAACGTTATAAATCAGACATCGTGGATGAATTACCAGAAGCGGACTTGTTCGTCGGCTCTGGAGAATTCCAAAATATCGACAAAATTCTAGATGAAAATAAGAAAGGCAGCGAAAAGAGAACATTCTTTAACTTGCCAACTTACTTACAAGATTCATCGACTCCACGTGTGAATACTCAGCCAAAACATCGTGCGTATTTAAAAATTTCTGAAGGCTGTTTAAAACGTTGCGCATTCTGTGCTATTCCATTAATTCGCGGGAACTTGCAATCACGCACAATTGATAACGTAGTGAACGAAGCTAAATTGTTAGTTGCTGGCGGCGTAAAAGAAATCATCATTATATCTCATGATTTTACAGATTACGGCTGGGACTTAAAACGTAAAAATTCCGAAGCTAAAGAATCTCCGTATGAATTACTACGGGCTCTTGACCAAGTTGAAGGTTTACAATGGATTCGTCTGTTGTACTTGTATCCAGATGGACTTGATATGGAGACTTTAAAACTAATTAAAAATTCTAAGAAAATTGTTAAGTACTTCGATATGCCTCTTCAGCACATTAACAATGACGTACTTAAAAAAATGAATCGCAAAATGACTAAAGAAGAAATCTCTGAAGTTGTTAAAAATATCAGAACCCTGATGCCAGAGGCGATTATCAGAACTCAGTTTATCGTTGGTTTCCCAGGTGAAACTGAAGAGCAGTTCAATGAACTTGTTGAATTTATCATAGAAAATGAATTCGACCGAGTTGGTTGTTTCTCATACTCTCCCGAAGAAAACACGCCAGCTGGAAAAATGCTTGATCAGCTTGACGAAGAAACGAAGCAGCGTCGTCACGATGTCTTGATGAAAACTCAGCAGAAAATTTCTAAGAAACTTCAACAGCGTATGATCGGCAAAGTATTAGACGTTATGGTTGAGGGTTTAAGCGAAGAGACAGATCTTTTATTACAAGGTCGCAACTCGCAGCAAGCGCCTGAAATTGACGGTGTAACTCTGATTAACTCAGGAACCGCCGATGTTGGTCAGATCGTTAAAGTTCGCATTACAGACAGCCTTGAGTATGATTTGATCGGTGAGATTGTCGAGATCAGTGAGACTGGCGAGATAATCGAGTTATGAATCTGTTTGTCTTGTGGACTGAGAGCTATGGTGAAGCGCTTAATGTGTCTAATCAGTTGGCCGCGGCAGGTGGACATCTTTTAGATTGTTCCGTTATTGGCATATGGTCTCAAGTATTAGTTCATTTTGAAAACTCAAACGGCGAAAAACATATCGCTGATTTAAAATTAAAGCCGGGCCATAAAAAAACGTGGTTGCCAGGCTTAAAGCAACCCATCGTTGAAAGCTACTTAAGTTTAAGTTCAAACAAGGTCGCTGATTTTATTCTATCTATCGAGGCGTCGTTTATTGGCGATGTCTTCGATTTTTTACAAACCGTCGATCTTGAACAATACTCCATCGTAGATTTGCGTCTATTGCGCTTTAGCGAGCCGAAAGTTTTATTGCTGTTAACTGGGCCAGAGTCGCATTGCGATCAACTGCAGGTCATTTTAGAGAATAAGAAGGCCCAGGGAAAGATGGTGTTTGAATTCGAAATGGTCAAACCTATTGTTCCGGCTGTTAAAGAGCTTTTCCACCATTCAGAGACTAACTAGTTGCCGCAGATTTCAGACAAGACATCGAGCTTCTTAGCCCAGTCTTCTTGTTTTGTTTGGCGCGCAAAGGACGAAGCTTTACGGCCTAAAAACGAATGTTTTTTATTAAACCCACAGGCCTTTTTTAAACCGATCATCGTTTCCGCAAATTTTTGGATCTGGTAGCTTGCTGACGTATAGCCTACCCAACAGTTTTCGATAAATTCATTCACTTTTACGCAGCGACCGTAGTATTTAAACGCTTCAATAAAATTTTTCTGTTCTTCTAAAAACTGTGCGTAGTTCAGTTGATTGATATCTGATTTAGGAAACTTATCCGCAGCGAATTGCAGCTGTAGCTTTGCTTTTGGCATATCATGAATATTTTTATAAACGATGCCTAGGTTCGAATAGTTTTCAGGAACGTTAGGTGATGCTTGAATAGCTTTACGGCAGTAGGTTTGCGCCTGATCGGTAATTCCATCCTTTGTGTTGATTTCACAAAGTTTTGTTAGAAACTCTGGCTTTTCTCCAGTGTGCTTTATCAAATCCAAGTAGATCAAACGCAGTTCATAGTAGTTATTATTTTTTTCATAAATTTCCACTAGACCATTGATTGCTGGTATGTAGGTTGGGTTAGCTTCATTAGCTCTTCGGAAATACTCTTTAGCTTCACGATCTTTCTTCTTTCTTAGCTGAGCTAAACCCAAATAAGTTAACGCTTCAAAATTTTGATCATTCTTCGCCAAAACAAGATTAGCGGCTTTCATCGTTTCGAAATAGTCTTTGTTAAGGTAGTGAGCTTTCGTTAACAAAACCGTCTCTGATTCTGTGAGATGTTCGATGTTTTTCCACAGTAGCTCGGTCGCATTAGGGTATTTTTTTTCTAAGATAAATTTAGTAGCTTGAGTTGCATACGTCTCTTTTGCCGGTCCAGCGATAGGTGTTGGCGTCGCAGTAGGGACAGGGCTTGCTTTTGCAGCCGGCGTCTCAGGTTGAGGCGCGGCCGGCATAGGCGCGGCCGGCTGAGGCGCCTTGGTTGCCGGTTTCTCTAATGGGTTTGTCCTATTTTGAGGCGGAGGTGCCTGAATTTTTGCATCCTCGACCTCGTCTAGAACTAACTCTTCTTCTGAAAATGCCGAAATAGAGACGAAGACTATAGATAGAACAATCTTTAGACACGTGTTGGATTTTTGAGAATCGTAATTTAGTAGAGGCATTGGTATTATTATACAAGAAAGCAGGTCATGGTCGAGTCCAAATTTCTGTCCTCATCACGATTAAATCAAAAAGGGCAAGGTATGATTGAATACATACTGTTGCTTTTTATTACGGTAACAATGATTTTGCTTGCGATGGCTAATCTGTTTAAACCAATGCAAAATTTTCTGCAAAATTTTATGGGTACCTATGTCGCTTGTTTACTCACATCTGGTGAACTTCCTGCTATTCGAGTTGAAAATACGATGAAAGATACAGACGCAAAATGTAGTTTCTCGATGACTGGTGGAAACGGGACTGTCAACAATGGTGGACAAGGCTCAACAGGGGGAACAAGTACTAACGGCAGTAACGGAACAAATGGCAACGGTGGTACTAAAGGCTCTGAAAGTGACTCGGCCAAAGGGAACAACCCTAACGGTAGTGGTTCAGGCGATGGTAGCAGCGTAAATGGCGGTGGAAACAGCTACGCCGGCTCACGCAGCCGTCGTGCCGGGTTTGGTAAAAGCACCTTTCTAAAGAGATCGTCGGATGGTGGCTCTGGTAACGCCGATTCTGACAGTGCGGGTGGTGGAACGCGGTATGTGAACAATCTTGATAAAAACAAAGACGATCGTTTTTATCGAACACGTCAGAAAACCTCTCAACTATCGAATCGAAACGGTCGTGGTGTGTACATCACTGGTATGACGGACGCCGAAGAAAAAAAAATAGAGAGAAAAATACAATCGTCACCCAGATCGGTACCGAAAAGTAGTGAAGAATTTTCAGTTCCCGGCAGGAAATCGATTGTCAAACCACCCCCCGAAACAAAGAAAAAAGTTCTAGCACAAGACGAGGAATCCTTTTCGCTAGGAAACCTTTTTAAGTATGCTTTGATAGCGATAGTTCTTCTATTGATCCTTATCTTGGGCGGTGGACAAGCCTTTGAGATGTCCAAAACCATGGAGTAGCTGCATGCTTAATTTCATGGCAACGCTGAGTGTCCACATTAAAAAATCTACAAATTAGTATTTTACTCTACGTATTTCCTTGAAACAAAAATGGTCCTCAGAGATAAGAATTTTGTGTCTACAATCTTCGCTATAAACAAAAAAAAATTGTTCACTTTAGAAGAGGCAAATGAGCTTCTTCCACTAGTTATCAAACTAACGGAAGAATCGAGCCGAAAAGTAAAAAAGTTGATCAATCAATTGGAAGCTTTCCCAGATAAAAAAAATCAGAAGGCGCTTGAGCTTGAAGAGCAAGTAAACAAGTATATCGAGCTTTGGCAGACTAAAATAGAAAAATTAGGTCTTCGTCCAAAAGGCTTATGGCTTTGTGATTTTGACAACGGTGGTGGTTACTTCTGTTGGAAATATCCAGAAAGCAAAATCACTTTCTTTCATGGCTACAATGAAGGATTCTCTGGTCGCAAAAAATTAGAAATCGACGATTCCCACGCTACAATCTAGCAAATAAAATTTCAGAAGAATTTTTAAATTTTTATAGTTCAGCTAACCAATCTAATTGTTTTGGTTGGCGAATGATTTGTGGGAAACGCGCTTCTGGACGACCTGTTAAGGCGACTAAGTTTTCTACTCTTGGAGCTTGTCCGCCTGAAGAAATACGATTTAGCAATTCGATAAATAATTTACCGCAATAAGTAGCATCGGCTTCGGCTCTGTGAAATTCTGAGCTTGGAATTTTTAAGTGTTGTACTAATGTTCCTAGTTTGTAGTTAGCTAATCCAGGAAGAATTTTTCTAGCGATTGGTAACGTATCTAGAATGATGCCTTTTGGTGCCGGTGTTTCAAATTTTTTAATATCGCTAGTTAAGAACTGAGCATCGAAAGACGCATTATGGGCCACCATCGGTAGGTCTTCACAAAACTCGGCAAATGAGGCAAGGAGGTCTTCAATAAGAGGCATATTGGCAACCATTGCATCTGAAATTCCATTCACTCGAGACGCCGCTGCGGGAATTGGCTTTCTAGGGTTCACAAGTGTTGAATAGATGGCTTCAACTTGAAAATTATCAAAACGGACGGCTCCGATTTCAACGATAGAATCAGCGCCAGGTACTGTGCCCGTAGTTTCTAAGTCAAATGCGATAAATTTCATTACAAGCTCCCGTTTTAATTCTGAACATAGAATGGATTCGTATAAATCCAAGTAATCCATTTAGTGGCGTCTGGCAACGGGAAATAGGGGCTCACGCGGACCTGAACCCGGTAAACACCAGGTTGATTTATTTCGATTTCAGCTTCACTTTGGTTCACGGTTTCAAAGCGACTTCCGTTGCGATAGACAACCGTTTCGAAGAAATAGTTTGGTCTTTGAGGCAATCGAATTTTCATCTTCATATTTTTCGTCAATTTAACTTTAGAGCCGATCAAAAAGGCTTTTGATCGATCTTCAAGAACGCAAGAAAAACCTTTTGGATCGCCTAGCATATCAAATGCAAGATAGAAATTTCCGCCCTTTAAAGCAGTTAAGATTTTCAATTTATCGCTTTTTACATTTCCAGTGAGTTCTGATTTTAACAAGACATGATTAGAAAACATTTCGAACGTTTTTTGATACGAGGGAAACTTAACTAAAAAACTGGCAATGGGCACCGCGCGCGCCGATGCTTCAGCCCCAGAAAATCCATAGTACTTTCCATATTCATGAGAACTATCTAACAAAGTTAGTTCTTCAGACGGCTCGTTAAATAGTCGAACAAACGAGAGTGTCGGATTAAAGGGATAAACAAAAAGACTCCACAGCGGGGACAATTTAGATAAATCAAACGCGCGCTGGGAAAGACTTTTCAAATTAATGAGCTCGATGCCGTCAAGTCCTTGTGGCAGAGGACCTGTCCACGAAAATCCAGACTTAAATGGATGAGCTAGAATAATTAAAAAATCACTACTAGCTTCTTGAGATAATAAATCCGCAAGTTTAACTTGTGCTTCGCCCAAGTTGCGACCAAGAGTTTGCTTTTGAAATGGCACGACCATGAATCGCGAATCTAAGTAGCTGATCTTGCTGCCACTCATGATCAGAGTTTCGTCGAAATAACCTTCGACTAGATTTTTTTCTGAAAATTCGTTTAGGTCGGTCAAAATCATAAAATCTAGTTTGGCATTCTTTGCAGATTTAATAATTTGATTGATAGGACTTGAACCGATACTTAGATCGGAGTGGACGTTGATGATTCCCTTGTAGTCATAATAGCTGGATTCGGCCACTTTTTTCAAAGTCGGATTTACGACTTTCAAATCGTTTTGGGAAATGTAAAACCCGTAAACGAAGTAGGTCATGATTAGGAATGTTAGGAAGCCAAAAACCTTCATTCAAACTCCAGTTTTTCTATAACATAGTCTCGATCCATTTGATCTACAATTTCCATTTTTGGCTTTAACTTGTATACCCAATCTGGATATTCATTTGTCTTTTCTTTGAATACATAAATGGTTTTTTCAATTGGATGATTTTTTTTTAACGTATCAAAAAAATCAAAACGGCTGGCGCCTTCAATTTTGTATACTGGGGTTTTCGAAAAGTACCACAACGATGAAGAGATTTGGTAATTGATGCCATAAAGTGGTTTATATTGCTCTACCTTGTTTTTTTGGATTTCAAAGAAAAACGGTTCGAATATTTTCCCATGAGCGTAGTGACCAAAGAACATAGATCCAACCAAGGCTATGTTCAGAGTGGCGAGTCCTGCGATAACAATTGCCATTGTTCGCTTAGGAATATCCACAGCGGTCACTAATGCGAAGAATGTGGGAAACGCCATCAAAGTCCAATTCATTTCTACCGACGATCTAAAGCTTGTTAACAGGAAGAAACCAAGGATGCCCACAGTGAAATAATAAAGTGGTTTCAAATTTTCAATTTTTCTATTTTTGAAAAAATAAAAAGTAAGCGGTGGAATAAGCATAAAGAGCTGACCCACAACATATTCCAGTGGCCAGATCCATTTCCATTTATCCGCTTTTAATCCGTGCTGCAGCTGAAAGGCAAAGGATTGAAAATTATTATTCACATTCCAAATTACGACCGGCATCGAAAACAACAATCCAAAGATAAACGTAAAACCGATGTACTTCCACCGAAACACGTCCCATTTTTTTTCGCAGGTTAAATAAATAATGGCACACACTAGAAACAGAACAATATGATATTTAGATAGAAATCCCAGGCCCAAACTTGTTCCTAGCCAAGCGTAGTTTGACCAATTTGTTTGCTGAGTTACGCGGATGAAAAAATATAAACTCAGCGGCCAGAAAAACATCAAAGGCAAATCCGGTGTTAATATGACAGAACCAAAGCCAAGGTAGGGAACGAGTAATGTTAATATTAAAAATCTATGTAGAGACTCAGTCGAAAGCTTAAGCTCGCGAAATATTTCTTTCCACGTAATCAACGATAGGTGCAGAAAAATAACGGCCGGGTATCGAATGGCGTGCCCATAGGGTTCTAAGAAATGTCCGAAGCGAAAAAGCCAGGCGATCATTGGTGGATGATCGTAGTAACTTAATTGCAAGTGATTTGACCACAGCCAGTAGTAGGCCTCGTCGGGCAATAGCGGTAGAAAGTAGGCTATTACTAATTTTACTAGTAATGAGAGCCAAAAAATCCGATAGAAAAGACTCACTAAAAAGAGACTCGTTTCGGTTTCCCCAAGTCGCCAGGTACACCTAAATCTTTACCATTTACGATCAGATTTACAGCACCACCATTACTGATATTTAATTTCACACCAGAAACAGTTTTGAACGTTTGTATTTGGCTCGGGGACATTTTAATACGTTCAACTTTGCCAGTTGATTGAGTCATTTCGATTTCTACGGTTTCAAATGCTTCGATAACTAATTCAATGTTCTTTGGTTTTGGTGGCGTCGGTGGAGTTACTACCGCTGTCGTCACCACTGGTTCCGCTGTAAGTGTAGTTGCCGGCTTTTCGGTTGCTGGCTTTGTAGTTGCCGCTGAAGCCGGAGGTGTTGTGGTCGCTGTAGGTGTTACGACGGGCTTGTTTGTATTCGTTGCAACGGGCGCTGTGACCGGGGGCTTAGTTGTTGGAGGAGTCGTAGTCGTTGCTACTGTAGGACCTGCGTGTGTCGGTTTTGTGGCTGCTGCGGCATTATCTGTAGTAGGTAGGACGGGCGGCGCGACTTTTACGTCGGCAGGAAGAGTTGTATCAGCGCTTGTCGGTTTAACTTCTGTTATAGGAGCTAAAGTAACAGGCGGCGGCGCTTGAGGAAGTTCAATTTTGTTGTTTGTTTTTAAATTCTCTTCTGTTTTAGCGACATCTACTTCAGCTTCTTTTTGATATTTTTCGACAACTTTTCTAACAGCGATTAGGCTTAACAGCAAAACGAAAACAACAATACCGATTCCGATATTTTTGAATTCAAATTTTTCTTTTGTAAAATTTTGACCCGTGTGGCGCTTAATTCCTAAATCATCTTTGTTTTCAGGATCATCAATTTCAAGACCAGCGCCGCGAATTTGTGGACCAGAAGCTAGACTGATTTGGTTAGGCTTGGTTGTTCCCATTTCATCAGAAAATATTCTTAGAACCTCATTGGGATCAACTTTTAGGAATAATGCATACGATTGAACGAAACCGCGCAAGAACGTTTTAGCTGGTAAATTATTTTTGTCGCCCTCTTCGATTTGTTTAAGAATCTTAGGATTAATTTTTAAAGATAGTCCAATTTCATGAATGGATAGACCTTTATCTTCCCGTGCTTTTCTTAAAAATTCCCCAGTCTTCTTCATCGAGATTACCTTTTTATAATATTTAACATACCCTTGGATTTGTCGGCGTATTTTCCATTAGGGTAGAGCTTAATAACTTCTTCAAAGCGTGTTATTGATTTCTGTTTTTCGCCTAAGCGATAGTATGAAAGAGCACTAAAATAATGTGGCTCATCGATAAGTAATTTTTGACAGAACTCGATGGCTTTGTCTAAAGCAGTTACAGAAGCGCTATAATTTTTTAATTCAAAATATGATCGGCCGTAGTATGTATTAGCGAAACAATTGTCAGGTTGAGTGTCGATGGATTTTGCAAAATTATCTTTCGCTTGTTCATATTTTTTCTGATTGAAATAATTTAAACCCATGTTGATGTAAGCCCGTTCTTGAGCTGGGTACGTTAAATCGTTTATAACTATCGTTAGCATTTTTTCGGCATCGTGAAAACGACCGACTTCAGTGTAGGTGCGACCCAAATTATTTCGAGCGTCTGTAAATTTAGGATCTAGCTCAACGGCTTTTTCAAAATGTTTAATCGAAGTCTGATAACGCTCTTTCATAAAGTACGTCAGACCCAAACTATTTTGAATCGAGGCACTGTCCGGATCGTTAGCTTCAGCGGCCAGAAATTCTTTAAGTGCTAACGAGAAGTTTTGATTTTCATACAGAGATTGCCCATTGGCCTGCAAGAGTGCTGCTTTTTCCTGATTTGCGCGCATAGAGACGCAACCACTTAGGAAAAAAATCACCATAAGAATGGGCAATGTACACTTTAATAGCATCCATTTAAAGTTAGTGGGTTGTCGTATGGGTGTCAATCTTATCGATCGAGAATTCCACAACAGTTTCAACATGTTCGGTCTGGGGGAACATGTCCAGAGTTTGGACTGTTTCTAGACGTAAAGAGAGGCCCCATTTCACAGCGGTTTCTTTAAGCAAACGCAGATCTCGGGCCAGAGTTGTTGGCTCACAGCTGATATAAACAACTTTCTTTCTAGCGGACGATCCTAACACGAACATAGCCTTAGGGTCACAGCCCGTTCTTGGCGGATCTAAAAGTACGGTATCGGTCGCATTTAATGACACAGTTTCCAGGTAGTTTTCCACAGAGGACTGAACATAATTTGCGTTTAATTTCTGCTCAGCAATTTCCTTGCGACCAAGCCGAACTAAGCCGGGATTCAGCTCAATTCCGACGATTTCATTTTTAGGTAATTTTTTAGAAATAGCGGCTAAGAAATTTCCATCACCAGAATAGAAATCATAAACTTTTGCTTTTGGCTGAAAGCGGACAACTTTTTCCACGACAGAATCTACAAGCAGTTGATTAGCAAAACGATTTACTTGTGAAAACATCACCGGTTGACCTTGAGAATTTAGATCGCGCTGATGAACCTGTAAATTCTTATCAATCAGCAATTCAATTTTTTCAGCATTTTTGACAGCATCGGTATTTTTCAACTCTGTCAGCGCCTTGTTTAGTGCCGGTTCTGCGATCTTACAGTTTTCAATCGGTACAATTGTGTTTGAATTTCTTTTGTTAAAACCAACCTGATTATTTTCAATGTGAACTTGAATGCGATTGCGATAATTCCACTCCAGAGGAGAGGCAATAGGAGATAAAAAAACCTTTTCGTCTATCGGTCCAAGTGCGCGGCTTAGAGTTTCTTTAACTAATTGATCCTTGATAGTCACTTGAGTTGAGTACGCCAAATGTTGAAAGTGACAACCACCACATTCAGAAAAATACACGCAAGCCGGCTTCACTCGAAGCTCGCTACCTTTTACGATTTCAACGATTTCAGCATCGATAAAGTTTTTGCTCACTTTGGTCGCTTTTACCATTAACACGTCTTGCGGAGCCGAGTAGGGAACAAAGACCACTTGGTCATTGATTCGACCCAGACCTTTTCCTCGATTTGCCATTTTTTCGATTGTGATTTGAAACTGATCGCCGACTTTATACATATACCCGCCAATAGCTGGCGAATATGCCATATGCTAAGATTGAGGACCAGATATTCATTTTAAAAAGGTGCCAGGCTACTTTTCTGGCAGCGGTGCGTCCGGAAAAGTGGACTAGCCGCCCGCCCTGGCACCCAAAAAAATTAATTAAGAGTTAGCGAATTCGTGTTTGTCGAAGAAAATTGCTAGTTCGCGTTTTGCTGATTCAATAGAATCTGAACCGTGAACTGCGTTTTCGCCGATGTTGTCGCCGTGCTTAGCGCGGATTGTGCCGGCGTTAGCTTTTTTAGGATCTGTTGCACCCATAAGGTCGCGATTTTTTAGAACTGCGTTTTCACCAGATAAACACATAAGAACAACAGGACCTGAAGTCATGAAGCTTACTAGTTCACCGAAAAATGGACGCTCTTTGTGTTCAGCGTAGAATAATTCACATTTTTCTTTTGATAAAAGAGCTAACTTCATCGCAGCAATGCGAAGACCGTTCTCTTCAAAGTGTTTTACGATATCACCGATAGCGTTTTTCTTAACTGCGTTTGGTTTAATGATAGAAAATGTTCTCTCTAAAGCCATTGTAATCTCCATGAGTTTTTTGGTTTATAGGGTGGTACTAGCACCCTATTTCCGATTTTTAAAGTTATTTTAGCATTGATTTCAAAGTCGTGCCCATATCGGCCGGACTTCTAGAAATTTTGCAACCCGCATCTTCTAAAGCTGCGAATTTCGCTTCTGCCGTACCTTTTCCGCCGCTGATAATCGCGCCGGCATGGCCCATACGTTTTCCTGGAGGCGCAGACGCTCCTGCGATAAACGCGGCTACTGGCTTTTTGAATTCTTTTTTAATGTAAGCAGCTGCTTCTTCTTCCGCTGATCCGCCGATTTCACCAATCATGATTACAGCGTCAGTATCTTTATCTGCATTGAACAATTTCAATACATCGATAAAGTTTGTACCATTCACTGGATCGCCGCCGATACCTACGCACGTCGATTGACCCAAACCAAGTTGAGTTAATTGAAATACAGATTCGTAAGTTAATGTCCCTGAACGAGAAAGAACGCCGATACGACCAGGTTTATGAATGTGACCTGGCATGATACCGATCTTGCATTGTCCAGGAGTAATAACGCCCGGGCAGTTAGGACCGATCAAACGAGTGTGACGACCTTCCATAAATCTTTTTACACGAACCATATCCAAAACAGGGATGCCTTCAGTAATACAGATAACTAAATCTAAATCTGCATCTACGGCTTCCATAATTGAGTCGGCAGCACCCGCTGGAGGAACGAAAATCATAGATACGTTAGCGCCTGTTTGTTTTTTAGCGTCTAAAACAGTGTTGAATACGGGAAGACCGATATGAGTTGATCCACCTTTACCCGGAGTTACGCCGCCAACCATTTTGGTTCCATAAGCTGCGCACTGCTCAGAATGAAAAGTACCTTGAGCTCCTGTGAAGCCCTGACAAATAACTCGTGTGTCTTTATTAATTAGAATTGCCATAGTGATTTCCTTTCTTAGCCTTTAGCCGCTGCAACTGCTTTTTTGGCTGCATCTGTTAAGTCATCTGCGGGAGTGATATTTAAACCGCTTTCTTTTAATAATTTCTTACCTAATTCTACGTTTGTACCTTCAAGACGAACAACCAAAGGAACTTTTAATCCTACTTCTTTAGAAGCAGCGATAACACCTTCAGCAATAACGTCACACTTCATGATACCACCGAAGATATTCACTAGGATCGCTTTTACATTAGGATCTTTTAGAATAATTTTGAATGCTGCTGTTACTTTCTCTTTGTTAGCGCCCCCGCCCACATCAAGGAAGTTCGCTGGTTGGCCGCCGTGCAATTGGATAATATCCAAAGTCGACATCGCTAAACCCGCACCGTTCACTAGGCAACCCACAGAGCCATTCAATTTGATGAACGCTAAGTCAAATTTTGAGGCTTCAATTTCTGCTGGATCTTCTTCAGCTAGATCGCGCAATTCCATAACTTCTGGATGACGGTAAAGAGCATTTGAATCGAAATTCATTTTTGCATCTAAAGCAAGAACATCGCCTTCTTTAGTAACAACTAAAGGATTGATCTCTGCACTTGAGCAATCAGATTGAATAAATGCTTGGTATAAACCAACAAAGAACTTAGTCGCTTTAGAAACGATCTCTGGTGCCATTCCGATTTCGAAAGCCAATTGACGAGCTTGAAAACCAGCTAAGCCAACCACCGGATCAATGGTTACTTTTTTAATTTTTTCTGGACTATGTTCAGCGACTTCTTCGATGTCTACGCCACCTTCAGAAGATGCCATCATCGTCACGCGACCAGTAACGCGGTCAACAAGACACGCCACATAGTATTCTTTTAGAATGTTGCAACCTTGTTCGATAAAAACTTTTTGTACAAGTTTACCTTCAGGGCCTGTTTGATGAGTGACTAATGTCATTCCGATCATTTTTTTTGTGAAATCTTTAACTTCGTCTAAAGATTTTGCGACTTTTACACCGCCACCTTTACCGCGACCACCAGCATGAATTTGAGCTTTGACAACCCAAACTGTGCCGCCAATTTCTTTGGCTGCCTGAACTGCATCGTCGGCATTAAATGCTACTTTGCCTTTCAGCGTAGCTACGTTAAATTTTCTCAAGATTTCTTTTGCTTGATACTCGTGAATGTTCATTCGTTTTCACTCCTACATTTGGTCAAAATCACGTTTGACATTTTCTCTTTTAGAATCGGTAATATATCTAATCTGAAAATGTGAATTCTTACAAGTCAGGTTGAGGCGAGTCATAGTGAATCCATTGATAGAACTGCGAAATTTATCTGTCCGGTTTGATGATCAGGACGTGTTAAAAAATGTAGCACTGGCTATTCAGCCAGGGGAAAGTTTTGGCCTTGTGGGCCCCAGCGGCCAGGGGAAAACTCTGCTTTTGAAATTGATCGCTGGCCTTATCGAGCCAACGTCAGGAAACGTATTCATCGAGGGTAAAACCTGGCAGGAGCGTTCAGATGCAGATAAACTCGTTTTGCTGAAGAAAATGGGGATGCTTTTCCAAAAAAATGCTCTGTTTGATTCACTGACATGCTTAGAAAATATTAGTTTTGCGTTAAGAGAAAACACTAAAAAATCAGAACAGGAAATTACAGAAATCGGGGAGCACTACCTAAACGCGGTGGGTATCAGTCACGCTCGCAATTTGCTTCCGGACGAAATCAGCGGTGGGATGCAAAAGCGCCTAGGAATTGCGAGGGCTTTAGCTCTAGATCCCAAAATCGTATTGTATGATGATCCTACTGCGGGTTTAGATCCGATCACTTCAAAGAAAATCATAGATTTGATTGAGGATTTAAAAGTTAAAAATAAGTCCACGATCGTGGTCATCTCAAATGATATGAATCGAGTTTATCAAATCGCGGATAAGATCGGAATGGTCTATCAAACAGATTTAATTTTAACGGGAACGGTTGAGGAAACTAAAAAGTTTGATCACCCTGCTGTTCAGCAATTTATAAAAGGGGACATCAATGGTCCCCTTACGGCTAATCGGCTTCAGGATCTATAGGGATACCATATTTTACCGCCGGATCATCAGATGCCGGTACGGGTGCTGCTGAATCTTTCGGTTTGATTCTGGCCAATGCACGATCACGTTCTGTGTTGATTTGAGTGATCAGCTCTCCCAGCGCTTCTTTCGCTTCAGCTTCGAATTCGGTCCCCGCGCTGTTTTCAACTGTTTTTACTTTTACCCTGAGCTCATCTGCACGATCTAATATTTCCGCTTCCGTTTTCAATTTAGAAAATTCGTTGCGAATAGAATTCGGCGTTTCAGTCAGTTTTTGAACCACTATAGCAGAAGCTTTGATCGTATCCAGGTCATACCGTTGTCCTTTGGCGGCGTCGGATGTTTGTTCGATTTGCTTGTTAGTCGTCACTGAGCCGATATCTGAATAAATTGAGCGTTCTAATACAAGGCCAACGGCGCCGGCTGCTGTCAGAGGCGCACCCCGTTCCTTTAAAACGAATGTTGAGGGATTTGTATTCGGAGTAGAAATATACCGAGTGTTAAATCGAGTGGCTGTTCCCGTTGCCGAGTTTTCAGTGACACGAACAATATCATGCATAGCATGAGCTTGCTCAGCGTTAATTAGTCCCTTTTTATAGAGATTTTCAATTTCGCCATGTCTTCGTAGCGCATCCTTAGAAATGGCACGGTTACTTTGATTAGCCCAAACCGATGAGCGTGCTGTGGCTGCTGGATTAGCCGCCGCCGCATTGGCACGAGCTCGCGCCTCAAATGTCTGAACACTATCAATTTGCTGTTGAAGGGTTTTATTAATTTTCGTAGTCGAGTTCGTAATAGCTTTAATGTCTACCTTAGGAATGCTATTGATGAACGATTCTGCTGTATTGGTGAAGCCCGAAGTAGTTGTGGATGCAGTAGCCGTACCCACAACCGCTGTTGATCCCGTAGAGCCTGCTGTGCTGGCTGGTGCCGTCGGGATAGTAGTGTCGATAGCTTTCGTCGTAGCCGCCGTTAGATCTGCCGGCGCAACACCTGTTGCCGCCGTACGAGCTGCGGCTCCAGCCGATGTTGAGGCCACTTTCTTTTCTGGCACTCCCAGACGCGCACGAATTCTTATTAGTGCATCGTCAATATTATCTAAAATTTCTCGCGCTTGGTCTGATGGTAGTTTTGCTGCTCTCGCACGACGAACTTTTGCCGCGTCTTCAATAATCTGCATTTGTTGACTTGGCGATTTACCCTTCAGTCTTGATGGTTTTACAAAGAGACTTTCTGGGGCATCCACCGCGCGTGTGCCACGTGTCGCGTACATCGCTTTATATTCTGAACTTCTAAATGCACGAATACTTTTTTCGATTTTGCCCATAGATTTAGCTGTCATACCAGCCCCTGAAGATGCGACAGAAGTGGCTCTTGAGCTAGTTTGAATTGCAGCTGTGGCGCCGGCTGAAGTCGCTGTTTCGGTAGCGGCGACTGTCACCGAGGCGTTTGGACCCCAACCGGGTTCAATACGATTCGTAAGACTTTGTCTTGTGATGCCCTCTTTCTCTCTTAATTTGCGGACGCGCGCTGCAACCGATTTACTAAAATCCGCTACCGGTTTTAATGCCGCCGCTAAATGTGAGGCGGACCTTTTGGCAGCCGCACGCGTAGCTGTTGAAGTGGCAGTGGTTGTTCCTTTGCCAGTTGTTTTCTTCAGTTTAGAAGCCATTTGAGCTATTTTAGGATTGGAAGTAACCATGCCTTTAGCGATGGCCGCCATATCTTTAACCCCGGCTTTCATTAGTTGAGCTAAAAATCCTGCGCCTTTAGCAACGCCTCCACCGACAATGAAATCAACGGCGATACTCGAGGCTAATTTACAGGCTTGATCTAATTTGTACTGACCGGTAAAGCAGCTGGTAGACGCCGTAAATTGATTTCCCATTTGTTCCATCATTGCTTCTAACAAAGATAAAACGGCATCTTTTAGTTTTGAGACTTCGAGGTTCCGAATCATTCTCCATGTTTCAGTATTTGTTCCAACTTCCCAAAGTGCTTTTGCAGTTTTAAACCACTTCATTACCGCTTCAGCAATCCCAAGTGCAACATTTTTTATGCAACCGCCGACCCCCGACGAAAATCCTTTAACCTGATTTCCAGGACGCGTTCTTTTGTAACATTCTTTTTGAAGTTCAGTGTCGTTCATGTCACCAAACTCAACCGTATAGAAGCCGCGTAAAACTTTATAAGCCGCGCCGTCATCGGTGTTACAGCATTTATCACTATTGTTGGCGCCAAGTTCTTCAGTAAACTCTTGTATATTAGTTAAAGTCTTAATGGATTCGCATGACTTAACACCATTTTTTTCTACACATTCTGTTGTCAGTTTTTTAATTCGACTTGCCGATCGATCGATAAGGGTTTTGCTGGCGTGGAACTTCTCCCAAAGGTCATCATCGCAACCAGGCGGCTTTATACTTGGAACCTCGCCATTGTCTCCTGCACACGTTGATCTGGCTAAACGACCAACCCAATACTCGGTTGCATCTTCATGAGCTTTTTTGTGAAGCAAACTTAAACATTCAAAGTTTTTTACTTGGGGTGGCTGGCCGCTCAACAATTCATTTTCTAGAGCGCCGACAATTCTGTCAAAATTATAAGTTTTTCCACCGGCAGAAGGATTATTTAAAGAACCTGCGACGACAAATTTCTTCACATCAATAACGCTATCGCATTCTTCACGATTATAGACATCGGCAGCGTAGGATACGAAAGACGTTAAAAATAATGATAGTAAAATTGCGGTTTTCAACATTATTTTATCTCCGATTTAAACGTGACGTTTTCGAATTCAGCTCGGGCTTTCTTTACCAAACCGGCATTAGACTTAGCCGTCCAATCTAGCGTCATTAGAATAAACCCATAAGGCGTCATGTAATATTTTTCGATGAAATGTTTTTTCTGCGAATCTTCCGTGAAACTACCACTTAGCTCCAAAATAATTTCTTTGTCAGATTTTTTTTCCAATTTCTTTTCAGCGGTCCAATTTTTAACACCTGAAATTTTGTGAACTGTTTTCTTTCCACCGATTAGTTCTTCAAATATTTTTTCTTTATCCATAGTATTCACTGTTTCCCATAAAAATTCATTACCAACCTGAACAGAAGCTAAACGTAAACCTTCCGTTTCATCTAGATTATAAACTTGCATACCAGAAACGATATCTTCACCCGTTGATTGCTTCCAATTTAATTTTGACGGAAGCGCGTACGAAAGGATGGCTTTTTTCCCTTCACTTCTACTGGTTTCAGACGAAACGTTAAAACTTAAAAAAAGCACGATAAAAATTGTAAAAAATGTTTTCATATCCATAGCTTATCTAGTTTTCGGTCTATTTAGAATATTATGAATTGTTTCTGTGAAAATTAGGACATCAGCCAAGGACATTTTCAGGACTAACTTCTACGGACAAAGGTGCGTATTTTCTGATGTTCAATACAATACTTTGAAGCTGCTGATTTAATTTTTTATCCTATAGGCTAACGCATGATTAAGTATAAGAAATTAGTGAAATCATTTGGAACCCGAACGGTGTTAAAGGGGATCGACCTGCATATAAAAGCAGGCGAGATCGTTTTTATATTGGGGACCTCTGGAACTGGAAAGTCTGTTCTACTGAAAAACACAGTAGGCTTGATGAAGCCAGACTCTGGTGAAATTTGGATTGATGGAGAAAACGTATCTAATTTCTCGGAACAACAGTTTTTGCCCATTCGAAAAAAGTGCGGAATGGTGTTTCAGCATCCGGCGCTATTTGACTCTTTAACTATCTATGAAAATATCGCTTTCGGACTAAGGAAACATTTTAACTTAGACGAAACCGAGATTTTGAAGCGTGTGGAACAGGCGTTAAGTCTTGTGAATCTAGAAAACATACTGACTAAACGGCCAGGTGAAATTTCATACGGAATGCAAAAGCGAGTTAGCTTGGCTAGGACAGTTGTTTTGCAGCCAAAAGTACTGCTTTTTGACGAGCCAACGACAGGTTTAGACCCCGTAACTACAAATTCTATTAATACATTAATTCAAAACTTATCTCGAAAACTAAATACGACATCGATGGTGGTTAGCCATGATATGCAGTGTGCGCTTAAGATTGCGGACCATATTGTAGTTTTAGATCAGGGGCAGATTGTAGATCAAGGAACTCCAAAACAATTGCTACAGTCTCAGGTTCCCCTTGTTCGTGATTTTCTAGCGGAAGCCCGGGATTTATTATGAAATCGACCGCACTATTTTTTAATCGTTTGGGCGAAATTATGCTGTTTTTGAAGGACGTACTGACGACATTGTGGGTGCGTCCTTGCCGACTAGAATTAGTAATGGAACAAATTTGGCACGTCACCGTTCAAAGTTTTCCGACAACAGCCATGGCCGGATTTTTTGTCGGCGGAATTATGACGGTTCAGTTTTCGATGCAAGTGAATGAGTTTGGTGCTGCCGCCTATCTTGGGGGACTAGCCACCAGTGCGACGATCCGGGAAGTTGGACCGATGCTGATCGCATTTATGTTGTCAGGTAAAGTCGGCGCATTTACGTCCGCGGAACTGGGAACTATGAAGGTCACGGAACAAATAGATGCGATTCGATGTTTGGGTGCTGATCCTATTCAAGAAATTATTTTGCCTCGATTTCTGGGAATTATAATCTCGTCATTTTTCTTACTAACGGTTGGTTTGATGTTGTCTGTTATTGGCGGAGCCACTCTAGGAGTTGTTTTTGCGGGAATTAATCCACAAGAATATGTGCGCCATATCCCCACTATATTGGGAATTCCATCAATGATTAGCGGACTAATTAAATGTATGTCATATGCCCTGGTACTTGCGACTATTTGTACCTACATGGGGTATTTCACTACGGGCGGAGCCAAAGGTGTTGGCCGCGCGGTAGTTAGTACTTCGGTTTTAACCATGGTTTCGATCGTCGTTTTTGATTGGGGAACCAGCTTTTTAGGACAATTACTGCAGTCCTGGTTTGCGGTAGGATAAATGACAACAAAGCCGGCAACAAACTTACTGACACACAATCCATTCTCGATTTTCGGTCACTTCGTAATTGTTACTTATAAAAATGTGAGCTCATTCATCCAATTGGTAGCTTCAACAATGGTGCAGTTATTTGCGCATCTTCCCCGCAGAAAAGAGACGATTCAGCAGTTATATTTCGTTGCTAACGGAAGCTTGTGGACTATTGCATTTTGTGTGACGTTTGCATCGATCGTTACTATTTTAGAGTCGTCTTTCCATATGAAGATCGTTATTCAAAACGATTCCATGGTCCCCGGTTTCGCATCTTTACTTATCTTAAGAGAATTAGGTGCAGTAGTAACGGCGTTATTGCTGACCTCTAGAATCGGTGCGGGCATGGCGGCTGAAATCGGTTCAATGAAAGTCACTGAACAAATTGATGCTCTTAAAATGTTAGGAATAAACCCGGTGCGATTTTTGATTGTTCCGCGGTTGATCGCTTCGACTATTGGCTGTGTATTATTAAGTATCATTGCAAACATGATTTGCATTTTCGCCGCGATGATCGTGGCAGATAAGTTCTTGGGATATCCCGTCGGCGTTTTCCTTACAGCGATGAGGCGTTTCGTGGATTTTCAAGATATCGTTTTTGCTTCTATAAAAGCGTTTTGTTTTGGATTTGTGATTCCATTGGTAAGTTGCTATTTCGGTTTCCATTGTAAAACGGGTGCCGACGGTGTGGGTCGGGCAACCACCCAAAGTGTAGTCTTTTCTTCAGTGGCGATCATAGTTCTTGATTTTATACTGTCATATACGTTTTCATATTTTTACTAGGGGAATAAATGAAAGTTGAAACTAAAGTTGGGTTACTGTCAGTTTGCGCCATCGTTTTGATATTCGTTTTTGCCTATTTAGTCGGTTTGATTTCCCCATTTAGTGATTCTTATAATTTAAATGTAATGTATAACTTTGCAGGTGGTATCGAACAAGGGTCACCAGTGCGAGTTATGGGTATTAAAGTAGGGAAAGTTAAAAGCATTACATTTGTTCCTGATTTTAAAATGCCAGGCTCTAGCGAGGAAGTGAAGCTGCAGGTGCAAATCTCTGTGGATAAGAAAGCTTGGAAAACAGTCCGCCAAGATTCTAAGTTTTTTATTAATCTTGCAGGTGTTATCGGAGAAAAATTCTTAGAAGTTTCTCCGGGCGGGTTAGATCAGCCAGAACTTCAGCATAATGGATTCGTTCGCGGTGAAGATCCACCTCGAATTGACCAGTTAATTTCGCAAAGTTATGGTTTGGCCGGAAAAATAATAGAATTGGTGAACAAAAACGAAGGCTCGATGGGCAGTATTATTTCCCAGATGGATAAGCTACTTAGTAATTTCAACAAAACACTGAGTCTGTTGGAAAAAACATCGAAAAATAAAGAAATGGGCCGGTTATTAGATAACTTTGTTAAAATCAGCGATGATTTGGCTTATTTAACTACCGGGTTACGATCTAAAAAAGCAGAAGAGAGCTATGATTTAATCCATAAATTACTTTTTCGCTTAGAACCGCTTGATGGTCCACAAATCCGCAAGTTCCTTCAGCAAGAAGGTATCAAAGCTAAAATTCTGTAGTCTAAGGCATTTCAGTGAAGTAATCACTGTTTAAGATCATGACAGTGGTTGTTTTGCTATTTTCAGCCTATGTTGGCTCCTCATTTTAAAAATAAGGAGCAGCTATGATAAAAAACTTAGTAATCACCAGTCTTTTTGTAGGTCAGGCGCTATTGGCGGCGGAAGGTGACGTAAGCACAGTCATTAAATTAGCTAACACAGTTAAAAGTGTGGCTCAAACATCCGAAGCATCACAAGAAAACATCGATGAAGCCGAAGTTAAACTACGTGAAGCTATTGAGTTATTAACATCAGGATCCTCATCTGGTGGCGGTAGTAGCCACTCTGGCAGCATTGATTTTGTAGCGTGCTATGATTTCTCTTATCAAAAGTATTATTCAGGGTTGTCTTCAACGGCTGCGGCCGATAAAGCATCGGCAGCTTGTAAAGGTGGCGTGGATTTAGAAATCACAAAATTCTTATTCGAAAAGTACTACAGTGGCTTGAGCGCTGTAAACGCAATGGATAAATCGGCTGCGGGTTCAGGAAAAAATCTGCGTGGGAAGTTAACATTAATCAAATTTATGTATGAAAAATACTATTCTGGAATGAGTTCTGTGAATGCGGCCGATAAAGCTGTTGAAGGCGCGGAAAAATTAAAGAAAAACAGCCTGGGTTGTTTAGAAAAACTATATCCTAACTACTACAGCTCTCAGAGTTCCGTTAATGCTATGAATAGCGCCGTTGCGGGTTGTGCAAAGTAATACTAAGTAGTTATTTTTCTAATATTTGAAGCTTCGAGATGGTCGCAGTGGTGAAAAACGGCAATTTCGATGCCAAAATGATCCTTTTGTGACTAAATTAATGAGAGAGCACGCAATCTCAGTCAAAAGTTCTGGACGATTCGAGAAAATTTTGATTAGAGATGGGCTGTAACTCAGGAATTTAGTCCATACTTTTACAAAAGGATCTTCTGTGAAGACATTAATTCTAATTTTCTCGCTGATTTTTACTCAAATATCTCAAGCTCAAGAAATTTCGACAGTAGAAATCACGCCGAATAGATCATCGAAGACACAAAATGAGACATCGACACCGTCTTCGAACACATATAATTCGAATTGGGATATGCGTGATCACCGAAAATTAGGCGCCGGAATCGGATTAGCGGGAGTTTTTGGACAAATCGGCGGCGTTGCTGACATAAATTTTGACGCACAAAACGCGGCGCAGGTCGGATTTGGTAATGGATATGGGTTTAATACGTTTTTCGCGGGCTGGAAAACGAGTTTCGAAAGTCAGTTTGTGTCTCCCTACATCACACTCGGATATTCTCGTTGGTACAATTCAGACAGTGTCGATCTTCGTGGTAACTCATATATTTTGGATCAAGTTTTATCAAAAAAGGAATTAGCGAATGGAAAAATCGGAGTCGATTTTCTGCTGGCGAATTTAGGTGTTCAGTACAATCAATTAGACACTGAGTGGATTGGAAATTCGTTCTTTTTAGAATTTAATTTTCTTTACAGTACTAGTCGGGGAGCCTTGCTACCAGCGGCTTCTGTGGGATCGATCTATTACTTCTAGATCTATTTAGACCAAAAAAAACCCTCAGTTACCTGAGGGTTTTTAGATTATTAGCCGGAGCTAACTATCTTTTTTTAGAAGCTTTCTTTTTAGTAGCTTTTTTCTTAGTAGCTTTTTTTGCAGCTTTCTTCTTTGCCATGTGCTCCTCCTGGAGATTATTAAAATGATGTAGTGTTAATTCACTACAAACTTAAAACTATACTTATAGTCTTCCCAATGCGACAAAGTTCGTCAACAAAAAAAAATCACTTGCACAGAAATTGATACGATTTTCTTTCATGATGCTATCAATGGTTGTTTCATTTTCGATTTCGCTTCTCGGATTTTTAATTCTAAAGCATGAGATTCACGAATTCTTTTTTAATTTCGGTCTTAACACTTCAATTTTCAATTTCATCATGTATTTTTTGGTGTCTGTTGTTTTAATTGTGACTCATTTTACATTCGAAACTCCGACCATCGTGTGGTCTTTCTATTTTTTTCTGATCATCATCGCACGATTCTTGCCACACTTGGCACGAAGTTTATTTGAAACTGAAATTCAGAATGAAAGTCTAAACTTTTTAGACAAAATAATTCTGGGAGTGTCTGCTGGGATCGCCTTAAGATCTTCCATGGACAAGTCACTTGAGGATATGACCGGTTGGCGACGTCGTCAGTTCCATGATTTGATTCGGACGGTGAATTTGGGGCAGAATGTTTCGAAAATCGTGTCGCCGACACTTAAAAATTTGGCGGAGGAGTTGTTATTTGTGCAATCATCACAAGTTAAAACACTCGAACAACTTCAAAAACTGCGCCGGAATATAAAATTGCGACTAGATTTGAGACATAGGTCGAGACAAGTGGCGCTAAATATGAATGTGCAAGCCGGATTTTTGATTTTCGTTTTCTTCGGAGTCAGTTTTTTTTCGTATTCCAACTATGAGACAAAGTTATTTCTAAAATATCTCCTGCCGGCGACCATTTGGTTCAGTTTTGGCTGCCTAGGTTTGTTTTATTTGCAAAGGAATCACAAATGGAAGATCTAGCGCCGCCACTTGAGCTGTTGTTGCACGTGAAAAGTAGTATTGAAAAAGGAAAATCTATCCAAGATGGAATTAAACGCTATCTTACAGCACACAATGGCCACGCATTTGCTAATCATATGTTTGTTAAAGCCACACGCCAGTGGTTCATTTTAATCGAACGTCAGCTTCCTACACACGAACATGTAGTGGGTGTGAAATCTATTTATCGTCGACAAGTGCTACAGTTGCTGGAGAAAGGGATTAAGAAAGAGCCGATCTACAATCAGATTCTCATACTCGAACACGAGATTTATCAGGCGTGTGAACGCGAGATCCAAGAAAAGTTAATTAAACTTCCCTACTTAGTGATGATTCCCGTCCTATTTTTCCAGTTTCCCGCGCTCTTAACTGTAATTTTTGGGCCCCTTTTGCAAAATTTTATTGAAAGTTTAAGATGAAGTAGGCGAAAATAGATAAAACGGGGGCGCGTTTGGTGTTTTGCAAAGAAAAAAATCTTCTGAAATCTGCTAGCGACAAAATCAATTTGTCTTTGCGAGGGGCGGAATCAAAACTGGAACTCTATCGGCTTTTGGTCGATGAGCTTATTAAAGATGCTCCTGATAAAGTCAAAGTTCGCGATTACTGTAAATTTCTTAAAATCCCCTATTCATTGAACTCGGCGACACAGCTAGGAACGGTTTTTAATCGGTTGCAGTCCTTAAATCGCCAAGCTATTAATGAATAATGTCTAAGATTAAAAACTCTATTATTGAAACCATCGGCAATACGCCGGTCATTAAACTTAACTCTATAACAAAAGATTCAATTCACGATTTTTATGTGAAACTTGAATATTTCAATCCTGGTGGCAGCGTAAAAGATCGTATTGCTATCGCATTGATTGAAGGCGCGGAAAAACGAGGGGAACTAAAGCCCGGCGGCACTATCGTCGAAGCGACTTCGGGCAATACGGGATTGGGATTAGCATTCGTAGCCGCAAGTAAAGGTTATAAATGTATTTTCATCATGCCAGATAAGATCAGCGAAGAAAAACGCGCGATTTTAGCTGCATTTGGTGCCAAAGTTTTGATTACACCAACAGGGGTTGAGCCGACAGATCCAAGATACTACGTAAATGTCGCCAAAAAGGTCGCCGATAACACACCAAATTGTTTCTACGCGAATCAATATCACAACATCGACAATCGTGAACGCCATTATAAATCAACAGGTCCTGAAATTTGGGAACAAATGGACGGAAAACTTGACGTATTCGTTGCCGGTGCGGGAACGGGCGGCACTATTTCTGGTGTTGGTCGCTATTTAAAAGAAAAAAACCCAAATGTTAAAATTGTGTGTGCAGATCCAGTAGGAAGTATTCTATACGATCTATTTTATCACAAAAAAGTTATCGATCCGCCGGCATCATATAAAGTAGAAGGTGTTGGAGAAGATTTCTTGCCTGAAAACGTGGAACTTCAATACATGGATGATTTTGAAAAGGTGAATGATAAAGAATCATTCTTAATGACGCGTGAATTAATCCAAAAAGAATCTCTATGCGTTGGTCCATCTAGCGCGATGGCTTTAGTAGGCGCGATTAATTACGGCAAAAAAATCAAAGAAAAGAAGAGATTCCTGGTGATGTTGCCTGATAGTGGAAAGGCGTATTTGAGCAAAGCGTTCAACAACAAATGGATGATCGACAACGGTTTCCTAACTGCGGATGAAATTGGGAGCGTTTTTAATAAAATTGAAGACTACCAAACGTATTATAAAGAAATTGGAATTTAGGTTTAGTTAAACCTATAGAGGTATTAAATGAAATACAAAGACACAAAAGTTAATTTTGCCACAAAAGCAATCCATGCGGGTCAACAACCTGACCCAACGACAGGGGCGATCATGACTCCTGTTTATTTAACATCGACTTACGTACAAGAATCTCCTGGAGTCCACAAAGGGTGGGAGTATTCGCGTACTCACAATCCCACTCGCAAAGCGTATGAAAATTGTATGGCCGCTTTGGAAAACGGAACTCACGGGTTTGCGTTTGCTTCTGGCTGCGCGGCAACGACTACAATTTTAGCTTTATTGAAAAATGCTGATCACGTCATCGCGATGGATGATATGTACGGAGGTACATTTCGACTATTTGATAAGGTGCTGCGACCGATGGGTTTAAATTTTTCATACGTTGATTTAACTCAAGTTAAGAATTTTGAAGCAGCGATTACGCCAGCAACAAAAATGGTTTGGCTTGAAACACCAACAAACCCGACTTTAAAACTAGCCGACATCGAAACTATTGCAAAAATCGCACATCAAAAGGGAATTTTGGTTGTTGTGGACAATACGTTTATGAGTCCGTTCTTTCAAAGACCACTCGATTTAGGCGCGGATATCGTTGTTCACTCGGCAACAAAATACATCGGTGGTCATTCGGATATGGTGGGCGGCATTGCCGTTACTAATAAAGCCGAACTCGCAGAACGTATGGCATTTTTAAGCAACTCAATGGGAACAATCCAAGGTCCATTTGATTCGTTTTTAGCCCTTAGAAGTTTGAAAACGTTGCCTCTAAGAATGAAAGCTCACGAAGCCAACGCTATACAAGTTGCCAATTTCTTGGCGTCACACCCAAAAGTAGAAAAAGTAATTTACCCAGGTTTAAAATCTCATCCTCAGCATGACTTAGCTAAACGCCAAATGCTGGGATTTGGTGGAATGATCACGTTTTTCATCAAAGGCGGCCTTCCGGCAGCTAGAAAGTTTCTAGAAAGCGTAGAAATCTTCGCTTTAGCTGAAAGTTTAGGCGGAGTAGAATCTTTGGTAGAGCATCCGGCGATCATGACTCACGCGAGTGTCCCTGCAGATAAGCGTAAAGAGCTAGGAATCGATGATTCATTGATCCGTTTATCGGTAGGAATCGAAGATATTGATGATCTAATCAAGGATTTGGAAAAAGCTTTTAACTCTTGACAAGATATTTACTGGAAGGTTACTAAAGTGGCTTCGGAAAATTAAAACCGAGGCCAGGTAGCTCAGTCGGTAGAGCAGAGGACTGAAAATCCTTGTGTCGGGGGTTCAATTCCCTCTCTGGCCACCATTTTTTATTTTTAAAAGACCCAAAATTTTTTTTGATTTTGGGTCTTTTTTCGTTTCAAACCGCCACCTATCAGCCAGACAATGATGATTTCTTTTCTAGACAGCACTCCTAAGTTTTTTAACAAAATGGATGTGGGGGTGTGGATGTATATAAAATTTATTACGGTAGTTATTCTATTTTTATGGAATTCAATAGTCTTGCGAAGGTACTTCTTGCAAACGCCAAATTCATATATATGGAGGCGATAAAGGAGATCCATATAGTATTTCAATGATTGCACACAATGCGAAGCCTCCGGACTCAACTGACTCTGGTGCAATTTTGGCAAAAAAAACCATAGGACTTTGGGAGCAGGTCAGCTAGATGAATTCTTTTAAAATCAACAATACCTAACGTTCTATTTTGAGAATGCCTTAGAAAGCAAACAGCATGACCAACTTTCTTTTGGAAATGCGAAAATTTTAACTCAAGTTTTTGTCGCAAACCCTTTATTTAGTAATTTTGAAAACTTGTTGCCCTAAAAACACTCGGTTTTAAGAAAATCTAAATTAATAGGGCTCCATAGCCTGGGGTCCTATTTTTCAGTAACAATCTGATTTGGAATAGTTTATTCTCCCGCAACCAGCTGTTTATCAATTTTAATATTCAGGATTTTACCAATTTGATCAATCGGTTCGATGAGCTGCTCACTCAGGCCTTTAAGGATCATCGAGTCTTGAGTCAACTGTTCTGAACTATTCAAAATTTGTTCAGAACTATTTTGAATAGCCGCTATACCTTGATTGATTTCACGAACACCGATTTCTTGTTTCAGAGCCGCATTCGAAATTTGCCCAGTCATTTGTGAAACAATCGTAAACTGAGTCACAATTTCTTCGATGGCATCAGCTCCTTCACGAGCCTGAGTTTCCCCAATGAGACTATTTCGATCAGCTTTTTTGACCAGATCTGTCAAATCAGTCTTTAGACGTGAAACCATTTCGCTCGATTCAGAAACACTGGCATCAAGGATGGTATCAATTTCCAATGCGGCCTCTCCCGATGAAACCGCAAGCTTTCCGATCTCTTCGGCCACCACCGAAAAGCCTTTGCCCTGTTCACCGGCTCGGGCGGCCTCCACCGACGCATTGAAGGACAACAGTTTTGTCTGAAACACGATGTTTTTAATGAGAACTGATTTTCCTCTGATCTCTTCAAGTCGCTGTAATATTTTTTCAATCTGTGCGAATTTTTCTTCGACAGTCTTGGATAAAATTAACGACGAGGATCTGATTTCTGAAATACTTTCTGAAATCATCGTCATTGCTCGCTGCCCTTGATTGATAGCCTGATCCGCCGTTTGCGTGGCCCCGACCAAGTTTCGCACATTTTCAGACGTATGAGCGACCAGCGACGATATTTCTTTCAGAGCAGAGCTGGACTGGGCAACAGCGACTGATTGCCCGGCCGACTGTTTCGATAATTGCTCATTCGATGAAAAAATATTTCGCGATTTTTCTGCGACGGTTTCAGAAGAATCATAAATCAACTGCAAATATTTTCGTCCACCTTGATTGGTTTTAGTTCGGCGCATTGTGACCGCAATGCCGACCGCTAAACCCAAAGAGTTGATCAGCACTTCAAGGTAGTCTTGAAAATAAAATCCATGGCCGATACCAATGACAAGCAGCACGCGGACTAAAAATGGGCCCCAAACACTTAACTTTAAATAATTTGCCACTATCGCTGTCTCCATTAATCAATTAAGCAGAGGTTGCTTCAGACCTCTGCAAAAAATTTCCTGTCGATTGCAGTTTTTTAAGTTGATCCAAAAAAACTCGGGACGGCGAAAATAAAACCAGTCTTTAAATCGACTTCGCCTTTTTTAAGATAGAAAATTTCACCGACGAGTGCCGTGGAACCTACGATAAATAAGGAATAAGCCGTGACGGTTACTGGATTCGTATATTGGTGGCTTTTCGAAGGCCAGCAATGTCCAAGGCTTGAACGGTTTAGACCTTGAAGTTGCATTTACTGACGGCAGGGGTAATTGGGATAGTAACTTTGGTAGAAACTATTCATTTCATTTTGATCAACGACATTTGTACTAGCTGAGGCGGTAACCAATGTCCGTGGGCCCGATCTTGCGTATGAGTTGAGTAAACCAATTCAGGCGGGCGAGCGTATAAACATTAAGCTCAGCGGCAACAAGAAAATTGAAGTTCATAGAGTTGCCGGTGTTTTGCTTTCTCCTATCGCAGAAAGACAACAGCGCGAAGATTCGTTTCAACTTTTCAGCAAAGTCAATTTTTTGAAAAGGGCCGAGACCGATGACACCATCGTCGCAGTTAACAAAGGGTATTTATCGAAGTGGAAACGGGGATCGTACACTCCGAAGGCTGCCTTAATCAGGCCGCATATTTTGTTTTTTCGTGTTGAAAAGTGGAATTGTTGACGACAGAATAACTCATCCACAGGAATCCAGTGGAAGGATCTTTAGTTACCGATGGATCAAAGATTCCGCCGGCACTGACGCCAGGAAAGGTAAGCTGCGTGGCCTGAACGCCAGAATCAGGAGACGCTGGGCTATCAGAAGAAGATCCACTGCAATTATTAATAAATACTAAGCAAAGGGCACAAAAACGAGCGCTAAATGCGCGCGCATTTAGCTAAGCTTCGTATTAGTCTGTCCATCATCGATGCTTGCAATTGCTTTACGAGCTTCTAGTACATGCTGAGCTGTCATACTTAGGTCGTCCACACCGCATTCAATTAAAAATGGCATAATTTGTGGGTGATGGGCGATCGATCCGCACACACCGACATGCAGTCCGTAGGTTTTTGATTCTTGAATGATAAATTTCAGAAACCTTAGGAAACCTGGATGATTAGGTGAAGAAATCGAGCCTAAGTCGGCATTCATGCGATCACACGCGTTTGAATATTGGAATAAATCGTTAGTGCCAATGCTGATAAACGACACTTCATTAGCCACTTCTTTTAACATGAAACCTAACGACGGAACTTCCATCATTACGCCCAGTTCAATTTCAGTGCTGTAAGGAATTTTCTTTAAACTTAGTTCTTTTTGAACTTCCGCAAAGATTTTTTTGCTCTCGGTGATTTCCTCAATCGTAGATACCATTGGGAACATGATTCCAAGGTCTGTTGCATGAACGGATGCTCTTAAAACAGCACGTAGCTGGTCTTTAAAAAGATCTTTGTATTTCAAGCATAGGCGAATTCCGCGAACACCAAGAAATGGATTTTCTTCTTTTTCTAAGTCCAAATAGGAAATAACTTTATCACCGCCGATATCGAGCGTTCTTAAAATGATCCGTCTATTTGGCAGACCTTCGAATACTTTTTTATAAACTTCGAATTGTTCATCTTCTGTGGGTGCTTTCACGCGATCTAAAAACAAAAATTCAGTTCTGTAAAGACCAACTAATTCTGCGTCGTTTTTTAAAACAGAATCTACGTCTTGCGGACCAGAAATATTAGCACCAAGTGGTACTAAGCGGCCTGATTTAGTTTTGGTCGCTTGGTTTCTGAACGACTGCAATAATTTTAACTCATTGATGTAGCTAACACGTTTAGCTTCCAGTTTTGCTTCCACTTGCGAATCTGGATTTAAATATAAATCCCCTGCGATAGAATCTAGAAAACCGACGTTGTTACCGCCCTGAGTATCCATATCAACAGCTGTGCGCACAATGCATGGAATTTCTAAAGAGCGGCAAAGAATAGAGGTATGAGATTGCGTACTGCCGTTCTTAAGAACAACACCCAAAACTTTAGATTTATCTAGGCTTAGCAACTGAGACGGACTTAAATCATCCGAAACCAAGATAGACGGCTGACTTAAAGATATATTTTCGTAAGCTTCAGTTGGATTTGCGATATAGAACAATACCCGTTTAGAAACATCGTCCAAATCATGAACTCTTTGTTTCATGTATTCATCATCAAGCTGGGCAAAAAGAGTTCTGAATTCTTCTACAACAGCGGTATATGCTTCAGTTGAAGAAAATCCATTTTCAATTTTACCAAAAACTTGATCTTGAACTTCAGGATCTTCTAGAAGCTGAAGATGTGCTTCGATAACTTCGCGGCCTTCAGAATGTGATTTATCCATTCGGGCGATCAATTGGTTTAGATCGGTTTGAGACAAGACAACCGCTTTATTGTAGCGATTTTGCTCTTCACTAATAGAACCTTTGCCTACAAAATTTCTATTTTGGTTGATGTCGCGTTTGAAATACAATGGTCCGCGCGCAATACCTTTAGAGACCGTTGTGCCTTTAAAAATCTTGGTTGAAGCCGCTGAAGTAATCAAATTTTAAATTCCTTATCAATTAGTTCAGACAGTGTTTTAATGGCTTGTTCAGAATCTTCGCCATCGGCAAAAATTGTAAATTCAGCGTTGTGGCCAAGACCAAGAGTCATAAGGCTCAACGACGATTTAGCGTTTACTTTTTTCTGATTGAATAGAAGTTCAATTTTGCTTTTAAAGCCAGCTGCTGTTTTAGCCAATGCGCCAGCCGGGCGAGCATGAAGACCTTCTTTATTAAGTAATACTTTTTTTATTTCAGCCATTTAGAAACTCACTTCGATTTGTTGATTAGATTTCTTTGAAATAACGACTTTTTTGTCAGAGTTTGTGAACACAACCGGAGTTAATTCTGATTTCGCTTCTGCTTTGATTAGGTTCAAATCAAACTCGATCAATTTTTGCCCTTGTTTTACTTGATCGCCAACTTGGACAAATCCTTTAAAGCCTCGACCTTCCATTTTTACCGTGTCGATACCAACATGAATCAGAACTTCTACGTCATCTGCATTTTTAAGTGCGATCGCATGCTTAGTCGGGAAAAAATGCATTACTTCCGCATCAAACGGCGCTACTACAACACCTTTTGTGGGTCTAATTAAGTAGCCTTCGCCCAAAATCTTTTGCGAGAACGTTTCATCCGGTGTCGCTTCAATCGCTAGAATATCACCTTCGATAGGAGTGATGAATGAAGATGGCGTTGGTTTGTTAGCCATGACTGCTTTGATTTGATCTTTGATTTTATCTGATTCAACACCAAAGATAGCTTGAACATTTTTGCCTGTGATCATTACGCCCGCTGAACCTAAGCCTTTAAGGGCTTCTTTGTTTACCTTATCTGTATTGTTCACAACTAGTCTTAAACGTGTAATGCACGCATCCAGTGATTCGATGTTGCTCGCGCCGCCCAAGGCAACCAAGATATCTGCCGCGCGACCAGCGCCTGTCGTAGTCACTTGAGCCGCTGTTGCAGCCATGTCCTCTTCAGTTTCTCGACCAGGAGTTTTTAAGTTAAGCATTGGAATTAAAGTATAGAATACGCTGAAATATAAAGCGCCCATGATAGGACCAACGATTAACCAGAACGACATGCTGTTTTTCTGATTGAAGAAACCTAATACGAAGTCGATTAAAGACGCCGAGAATGTGTAACCTAAATGAATATCGAATTGGTAAGTCAAAACACCAGATAAAAAAGCTAATAATACGTGGAATACGAAAAGAATGGGCGCAACGAATAGAAACGCAAATTCGATGGGCTCAGTGATACCCGTGATGATCGAAGTTAATGCTGCGGAAACCATAATGCCCGCAATGGCTTTGCGACGTTCAGGCTTAGCTCTTAGAACCATAGCTAATGCTGCCATTGGTAAACCGAATAACATAATTGGAAACTCAGATGCCATGAATCGGCCAGCTGAAGGGTCACCAGCAAAGAAGCGAGGAGAATCGCCTTTAATTGTTTGCCCAGCCGCATTTACGAATTCACCGAACTCAAACAAAAATGGTGGGTAATAAACGTGATGTAAACCAAGTGGAATTAACAATCGTTTTCCCGCAGCGTACATCGCAGGTCCTAGATCAGAATTTAAAGCTAATAAACCCACTGAGTGAATACCCGATTGAATCGGTGGCCAAAACACGCCAAGTAATAGACCTAAAACTAAACATGCGGCTGAAGCTAAAATGGGAACTAAACGTTTTCCAGAGAAGAATCCTAGAACTTGAGGCAACGTTGTCGTGTGGTAACGATTGTAGATATAAGCTGAAACTCCGCCGGCAGCGATACCGCCGAAGACGCCAGTATTAATCGCCATTTCTGCCGGAGTAAATCCAGAGATAACTTTAAGTACGTTCACTAATGTAAAGTAACCAGCACCTGCCGCCAGAGCCGCCGCACCGGCGCCGCCGGTAAATCCGATCGCAACACCCATCGCAAAAATAACGGGTAGTTGTTCGAATATGGCTAAACCACCGCTGAAAAAAACTTCACCGATTTTGTGGACCATCGAAGCGGCATCAAAATTATCTTTTAAAATACGTCCTAGCGCTACCAACAAACCCGCTGCTGGCAACACAGATACTGGGATCATTAGGGATTGCCCAACTTTTTGTAGTAACGTGAACGCCTTGCTGAAAATACTCATACGGACCCCAATTTCGAAATCAATTATTTAAGAAACGCGCGACCAATCGTAATCGCTTCGTCACGACGTAGTTTTGCAGTGATAAAGCTAGCGTGGCTCCATGTTAAGTTAGGTGCGCCTTGCATGAAACCATTTTCGCGGTTCATTTGCTCAGATAAAGACCCATCCGTATTACGGTGAAATAAAATACGAGCTAAAAAGCCGTCAGCCTCTACGAAAAGACCCTTGATGATCAGAGAATACGTACGATCTATTGGAGATAGCACTTGCCCTGATTTCAATTGTGAATCGCCGCTAAGACCTGCGAAGTAGGCCTTGTTGTAGACATTGATTTGGATTTGTTTTGTTTTCAAATAGCTCTTCATCAAGCGATACAAATATTCCGCGCCAGCAGCTGTTGATAACACCCATGGATTACCACGAGAATTAGTTATGTAACCATCGTATGTATCTTCTGGATAACGACCGATCGCCGTACCGTACGCCAAATTTTTGTTGATAGTGTAGATAGAATTAAACGAGCTTTTTAAACTTAAGAATGTAGCCAAAACACGCGGATCATTAACTGAAAAACGAGTGCCTTCAACCTCAGAGTGAAGAACCGCTAGTAATACGGCAGAGTCTAGTTGCGATTTACTGCGACCACGCTTAACAAATTTAGTAGCCTCGATAAAGCCTTTGCCTTGAGTCCAAAAACTTTCAAGTGTGTTAGAAATTTGAGTGGCTTGAGTTGTGTAGAATTGAGCCGCTCCTTGATCTTTAAATGCCGTCGCTACCGAAGCGCCGAACAACATTGATTTTCTTTGCGCTAGTAAAGTGTAGAAGTGCATTCCGTAAACTTCTTCCCAAAGGTCAAAGTTTGGCTCGCGCCAGTGGTGACCCACAAATTCAGTGTCACGTTTGATTAATGAATCCGCAGGGATTTTCGCTGCGTACAAGAACGGAACTAGTTGGCCAGCTTCTGGCCATTTCTCACGAAGAGCGATCTCTAAAATACGAGCATGATTGATTGAACGAAGTGCCGGCCCATCATTTTGAGGACGGCCCCAGGGACCCAAGAAGGGAAGACCAGTGACCCAAAATTTCGGCTCGCCTAGTCCATTTCCTGATTGGCTTGAAATCTGAATTTTAGAATTAAATTTCATGTGATCCATTAAGAAAGATCTAATCTGTGCTTTAAGTGGTGAATTGTTGTAGCGGGGATCTACATACAAATTCAAAAGCGATTCTATCACTAAAGCTGCATCGCGAACCCAGTGATAATAATAGTCAGGATGGCTGCGCGAAGGCGCTGCGATTATGGAACCACGAACACCATCAGCCGGCGAAGTATTCTTTAATAAGAAGTAAATCGACTTCTGAAACTGTTGGTCAAGTTCGTTAGAGTTAAGCGGTTTAAGATTCGGTTTAGAAAAAGCCGCCGACAGAAATAACATCGCTAGAGCGAAAAGTTTAATACGCAAAGTAGTAATCAACAATGGTCCTCCTTGAAATAATACGTAAAGGGTCGATTTTATTAATATTTTGTATGGCTAAAATACAAGACAAATTACAGGAAAAGCCGCTTCGCATCAAGATGAGAAAAATTTATAGGTTGTATAAAAATTGGCGTCGCGTCTTAGTGGAAATTAAATTTGCTAAAACAACTACTTAGCAAATAACTTGTCGGCAGGTTTCGACTACGGGGGTTTTACCATGAAATTATTTTCAGCGTTATTAACAATCATTTTAGCAGTTGGTGCACACACATCGGTGCAAGCACAGACGATCAGACAAGGACAGAACGTAACAGGTGAGTTTATTGTGCGGTTCCAAGGGGCTTATAACCCACAGTACGCCGTAGCAGCGCTTCAAGCTCAAGGGCTTCAAGTTAAAGAAGTCGTATCGACGACTTTGAATCTATATTTAGTTAAAGGTAAGGCAACGACTCAGGAAGCGCTAGGTTCAGCTTACCGAGTAAAAGGTGTTTCATACGCGCAACCTAATCATTACGTATTTTTACGTGCTCCTCTTAATTTAATGAGAGGCTTGCCAAATGATCCAATGTTTAACCAACAATGGGACATGATCGAAGGATCAGGTATTAACGCAGCTGCAGTTTGGGATATTACAACTGGAGGTAAGGATAAAGGCGGACGTGATATCGTAGTTGCTGTTGTAGACGGCGGCTTTGATTTAACTCACGAAGACCTACGAGAAAACATCTATGTTAATCGTGGCGAAATCCCAAATAACGGTAAAGATGATGATGCTAATGGATTCATAGATGACGTTTACGGTTGGAATGCATTCAACAATTCTGGAAACATCACTTCAGATATGCACGGTACTCACGTAATGGGAACTATCGGTGCTAAAGGTAGCAACGGTCGCGGCGTTTCAGGTGTTAACTGGAATGTTAAAATCATGGCTGTTCAAGGTGCTTCTGGAACGACAGCCACTGTAGCGAAAGCTTACGGTTATGTAATCGAGCAGAAAAAACTTTGGTACAATTCTAAAGGTCAACGTGGTGCTAATATCGTAGCTACTAACTCTAGCTTCGGTGTCGACAATGCGGACTGCAAAAAGGGTGAATTCCCAGTTTGGAATGATCTATATGAACAAATGGGTCAACTTGGTATCTTGTCAGCAGCAGCGACTGCGAACAACAACGTAAACGTCGATCAACAAGGTGACGTACCAACAGGTTGCTCTTCTGAATACATCGTTTCTGTAACGAACACGACAAAAGAAAATGCTAAGTATTCCCAAGCTGGTTACGGTGCACGCTCTATTGATCTTGGTGCTCCTGGAACAAACATTCTTTCAACTGTTCCTGGTAACAAATATTCAAACCTAACTGGAACATCAATGGCCACTCCTCACGTAGCCGGCGCGATTGCATTGATCCACGCAGCAGCGAGTGAACAATTCATCCAAAAATACTACACAAACCCGGGACCTGCAGTCCTAGCACTTAAGCAAGCCATGCTTGCCGGCGTAGACCAACTACCATCACTAAAAGGTGTAACGGTATCTGGCGGTCGCTTAAACGTAGCCAAAACAGTACAAATCCTAAACTCAAGCGCAGCTCGCTGGAGATAGAAAAAAGGCAGCTGCGGGGGCGCCTAGCCTGCCTTTTTGAAACGCGAAATGTCAATTGGAAGCCTCAACAATTTGTTGGGGCTTTTCTATTTTAAGCGGATGTAGGAAATGTTTCGGCCAGCGTTTGTTGAATCTCGGCGGAACGAGTTGTAGTTCTCTGTGGTTTTGGTGTCGATGTTGGCTTTTTCTGTTGTGAATTGAATTCTGGGGAATTGGGATTTGATTTGGAGTTCTACGATCTCGGTTAGATCGATGTGGAACTTATCGCCTTTTGTTTCAACGTTCACATTGGGCCATACCGATGTGGGTAGTGAATTCTTTAACTGTTCAAGCACGTCGTTCTTGATTTCAAATGATTTCTTCATGATGTGTGGACCGATGAAGATTCTTAACGTCTTAGAGTTTTCAAAATACTGTTTTACAGTTTTTGGTACGATGCCGATCGCAACGCCTTTCCAGCCAGTGTGGATGGCGGCAATTCGTTTGTTGTCTGGATCATGAATCATCACGGGCAAACAATCTGCCGTTTTAATTGCTAAGTATTGTTTTGGCACATCTGTTCCCAAGGCATCGCCTTCTGGCTGTGGATGAACCGGCTCGGACCGGGTAATTACGTGAAATAAATCACTGTGGGTTTGTTTAACCGTGTGTACGCCAGTTGGCTTTAAACTAGTAAGGTCTGTGAGTGCATAAAATTTATTGCCGAAAAAAAATTCGATCTTGTCGTCTTCAAAGAAAAGACCTTTTGCTTTTTGAATCATGGAAACCACTTTTGGATAAATGCTTTTTCTTGGGTTGACCAGTCGACTTCGAAATTCATTTCTTTTTCCGTTTTAGGATGAATGAAACCCAAAACTTTCGCGTGCAACAAGAACCGATTCATTGCATCAGTTTCCAGCTTCATTTCACCCGCAATTTTTTTCGAGGCGGCTGCGGTGGAATACAGCTTGTCCCCAAGTAGCGGGTGTCCTAGTTCAGACATATGCACGCGGATTTGATGAGTTCGTCCGGTGAATAACTTAAGCTGAACTAACGACGCCGTCGTTTTGCTTTTCAAAACTTTATAACTAGTAATCGCAATTTTTCCGATCGTGATATCGTCAGTAGGTGTGGTAATTATTTTTCCGCGGGTATCTTTTACCGAAGCAAATCGTTTCCGGTCATTTGGATGACGAGCAATAATAGAGGTAATTTTAGCTTCGGATTGCTTAGGCTCGCCGATGCAGACAGCTTCATAGAGACGATTAATCGAGCGTGCTTTAAACTGATCACTTAAATGCTGATGAGAGGAATCATTTTTCGCAACAACCAGCAAACCGCTGGTTTCTTTGTCGATGCGATGAACAATACCAGGGCGATCTTCACCAAATTTCATCGATAGGTTTTTAGTGTGAGCCATCAATGCGTTTACTAGAGTGTCGTTCTCATGGCCAGCAGCGGGGTGAACTACTAGGCCTGCCGGTTTGTTGACTACGATGATATCGTCGTCTTCAAATTGAATATCGAGCGGGATATCAAACGGTTTGATTTCTGTTGATTTGGGAGTGGGGAAGTCCACCTCGACTTTGTCGTCAATTTTGAGTTTGTAGGATGCCTTGGCCGGCTTTCCATTGACGGTCACTAAACCCGAATCAATTAAGTATTCGGCCCGAGATCGCGATGAAATCGGGCTTTGCAGAGATAGGTATTTGTCTAAACGGGAATCAGTAGCAGAAACAGCGACGATAAAAACAAGTCGCTCTGCCATTTTGGTTAATTCGCTTTGCTGTAGTTTTTCATGTAAGAGTCAGCAACCGCTTTGCCATTTAATCCAAGCTCTTTTGCCATTTGGATTACATAGCCACGAACAAAAACAGGAGCCGGCAAATTATTCGGAGTCATTGCCTCGATGGCCTTGATGTAGAATGAATTCACCTTGATAGTGTCACTTAATTTTTCAAGCGTGACATTTTTGTACTCGCGAATTTTCTTTAGCATGTCGCCATTCCAGTTAGAGCAATCTGCGATTTCTTTTTCTAACTCTTCATTACGAACAAATGAGGCTTTTTTAGTATCCACTTTGGAATCTTGGAAGATTAAACGGCTAGCATTTAAAATTGAATCATAAGTTAGATCTTCAGCATTAATCTTCGAATGACCCAGCAGACGTTGATCGTAAATGTTACGTAGAGTTTTGTTACCCAAGATAGAGTATGCTTCTTCGATCATCGACAATAATTCGCGTGCTTCTTGATCACTAAAAATCGTGTAGATGGCGGGGTTATCACCTGAATAGGTCGTTTTGGCTCGTTCATACGCAGTCGTAATTTCGTGTTGAGCGGCGTTTGTTGTAAGTTCTAAAATTTCATAAAAGTTTGATTTCATATAAGGCTGCCCTAATTTAAATCCTTTAAATTAATATTTTCCTTACCTAGGATTATATCGATTTAAGTACAGGGAGTTCAAGACCAAATCATTTTAAAACAATTTAAGCTGAATTGTCAGTCCTAAGTCTGGGTCAAGAAACCCTGATCCAAGTTATTAAACAACAGCGCGCAAATTTTCTGGCTCAGTTAAATTTTTACAGATGTTTAAGAATTGACCAGCCACCGGCGTGAATGGTTGAGAAATCAACACGGGCTCGCGATTTTTGATCGATTGCCATACTGAATTGTCGAATTCTAAAAACCCAACGTATTCGATATGTAAACCGTAGTATTTATTGCAAACGCTTTTGATTGAGTAACCTAAATCAGACACAGAGTGCGAACGAATGCCATTCAAAATTAATTTAATAGGCTCACGATTTAGTTTATTGAATGGCTCAAGAGTTAAACCTTCGTTTTCTTTCAAATAAGTTTTAAAAGAAAATGGTTTATCTAATGTTTTGTGACGGAATTCTCTAAGAGTAGAGATTAACTTTGCGAACGCCTCTGGAGTCGATTTGCTTTTTAAATTTTGGCAAATGTAGCTTTCGATAAAACGATAGTTCTTTTCGATGCTTGTTGGCTCTGGAGAAGAAACTAAAATTTTCTCATCGCATTCCAAGTATAGATTGAAATATTTTTCAAATGAGCCCACACCGAAATCGATAAGTATGTAGTCAAAATCAAGTGCGCGCAAATCTGTGAAAAATTTCTGTTCGTCAAATTCATTAAAATTAAAAGGTAACCAAGAATCCCAGATGCCTTGGATATAAGACAATTTTGGATACGAAGTAGGAATGATAATTTGAGAGATATCTTTTTGTCCCTCAAGATAATGCCGTAGATTCAAATGTGATGGATTCAAGCCGAGCGCTGTGTGAATATTTGCGCCGCTTAAATCTAAGTCGATGACGAGTACGCTGTATTGTAATTTTGAAAGTGTTAGAGCCAAGCTTGACGTAACAAACGTTTTTCCAACGCCGCCTTTGCCCGATTGAACTGCCCAGATATTTTTTTTATTCGTCTCCGACGAACCGGTTTTATTCACTAGTTCCATGTGAACCTCATAGTGGTGTGTATTTAATACCCTTTTTATTCTCTTCGGCTTCAGAGGCGCGGAGGTAAAGGGGTAGAATCAATTTCCATTCAAAGGTTGAGGTGGACTTATTGTCGACCCAAATTTGCTTGGCTAGTCTGCCCGTCATTTCCGCAGTAGGATAGTCGTAGAGGCCAGTGGGTCTAAGGGACAAAGGTTTGATTTGATCACTAAAGTGTGGTTCGTACACAGTGTACCCATCACCGACGACTAGGGTTTTATCTTTAATCACGCTTCCTAGGTCTTGCACGCGCACGACCGTAGGCGCGGTAACCACCGATATTTTTCCGTCTTTAAGAGTGTACTGCCCAAGGTAAACCATATTTTTATAGGCGTTGATCATGCACGTAATTGTTTTAGTTTCCATTGAATGTTTTAGAATTTCAAAATTCACGTGAGCCATGTTCAGCAAGGAGTCGACGCCGATGATAGGTTTATTAAAAACAAACGCAAATGATTTTGCCGAGTTAATAGAAACACGAATTCCAGTGAAACTTCCCGGACCGATAGTGGATGCAAACAAATCAATGTCCGCAACCTTCCACTGCAATTGTTTTAGACCTTGTTCGATAAATGTGTGAATGATTTCGCTATGACTTTTTTGCTCACGCGATGATGTTTGAAACTTCACATCATCGCTATCTATTAGAGCCACACTTCCGTGGGCCGTTGAGGATTCTAAGGCAAGTATTTTCATTTACATAAAGCCGAGTATGCGTCGGACGTCATTGAATAGAGCAAAAGCCATCAAGCTAAAAAGCAAAATCATTCCTACTTTATGAGCTAATTCAATTTTATTTATGCTCATCGGAGATCCTTTAATCGCTTCGATAAAGTAGAACACTAAATGACCGCCGTCCAAGATCGGGATCGGTAGTAAATTCAGGATAAACAAGTTGATCGAGATCAATGCCATCATTTGCAAAAACGCGACTAAGCCAATTTTAAATGTCTCATTTGCGGCTTGTGCGATAGAAAAAATACCACCGATATTTTTAGGTGATAGTTCCGCGCTCAGTAGCTTTGCAAAACTTAAAACGGTCATAACAGAAACGTCCCAAGTGCGATCTGCTGAGCGTTTCACGATCGAGGAGATATCGGTGTGTTTCAGCAAAACCGTCTCGGGAGCGGCGTACATCAAATAAGGGCTGATGCCGATTGTGAATCGTTTTTCTTCTGTTCCATGGGGAGTCATATGAGTTGTCATGTTAGGAATAACATCCACTTTAACGGTCTCGGTCCCACGAAGAACTTCCATAGTGATTTTGCCATTGCCCTCGTAAGATTTGATATTGTTTAGAATATCTTCCCACACTACTAACTTTTTGCCGTTGATAGAAACAATGCGATCGCCTTTTAACATTCCTGCGGCCTGTGCCGGTGAATCTGGCATAACTCGATCAACATATAACTGAGTAGATTCGATCTTTAATGTATCTAGGGTAATGGGTTTTGAGGTATGGAAACCCGTTATTGTGAACTCTTTTTCTAGTTTAGTTTTAGGGTCGCCTTCGTTTCTAGCAATTGTGATTTTTAGTTCCGCAGGCTTTGTAGCTCCGGCAATATTGTAGAGTTTGTCTAGTTCTGGTGCCAGATCGCGAAAATTCAAAATGTCTACTCCGTTAATTTTACTAACGCGATCACCGCTGATGATACCGGCAGCAGCAAAAGGAGAGCTTGGCGATACAGCGATTACTGCTGCGTATGAGAATAAATTTAACCCGTCGATATCTCCAATCATTTTCTTTGAAGACACAATATTTGGATTCTTTTTTGCTTTTACTGGGATATCTAGCTTAACTAGCTCTTTTGTATTTTCACGCTCAACCGCGATAGCTACGCTTGAATCTAAGTTCTTATCCAGATCATCTTGAAAATCATCCCAAGTTTTCACGGCTTCATTATTCACGGACATAATGCGGTCGCCTGGTTTGAAACCGGCAATAGAAGCGGCTGACATAGGTTGTACTTCTCCAACGACGGGAGCTTTAACTAACTCGCCCAATGAGCTTACGATCATGAAAATAAAGAATGCGAAAATCAAATTCATCAACGGGCCGGCCAGGATGACGGCAATACGCTGACTGACTTTTTTGTGCGAGAATGAAAATGGTCGTTCAGACGCCGGGATCGTTTCCCCTGGTTGTTCACCGAACATTTTTACGTAGCCGCCTAAGGGAATAATTGAAATGCAGTAAGTAGTTTCGTCTTTTTTATATTGAAAGATTTTCTTTCCGAAACCCAAACTGAAAACTTCAACACGTACCCCGCACCAGCGTGCTACTAGAAAATGACCCAGTTCGTGGACAAAAACCAGAACTCCTAAAAGTACGATAAAAGAAAAAATTTGAGTAAAGCCCGAGTGTAAATAGCTAAGTATTAATTCCATCTCTTAATTATATCTAAGAAATCTTCATTGTGTAATTTGAAATTTGGTAAGGACTTAGGTCTAAGTCAGAAGGCCTTCTAAAGCACTAGCCCCGAATAAAATCACCGGTGCGGCAAATAAAACACCATCCACACGGTCTAACACTCCGCCGTGACCAGGCATGATTTTACCTGAATCTTTAACCTCGGCGACGCGCTTTATTACAGACTCAAAAAAGTCCCCGAACTGAGCCACTACCGAAGTTGGAATAGCTAATAGTATCAAGGCGATGGGGTTGATATGGGGCAAGTAAAATGACAGAACTAGGGCCGTCATTACGGAAAATAAGATACCGCCAATAGATCCTTCTACCGTTTTCTTCGGAGAAACTAGCGGCATGATCTTGTGTTTACCGAAATTCATTCCTACAAGATATGCACCGATGTCGCCGGCAAATACGATACCTAGCAAGGCTATAAACCAAATCATCCCATGAGGAAGATCTAATATCTGTATCATAAAACTTGGAAGCAATCCCATATAGAAAAAGCCCATGATGCTTTTAGATTGAAACGTGTGAAGCTCTTCTAAAGAATCAAATTTATGAAGTATTAAAATACTAAACAGTAGATAAACGATGGAAACAAAAGCAAAAATAAGCGCTGATGTGCCCGGAAAAAAACTACACAAGCCAAAAATACAAACAAGCAAACTATAGAAAGCAAATTTATTAGATTTAGAATCAGAATCCTTCATCAACAATTTCATTAGCTCGAAGCTGCCGACTAAAACACCAAAAGAAATTAAAATTTTAAATCCATTTTTTTCTAAAAAGTAATACAGAAGAAAGATTGTGATAACGGCAACAGTGGCAGAGGACGCTCTAATTAAGAGTGATTTCATTTTTGTGGGCTACTTTTCCAAAACGACGTTGTCGATTGCCAAAGTCTTCAAATGCAGTTTTCAAATCTGCGACTGTGAAGTCTGGCCATAGTTGATTAGTAAAATAAAATTCTGAATAAGCAGCCTGCCAAAGAAGAAAATTACTTAATCTTTGCTCGCCACTGGTTCTTAAGATCAAGTCAGGGTCTGGCGTTCCGGCTGTTGATAAGTGCGACTGAATAGTAGACTCATCAATTTGATCGGCTGTCATTTCACCAGCCGCTATTTTTTCTGCCAAAAGTTTAACTGTATTGGTGATTTCTTGTTTTGATCCGTAACTGATAGCAAAAACAAGGTTCAGTCCATTGCATTTTTCTGTCGCAACCATGGCCGCGCTAACAGAAGAAGCAACATCGGCTGGAAGGCGTTTAATTTCACCAATAACGGTGAAACGAATGTTTTCTTTAATCAAATTCTGAGTTTCTTTTTTTAGGTAACGTCTAAGGATTTTCATTAGAAACGCTACTTCTGCCTGTGGACGCATCCAATTTTCAGTGCTGAATGCATACAAAGTTAAATATTTAACTCCCAGGCGGGAACATTCTTGAATTATATTTTTAGCAACTCGGGTGCCTTTTACGTGACCATAAACGCGCGGGCGATGGTGCTGTTCTGCCCATCGTCCATTGCCGTCCATAATGATTGCTAAGTGTTTTGGAATTTTCATTAAATGGTAAAGCCTAAACAGTTAGAAGAGACTTTTCTTTTTCCGCCGAAACCGTGTCGATTTTTTTTATAAAATCGTCAGTCATCTTTTGGATATCTGTTTCTGATTTTTTTGATTCATCTTCAGAAATAGTTTTATCTTTAAGAGCTTTTTTCACTTCATCATTCGCATCTCTACGAGCCATACGGATCGCAACACGCATATCTTCCGCGATCTTTTTAACTTGTTTAACAAGCTCTTTGCGGCGTTCTTCATTCAGGTCTGGAACTTTCAATCGAACAACTTTGCCGTCATTCATCGGAGCCATGCCCAAATCACTTTTTACAATCGACTGTTCGATTTCTTTTAGAATAGCTACTTCCCAAGGTGCGATCATAAATGATCTTGGATCCGGTGTAGAAATAGAAGCTACCTGTGAAAGTGGAACCATTTGGCCATAATAGTTAACGCGAACGTTATCTAACATTGAAACTTGTGCGCGGCCGGTTCTAACTTTTTTTAATTCATCGTCAAAAGCTTTAATGGCTTTATCCATTTTATCTTGAGCGGCTTTCTTTACATTTTGAACCATTTTATACCCCCAAAAATTCAGTTTTGAACCATTTTATACCCCCAAAAATTCAGTTAATACTGAATGGTCACTATTGAATCTTAACTATTGAGCTGTAACTATTGAACAATCGTACCGATCTGTTCGCCCATTACGGCTTTCAAAATATTACCCGACTTCATCAAATCAAAAGTCATAATAGGTAATTTATTATCCATACATAAACTAATTGCCGTTGAATCCATGACCTGTAGTCCCTGGTTTAATACGTCAATATAACTGATGCGATCATATTTTTTTGCATCTGGATTTTTTATAGGATCTTTATCATAGATACCGTCTACTTTAGTCGCCTTCATGATAATCTGTGCGTTGATTTCCATCGCACGTAATGAGGCCGCGGTATCGGTAGTAAAATAAGGATTCCCAGTGCCTGCGCCAAAAATAACTAAACGACCTTTTTCAAGGTGGCGAATAGCACGGCGACGGATATAAGGTTCAGCGATTTCTGCCATAGCGATTGCGCTTTGTACACGCGTAGGAACGCCAGCATTTTCAAGAGCATCTTGTAAGGCTAAGGCATTGATCATGGTCGCAAGCATCCCCATATAGTCAGAGCTTGCGCGATCCATACCTTCAGCACTGGCGGCGACACCTCTAAAGATATTACCACCACCAATTACTAAACCAATTTGAATACCTGTTTTATAGGCCGCAGAGACGTCTTCGGCAATTTGCTTGATCACGGTAGTGTTAATACCGGTTCCAGCTTTTCCTGCTAACGCCTCTCCAGAGAGCTTTAATAGAATTCGCTTATAAACGGGTTCTTTCAAACTAGTGTCCTTTTACTTGTGCGGCTACTTCAGCTGCAAAGTCAGTCGATTTTTTCTCGATACCTTCGCCAAGTTCATAACGAACAAAACGTTTAACAGTCACAGTTGAACCCACTTTTTTGCTAGTTTCTTTAGCGTAGTCAGCGATTTTCAAATCTGGATTTTTTACGAATTGTTGTTCTAGCAAGCAATTTTCTGCCAAGAATTTACGGATTTGACCTTCAACGATTTTGTCGATCATTTCTGCTTTTTTACCTTGTTCCAAGTTTTTTGCTTTTAAGATTTCTTTTTCTTTAGCTACAACTTCTGGAGAAATTTGGTCTTGAGATAAAGCCATTGGGTTCATCGCAGCGATGTGAAGAGATACGTCTTGTGCGAATGTTTTCAAATCTGAACTAGAAGCATGTGCTGCGTTTTCTGCAGTTACTTCTACTAGAACGCCAATTTTACCTTCACCGTGCGTGTAAGTGTGAACGTAGCTGTTTGCTGATTCAGTGTATTTAACACCACGACGAACAACGATATTTTCACCGATTTTCGCGATTGTTTCTTTTAATAAATCACCGATCTTTTGAGACGGATTTTTGTGGTAAATTTGCTCTAAGATAGCCACTTGCTCGTTAGTGTGAGCTACGTGAGCAGCGATATTTTTAACGAAATCTTTAAAGCCGTCGTTACGAGCTACGAAATCTGTTTCAGAGTTGATTTCAACAACAACACCTGTTTTTCCATTTTTTTCTGTGTAAACGGCACCCTCAGCTGCAATACGATCTGCTTTTTTTGAAGCGGCAGAAAGGCCTTTTACTCGTAACCATTCGATAGCGGCATCGAAGTTACCTTTAGATTCTTCTAAAGCTTTCTTGCAATCCATCATGCCGGCATTTGTTTTTTCGCGTAATTCTTTAACCATTGAGGCTGAAATAGTCATAACGACTCCTGATAATATTTAAATTTGAAAAAAAAGCCCGAAGATCGATGTCTTCGAGCTTATGATATTTACTCTTGATCTTTGCTGTCTTCTTCAGACGGCGTTTCAAGCTCAGCTTGAATTTCAACTTCGTCTGCTAGGCCCGCAGCAACCAGTTTTCTTTGTTTTTGAACTTTAACAACTTCAGGACCTGCTGATTTCTTAGCCGCATCTGCAGCTGGAGCCGCACCTTTACGTTCGCCGCCGCCAGTTCCTGGACGTGGTTTACGAGGAGCTGGACGCTCAGATCTTTCGCCACGTTCTGCTTTTTCAGCAGTAGGAGCATCAGAGCCCTTGTCAGTCATAGTACGCAACTTAGCTTCCCAAACTTTAGCGCCTTCGATGTAAGCATCAGCAATTAAAGTAGAGAATAATTTGATTGAACGGATAGCATCGTCGTTACCTGGGATAGCAAATTCGATAGATTCTGGATCTGAATTTGTATCTGCGATACCGATTACTGGGATTTTCAAAGTTTTAGCTTCAGCAACCGCAATGTGTTCCTTAGGCAAATCAACAACGAACATCGCAGCTGGTTTTTCTTTCATGTCTTTGATACCATTAAGGTATTCAGAAAGTTTTAAGTATTCTTTTTCGATTTTAGCGCGTTCTTTTTTAGAAAAATAATTAAATTCGCCTTTTTCTTTCATTTGATCAATACGCTTTAGGCGATCGATTGATGACTTGATAGTTTCGAAATTAGTCATCATTCCACCCAACCAACGTTTTGTAACGAAGAATTGGCCTGAACGGAAAGCAGCTTCTTGAATAGGCTCTACCGCTTGTTTTTTTGTTCCAACAAAAATAATCTTTCCACCGTTAGCAGCGACATCTTTTACGAATTCCGCAGCTTTATTAGCTTTTACGACTGTTTTTTGAAGGTCGATTATGTGAATACCACCGCGAGCAGTGTATACATAATTCTTCATTTTAGGGTTCCAACGCTGTGTTTGGTGACCGAAGTGCACCCCTGCGTCTAACATTTCTTTCATGGTTACTTGAGCCATGGACTCTCCTTTACTGGTTATTCCGCCTTCGA